>JBPCVE010000462.1:0-67352 GCA_051010795.1 Rubripirellula sp.
GGCTTTGATCAAGACTGGGTATCCGATTCCCCGAGCAACCTCCAGTGCTTGAGTGTCGTCCTCGACAAGCCCGTCACTGCCTGGAACAACGGGAACACCGCTGGCCACCGCCATCGCTCTGGCTGTATTTTTGTCACCAAGCTTTTCCATTGCATCTGGGCTGGGCCCGATGAATTCGAAGCCGCTGGAGCGACAGACTTCATTGAAATGAGAGTTTTCGGCGAGAAAGCCGTAACCCGGATGAATCGCATCGACATCCGCGACTTCAGCAGCAGCAATGATCTGGTCAATCTTCAGATAACTGTCAACGCTGCGGGCTGGACCGACACAATATGCTTCGTCCGCTAACTGGACATGCATGGAATCCGCATCCGCCTCGCTGTAGACAGCAACGGATTGAATTCCCATCTCTCGACAGGCCCGAATGATGCGGAGGGCAATTTCGCCACGATTGGCTATCAGTATTTTTTTAAACACGGATAAACGATGAAAAGGAATCGCAAGGGACAAGATTTAACGATCCACGAAAGCCAAGTCAAAGCTGGACTCTGCAACGATCGCAAACGGGTGACGTCACCACGTTTCTGTAAAGCCGCGTAGACGCGGCACTTCCACTGGTCTGGTTACTAGTTTGGCTCAACCCGAAACATCGGCTTGCCGAAATCGATTGCTTCCTGGTCTTTCACCAGGACTTCCACAACCTTCCCACTACATTCGGCAGGAATCTCGTTGAACACCTTCATTGCCTCAACGATACATACAACCGTGTCCTCGGAAACCATATCCCCGACCTTCACAAAAGGATCTGATTCCGGATTCGCTCGGGCATAGAACGTTCCGACCATGGGTGCATTTACCGTGATCGTCCCTGCATCACTTTGGCTGTCCGCAGCTGCCGCAGGTACCGGACCGGCGGCAGCGGCAACCGTTGGTGGTGCCGAGTAAACGGGGCTGACGCTGCCGCGATTCAATTTGATTTTTTCATCGCCCTGCTGGAGATCGACCGCACTTAGGTCATGTTCCTCCATCAGCTCGATAATCTCTCGAATCCGCTTCACGTCGAAAATATCCTTGGGCTGTTGGCCTTTAGTCATATCCTGCTTCGCCATCAATAATATTTGGAATGAGATAACCAGTGCTCTGGGACAGACAGGCAATCTAGGAAAGGCATGGGGGACTCAAACGCCCCATATCGTTTCTGCGCTGCCTCAATTTTCAAGGTTTTACAGGATGAAACGGCAATCATCGAGGCCCTTTGGCAAGTTACTGAGAACCTGGTGGCCAGAATCAGTGACCAAAATGTCGTCTTCGATCCGAATCCCGAAGTCCCCATCATAATAAACACCGGGTTCCACGGTGATAATCATGCCGCTTTCGAGTATTTCCTCGCTAATAGGTGACATTCGAGGTGACTCATGAATTTGCAGCCCTGTTCCATGTCCCAATCCGTGTTTGAAGGCATCGAGAATGCCGTGCCGGTCCAGTGCAGCACGTGCCGCAGCGTCTATTTCCCTGACCGGCACACCCGGTCTAATCAGCTCAATCGCTGCAAGCTGGGCTTCCAGAACGCCGTCATAGGCCCGTTTGAATGCATCACTGGCATTTTGCTGGTGGAGTGTACGCGTCAGGTCGCTCGCGTAACCTTGAAACTTGGCTCCCCAGTCGATCAAGAGGGACGAGTGATCGGCGAGCGCCAGGTCCTGGGGCTGATAGTGAGGCAGTGCGGCCCCCGGTCCCGCTGCAACGATTGGTGCAAAACTGCACCCCTCGGCACCCAGCAAACGCATCCGATGCTCGATCTCGTGAGCGACCGCCCTCTCGGTGTGTTCACGGGTCAATTTTGGAACCAATTCCGTGAATACCCGCTCGGCAATCTCAACCGCCTTTCGAGTGGAGGCAATTTCTCCCTCGTCTTTGATCATGCGAAGTTTCTCAACGACAGCCGTGGTCGCGACGAGCTCAATACCTTCGCAAGCCGCCTCCAGAAACTGAAACTCAGCAAGCGTGAGCTTATCAGCTTCGATACCAACTCTCTTTTCCCCTGAAGCACCAAGCACGTCCTTGACGACATCTCGCAACAACTGGGTTGAACTTCGGATCTGCGTTTCGATCCCCGCGCATTGCTCGGAAATCTGCGCTGTGTAACGCCCATCACTGAGAATGGTGGTTTGCTGAGGCGTCACCAACAAATAGCTACTGTCACCGGTAAAACCCGATAGGTAACGCACGTTGATCTCGCCGGTAACCAACATCGCATCCAATGCTAAGTCCTCCAACGAGTCCGTCAGACGCTGCAAACGAGGTGGAAGTGTTGCCATTACGCTCTGCTGTTGAACTTGTAAATTTCGTTACCGAACTGAACTGGGAACGCCCACATACTTCTATACGGTCCGCCGACCCGCCGACCCGCCGACCGACTTGAACCTCAAGGTTATAGCAGCACGACGAATCCCCTTCAGGGCCGACATTCTAACCATGAAACGAGCGACTAGGCGGCAACCACGCCAATTCCGCCTTACGCTTCGTGAATTTTGCCGCAAGAAACAATCCAACCTGCAAACCGCAATAGCAGCCTTTAGTTACCAAACCAAGTTGCGATCTCACGAAGCCCCGCTGATGCGTCGCCGACAGGCCAATACTCCAGCCCCACAAACCCACGATAGCCGGTGGCAGAAATCGCATCAAAAATTGATGGATAGTGCAATTCTCCCCGCGTCAGTTCGTGACGCCCAGGATTTCCAGCAGCGTGAAAATGCGCGATTTTATCGATATTTGAAGTGATATTGGCGATCAGTTGCCCCTCACTGATCTGCTGATGGTAAATATCGAACACCACCTTCACGTTGGGCGAACCAACTTGATCGATGATTTGAAACGCTTCCTCGCTGCGGACCAAATAGTAACCCTGATGATCGATCAGTTCATTCAAAGGTTCTATCACCAGTGTGATTCCAGAGGCTTCCAGCATTGGCGCCGCTTCTCGCAAACCATCCACCAATGCAGCATGTTGATCAGCACGACTGATCCCGGGAATTGAGTCACCCACCTGACTAATCAAAGTCTTACATCTGAGCCGTTTAGCAGTTTGTATCGATTGCTCCAAGCCCTCGAGATACTGATCCCGCACCGTGGAATCGACAAGACTGATGAACTTGGTACAACAGGCTGAAATCTCCAACCCAGTTTGATCTCTCGCATCTTCAATTACAGCTAAATCTCGATCCCACCAGCCCCAGAACTCGAACGCAGTGACACCCGCAGCTTGCACCTGCTTCACTGCCTTGTCTACGGCTATTCCCTCGAATACCGCGTCAATACACACAGATGGTTTTAATTGATTCATGCTGGCCGTCATGCTTTATCGAGATTGAGGACTGTGAGAAAGAAATAGAATGCATGTCCAGCGTTGGTGACACCAGTCGCTAGTGATTCAGAGGGCTAGTGATTCCAACCAGCCCTACACGAGCCAAAGCTGACTTAGGACGGTTGCAACCTGATTGGAATTTGTGCGGAAACAATGAGCGCACGGTTACCAACACGCCTTGGTCGTTCCCATTTACCCGGGGTCCGCAAAGCAAGACGAATGACCAACATTTCCGGCACGGTTTGGTGAGCGCCAGTGCGCCCCCACACGCAGGATTGGAAACTCGCTCAACACCGCGTGCAACCCCACATCCGAACGCAACAAACGCCAAGTCACAAACGCCAAGTCACAGATGCCACGCAACAAGATGCTCCCCAAGATTCGCCTGAAACGCCCCCACCGGAAAAGGCCGTACTATGGGTGCTCACTCCGACCACACCCATCTAAACATGAGCTCATACGACCTGCCTTGATCCTTTCGCCAGACTCTGTGCCCGACCGGGCCGTTCCCGACGCTCGTCATGCGAACAAGTTCCGTCACCTGAGCTCATCAATGCCCACAAACCCCGCTAAAACGAGAGTTTGACGCTTCCAGCCACGAAAACCACGGAAAGGCCCCGCATTCTACGCGCCGCCCCCGAACTTCTCGGTCGGCAATTCCAATCGGGCCTACCTTCGGTCTCCACTGTGATTAGAATCGTATCCCAATTCCGAATTTGTGTACTTCTCGATACAGCAACAGGTCATTCAGTCATGCGTTCCCACGCCGTCAAGTTCAGTCTCTTCTCCATCGTTCTGGTCGCTAGTCTTGCCATTTCGTTCCCTGCGCGTGCCGAAGGCGAACCGGACTCCGCGAGTGATGCCGGTCCCAAGACCACCCAGCTGAAAGGCGTGATTGAAGCCGTCGTTACCGAAGAGATCGAGGCCGACACCGAACAAATCACCAGTTACAAAATCGAACGACTCGTCCCGCACGGGTCGACCGTCAAAGCGGGGCAAAATGTTGTTTGGTTTGACAGTGAACCGATCAACGAGAAGATGAAATCTGCAGATATCGAAATGCGGCTCGCGACAATCACGATGGAAGAAGATGAGTTCAACCACAAGCAATTTCTGGCCGCCCAAAAATTAAAGCGCAGTGCCGTTGAGAGAACATGGAAAACTGCCCAACAAAGCTACAACAACTTCGTCAAAGTAGACCGCGAACGAACCATCAAGACACAAGAAAATCTTCTCAAAGGTTCGCTAGCGTCTTTGGAAAATACGAAAGAGGAACTTGAGCAACTGCAGCAAATGTACGACGCCGACGAACTGACCGAAGAATCGGAAGAGATCGTCCTGAAACGTGCCAAGCGAGCAGTAGAGTCGGCCGAATTCCGGCACCAAAACACCCTTATCTCCGTTGACCGAGCCATCAAACAAGGTTTGCCACGCACCATTGCAGAGCAAGAGGCAACCTTCACGAACGCTGAACACGCTCATGACAAGGCTGTTCGAGACATCGCTGTTGAATCTACACGAGCACAAATTGAGATCACAAAGAAACGAGATGCCTACAAAAAAGCACAAACGAAACTGTCCGAGTTAAAAGCAGAACGTAAGAAAGTTGTGCTGGCATCCAAGATTGCTGGGATGGTTGTTCATGGAAAACTGACACGCGGCAAACTCAGTGACAAACCTTCACTTTTGACAAATGGCAGTACCGTTACCGGTACCCAAGTGATCGCAACCGTTCTCGCTGCTGGAAAACTCCAAGTTCGGCTTGACCTCACCCAGAGCAACCTGCCTGTCGTTAAACCAGGTGCCAAATGCTCGGTCACCGTTCCAGGCGTCGAAGGCTTCAAAGCTCAAGGTACCGTGAAATCAGTTTCAGCGATTGCCTATGCGGGATCTCGATATGACTGTGTCGTGAGTTTTTCAGCCGGCAACACCAAGCTGACTCCAACGATGGCCTGCGAAGTTTCTTTTGACGCTCCGAAAAAAGAAACTGAATCCAAAAAGAAATAATGACTCAGTGACCTGAGGCCGATTCCCTTTGCGAAAAAAAACCCAGAGACTGATTTTCCGCCATCGTGAATGTCCAGTAAGACAGCTCGTGTTATTTAGCCGTGGCAGGAGCATGCTGTTCAAGTTACCGCGTTAAAAAAAATCCTCAGGCGTTTCAACACAGGCGTCCGATGCCCAGACCCACCGTTTTCCGGTGCCAAGGCACCGGCGTCCACCAAGATCATCACAACTAAAAGCCTCTGCCTGCCTGCGAGCACCAGAACGCACGGCTTTGGCCGCTGAAAAACTTTATCTGCTGAAACACAGGGAGCCTTACTCGTAAGGTGCTCCGCTTCACGTCGCTCCTACACTGCGAACACAACTTTTCCTTCCATGTCCAAATCAACCACTCCGATGTGCCGAGTCATTCTAACCATCATCATAGGCGTGATCGTTACGGTTCCCTGCTTGGCAAAAGAACCGGGTGCGGCATCCGGCATCCTGTCCAATGCCTTGGACTTCAGTAAAGGCCCGCAACTACCGCAAGTTGATCCAGTGAGCCGCGAGACGATTGAACAATCGATCAAACGTGGTATCGAATTCCTGATTGAAGATCAGAATCCCAACGGCTCGTGGGGTTCGCCGACGCGCACCAAGGCATTGAACATCTATGCTCCTGTGCCTGGTGCCCACCATGCTTTCCGAACTGCCACCACGGCCCTTTGCGTCTCGGCCCTGATTGAAACGGGTTCGACAGATCCGGCCGCATTGAAGGCTCTTGACGGGGGAGAGCAATGGCTGCTCGAGAACCTACCGAACCTGCGCCGTGCCACCGGAGATGCAATTTACAACGTATGGGGTCACGCCTATTCAATACAGGCTTTAGTCCGAATGCACAAACGCTACGCGGACGACAAGAAACTTCAAAAAAGAATCACCGACCTGATTGAACTCCAATACGAAAAGCTGACGAAATACGCATCAGTCGACGGGGGCTGGGGCTACTACGACTTCCGATACGAAGCACGCCAACCCACCTCTTCGTCCATCAGCTTTGTCAATGGAACGGTCCTGATCGCGTTCGCTGAAGCAAAAGAGATCGGAGTCGCTCCGCCCAAGCGTGTGGTCAACCGGGCTATCGCGGCGTTATTGCGTCAGCAAAAACCTGACTTCACATACCTGTATGGCGAATATTTGCAGTACCAACCGATGCGAGGCATCAATCGCCCCGGAGGTTCGCTGGGACGATCGCAGTGCTGCAATTGCGCGTTGCGATATTGGGGCGATGAGAAGATCACTGATAACGTCGTGAAAAACTGGCTCTACCGACTGTACGTTCGGAATGGCTGGCTCGATATTGGCCGCAAGCGTCCCGTACCCCACGAGTCATGGATGCAAGTTGCGGGCTACTTTTACTACTACGGGCACTACTACGCAGGCCTGAGCCTGAAATTGCTGCCAGATGATCAGCAAGCCCCCTATCAGACGATGCTTGCCGAGCTAATGATCGATCGACAGGAAACAGACGGGTCGTGGTGGGATTACCCGCTGTATGATTATCACCAACCGTATGGCACCGGATTTGCCCTGATGACGCTACAACGCTGCCTCCCCAATTCCACCCAACCCAATAAGAAGCCAAATTGAGCCCCGTTTCATAGCGCAGTCCACCGCTCTGGCGACGCGCCCTGTTTGCAGCATGCAAATCGGAACCCATGCGGAGACGCACTTTGCCCACTGCCCGCGTTCTACGTGCAAACGTTTCCCTGAAACAGTATCCATTACGACGTTCATCGGACACGCAATGGTGACACAACGCAACCGCTGGATCCGTCGAAAGAACCTACCGAGCATGGCATCTTCTTCCGCCGGCCTATTGACTCCGGAACTGTTTGCTAAACGGCTCAAATAAGACAGTCGATCCAAGAGCAAGCAACCGCTCGTTCAAAGCTTCGCGGAGTCGTTGATACGACTTCGCAAAGTCCCTAGTGGCGTATGCGTCCCACACCGACTCGTTGATTCCCATCTCTGTAGGCTGGCGAAAACGTCACTCAAATGCACCAGCATCATTCAACTGAAGCCTGGGAAACGAGCTATTGCCGTTTAGGTTCTACGTCCACGTCACCGTGGAGTCCCGCTTCTCAGCAGCATTTGGTTCCTGAAACCGGTGGATTTTAACGGAGAGATTTAATTGGAGCGTCAATCTTCTAGAACTAGTAACCTTTTCGCGAATGAGAATTCCCAAGCACACCCCAACCGCCAAACGCCATCGCAACCATGACCGTGAACAGAAAAAGCGTTCGCTAGTTGAACCTCAAATCATTTTCATATGTCGTTGAAGGGATATTTCAAACGCCAAACCGAACCACTGCTTTCACTCGTCGACCCACCTCAAACAGTTCCAAACCCGTGTTAACTCGGCTAGCTAGGACATGGCTGCCCCATCAGCGCACCCGAGTTCTTAATTCTGATTTGGCGTCAGTCTCACAACACCGGTCTTCTCGATTGGCTTCGGAATGTTTACATGATTTCCAATGGGGTAGTTCAGAACGATCTACTGCAAGGGCCAACCCTCACCAAAACGAGACAGTTCCCTTTTACCTCAACCGCCGAACAGCTCCGCATAGAGGTCCTCGTTGAATCCGACAATCACCTTTTTTCCGACGACCAAAGTGGGTGCTCGCAAATTTCCGGTCGGACCGAGCATCATCCCAACCAAAGCAGTATCTTCAGGACGATCCTTACGCAAATCTACCTTGGTCACCTTTTTGCCTTTGGCAACAAGCAAGGTCGATTTACCGTCAAGCAGTTCCACTGCATCTGAGTCACCGTACCGCACTTTTCTGGCGTCGATTTCCTCAGTCACTTTCACATTACGAGGCGCAAGAAACTCCTGCGCACGGGTGCAAGACGTTCAGCCCTTGCGGTGGTAACTCCACCCAATTGTTTTTGCCATCAGAGTTGCTTCCTTTGAGAACTTGAGTCAATCAATGAGTTTGGATTGTACCACCCTGTGAAGGAGGTGGAATGGCACACGAACGGGGCACCAAAGCACACGGCATGGCATCTTGCCATTGAACAGCTCCTACATGCAACACTCAAAGCGTGGCAAACACTTTACTCCAACTCTGGCGCAGTCCCCAACAGATCACCCCACCGAGGGTTCAACATATGGCCCTTCTGGAATCACCGCAATTTCGGAAGCTCCCTGCCGCTGGACGCTGTCCAGTATCGCCTGTTCTAGCGACGCGATCTGATTGACCCCGGTGATTTCCCACTGCTTTGCCGACAATTGCGGGCAGTAAAGATGAATCTGCCCGACCCCCATCGGTTTCAGCTGCATTTGACTCTGCCACTCATCGATATCTGCATGAGACTTTTCAAACAACTGGTTTAAAAACGTATCGGGACCAAGATCAACCAATCGACGCTGGGACTCACAGAACTCCTCTGAGCCGAACCCCTCACTACACTCGGACGCAATGATCAGATCTCCCCCCGGTTCAAGGATATTCATGGCACCGACCATTCCTTTGACGGTCTGATAATAAGTCTTGTCGAGCGGATAACCGGATGCGGTGGTGACAACCGTCCTGTACTTTTTCGGGACCTTCACTTCACAATACTGTCGAACAAAATCAACCGCCTGCTCATGTGATTTAATGATTTCACCAAAGTTGACAAAGGATAGTTGTCGGTGTTCGTCCAGCACCGTGTTCAAGCCCATCGCGCCACCGATCAACTTCACAATCTCGAGCTGTTCTTCATGCAAAGGATTCTTTCTTAGATTACAAGCCACGGCAGCGGGATCGGCCATGAAGCGCGCACTGTGAAACGTGGTGATAGTTTCAGCGTGCGCCACCCCGGGTGCGATTACCTTACGCCCACCCGAATACCCAGCCATGAAATGAGGTTCTACCAACCCCGTCGCAATTTTCAAATCAGCCTGCACAAAAGCACGGTCCAGTCTTACCTCAGTACCTCTTGTGGCAGTCCTGCCAACAAAGACATGATCAGCATCACTGCGTGCGTCGTGGTTTTTGATGCGGATATTCTTAAGTACCCACGCATCGCCTACTAATTCCTCCAGTTCTTCACCAAGATTTGCGCGATGCAACCCCGTTGCCACCAACACTGTAATTTTGTCCTGCGGCACGCCGTTGGCCAACAGGATGTCAATCATTGGCTTAAGAAACAGGTGATTGGGAACGGGCCGCGTGATATCGCAAATCGCGATACAGGCACTCTTACGACCACTCACCCAGCCCCAACCCTTCTCAACTTCGCTCACAGCGAACCTGCTTGGGTCAGCTTGGAGACCTACGGGCGATGCCAATGCGGTCTCAATGGCCTCCACCGGTTCAGCCAAGACAGGCATCGGCGGTTTTCGAATCACCTCGGCACTCACATCATCAGGAATTTGGAGCGGAAGTCCCTCCCGACCGTAGTTGAGCCTGATATTCAATGCCATTCGACTTTTATCCCAGTTATATTCTTCTCAGCAAGAGCAGCCCAAGCCCCGCTCCCTGAGCCGCTCACCGATGCCACCTTCCGACGTATGGGCATCCTTCCACGCTTGGGCATCTTGTGTCCGGACGACATTTCACGTCAATACACCGGTTTAGCTCAACATATAGCAAACTCCCCCCCCGATCTGTGCGTAGCCGCGCAGAACGGGTACTGCAATGTCGCAGATGCGAGAGGGCGTTTGACACTGTTGTCGATGCATTCGATATCAATCATAATGTCTCGAACGAAGGACGTTCTTAACGTTGTTTCGCTCCGGCCTCCTGGAGCCTGTTTTCCTCAGTCCCAGCCTTCCAAACTCCAGTTTTGCAGTGCACAGGCTTCATCCGCCGCACGCTCACTGTCCCATTCCCCTTTCTCCGGAACCCAACCATGAAGCTCATGCCTTTCGCATTGGCACTGCTGCTGATGCCATCAGCATTCGCTGAAACATTAAACGAACTCACAGAATCCGAAAAGCGAAGCGGTTGGATGTTACTGTTTGACGGCGAATCCACGGATGGATGGCGGAACTACAAGAAGGACAAAGTTTCAGACGGCTGGAAAGTAGTCGATGGCGCATTGGTTCGCTCATCCGGTGGTGCCGGGGACATCATGACAGCGGGCAAATATGACGCCTTCGAGTTGTCACTCGAGTACAAGATCAGCAAAGGTGGCAATAGCGGTGTGATGTTCCATGTCGTTGAAGGCGATGGTCCCCCTTGGCGCACCGGTCCAGAGATTCAGGTTCAAGACAATGTTGACGGGCACGATCCTCAGAAAGCAGGGTGGCTGTATCAATTACATCAACCCTCAGTTCCCAAGTGGGCAACGAACAAAGAGCCTGTTGACGCGACAAGACCTGCAGGTGAATGGAATCAGCTGTATGTCAGGATCAATAACGATGATTGTGAAGTCTGCATGAATGGTGTCCGTTACTATCGTTTCAAGCTCAATAATGCCGACTGGAAAAATCGAATCGCCAAAAGCAAGTTCGCTAAATTTGACGGTTTTGGGACAGCCGGCAACGGGCACATCTGTTTGCAGGACCACGGCAACGAAGTTGCGTACCGCAACATCAAACTCAGGGAATTCAATGACGACGGAACGGTTCCCCAGCCCATCGATGGGAAACTGGGTTTGAAAGGGGAATTGGCCTTTCCAAAGTTAAAATGGGACCAATGGGAGCCTGTCAATGACGCTGGCAAAGTCAGGCCACTGCGTCTGATGGAACTCACCTATGCGAAAGATGGCACGAATCGCCTGTTTGCAGCGTCACAGTTCGGTGAGATCTGGACGTTTGACAACAACCGTGACGTTGCGACTTCGACCCTGTTTCTGGACCTTCGCGGTAAAGTCAAAGACTTCTCGACGCGCGGATCAAACGAACAGGGACTGCTGGGTCTTGCCATTCATCCGAACTTCAAGAAGAACGGCCAGTTCTTTGTTTATTACTCACACCCAACCGAACCCAAATCGGTTGTTTCACGATTCAACGTCTCAAAAGATGACCCAAATAAAGCGGACCCTGAATCCGAAACGATCATCATGGAAATCGAGCAACCCTACCAGAACCACAACGGTGGCCCGATCGAATTCGGCCCCGATGGATTGCTTTATGTAGCGTTGGGCGATGGTGGTGACCGCAATGATCCGCACGGGAACGGCCAAAATCTTGGCACCCTGCTCGGTTCCATTTTGCGTATCGATGTGAATCAATCGAGCGATGGCAAAAACTACAGCATCCCTGCTGACAACCCTTTTGTCGACGTTGCCGGGGCACGTCCCGAAATCTACGCCCACGGTATCCGGAATCCTTGGCGCATTGCCTTCAACAAAAAAGATGGCACGCTCTGGGTTGGAGACGTGGGACAGGAACTTTGGGAGGAAGTCATTGTCGTGAAAAAGGGCGGCAACTACGGCTGGAGCGGCCGCGAAGGGTCACATGCCTTCGGCAACCGAAAACTCACCACCAAGGTTTCAAAACCACTGGAACCCGTCTGGGAATACGATCATCAGATCGGAAAGTCAATTACGGGAGGACGCATCTACAACGCTTCACGCATTCCCGCATTGACTGGTAAATATCTCTACGCCGATTATGTCACCGGATCGATCTGGGCACTTCACTATGACGCCGACAGCGGAAAACTGGTCAGCAACGAGCAGGTTGTTCCGGAAAGCGTCGCTGTTCTGGCATTTGGCGAAGACCAAAATGGAGAGGTTTACTACCTCACCAACAGCAGTCGCGGTGAAAGCATCTATCGGTTCGCCAAGTAACTTTCACCGTTCGCCGACACGAGCTAGACAAACTGAGACGTAGACACAGCAACGTGACTCGCGTCCCGCGTTTGACTAGCCACCGCAACGCTGCATCGCACCATCACAAACGGTCGACAGGACACACCTGTCGGCCGTTTTTCTTACCGCAACGATGCTCCAAACACGGGATGCATGCGTAAGCCTTCCGGGTGCCGCAGGTGACAGGTACCCCCAACCAGAAGCTAGCCATCCGGAGACAACCTCCCCACCCGCTGAGGGCATTCGCCAACCCAGCTACTTCATTTCGAGACCAAACGCTGCACCCTTGGAATCCAGTACAGCGGACAACTACTGCTGTTTACCGTGGAAGCCTGATCGCACAATGCTAGCCTTGCACGACACTCACTTTGAGTAAGTCAGCTGGCCGAACATCACGTAGCAGGGGGCTGATACGCGTTACCGGTCTCCACCAATTCAGCCTCCAATTCACCCCCACCTGTTGGCACACCATGCAATGCAACTGCTTTGGGTTTCCATACGAACTTTTTGATTAACCAAGAAGTCCCAAACCAAAAGCAGGCAAAAAACCCGCCAGGAATCCATCCCGCAAACAGTGCGCCCATCGGCGCTGTATCGCTGAACGCCTCTTGGGCAGGATAAGGCCTCGACTGCCAAACATGATACCCAACCTCAAGCCCCAGAAAGAGCGCCAGCCAACAAACAAAGGCACTCATAAAGCGCAGGATCAAAGGCCCGATGATCCCGGACATTCGCCCCCCGATGAACGCCATGACAGCGGACACCAAGCCGCCCACGCAGAAAATCGGAATGAATATGTCCTGAAGCGGTGTCACCAAATTCTCTCAGTCGCTGAACATTCTCAATCAGCAAATTTGGAAATCACACCCCGGAACCCAGACCTACGGCTCCATACAAAAGGCATGAAGAGAACAAAAACTCACTCATCAACATTCAAATCCTCACTACCGCTTGCCCCGTCATTCACCCGTCCCGTCAAACCGAGTCTACGTCTACGATAATGCGAATAGCCTATCCACCCCATCGTGCATGGAAACGCAACCAGATACAAAGCGGTGCTAAACAACAGGTGAATCGCCGGAAACAAAAAGATGTGCATGTGGGCGGCACTGTTCATCGAATTGGAAGGCTCAGTCTGCGATACGAATAATGCGAAGACCCCCACGCCTGTCAAAGCAATGATGTACGCGGCAAACAACATTGGCAGCACACTATTCGAGCTGCCTTTCCAACGCCACCCAGCGATTAGGAGACCGGGTACCTGACTGAGTCCACTGAAGCCTGCAATCATCAAAGTAGCAAACACTGCAGAAACTGACACACTGGCTCCACTGCCAGAATCTTCTTGAACCAGGTTGATCATTGCCATCACTACCGTCAACGTGAACAACACCAGAAGAACGCAGAGCGATCTAGGCGAGCGTGTAGCCGCAACCTTGCCTGGCACAGCTGATCCCGGTCCAGCAGGATGCTGGTCCGTCGGAACACCAGGTGACTTGTAAGGGTTCCCCATTGTCTCGTCTTCAAATCCCAGTTGTCATTGAAAAAGGGCAACCGTTGCAGGACCATTCCCACCAGCCTCGCAATCACTTTGCATGACAAAGCAATTGCCCGGAATGCGGTTGTCAACGCAGGACTGCAAATCCCCGAGACGCGACTTTTCCTCAGCCTCTCCCTACCGCCACGGTCTTATCACTCGCCTCTTACAGCTGTACGCGAATCACTCAACAAATGAGAGCTTACTTACGGATCAAGTAAAGATCACTCTTACTACGGAGGATCAAATCATTGCCGACCACAGCTGGAGATGCCATGTATCCATCACCGAGTTCGGACTTGTGGAGCAGCTTAAACTCGCGGCCTGGCAGCAACGTCACGACTTCACCCGAGGTCCCGAACAGATAGATTTTGCCATCAGCAAAGATTGGAGAGGCTGCAAACTCCCTGGCGACTCGTTTTTGCCAAACCATCTCACCAGTCCCCGGTTCTCTACATGAGACGATGCCGTCATCGCTGTTCATGTAAAAAAGTCCATCAACCATCAGCTGAGAAGACTTCTTGGCGACTCCTTTACGGTCGGACCACTCGATGTGCGTTTTGGTAACGTCCCCCTTTCCATCGGCACGAACAGCTACCATGGATCCGCTCCCGTTGGTAATGAACAGCAAGCCATCTTGAAACAGCGGCCTCGCGGAGGCATTCATACCCTCGTGATACACCTTCCACAGCTCATCACCTGTTTCTGGGTTGTAGGCAATCGTCGCTGCTGCTGAGGGATAGATCAACTGTTCTTTTCCATCGACCACAATGACCTGAGCAGTACAATACGCTTTCATTCGATCTCCGTTGTCCGTGCCGTAGTCAATGCTTCGATCTTTCTTCCAGAGGGTGGAGCCATTTTCAGCATCAAAAGCGACAACGTACTGCACGTCGAAACCATCATAAGCAACAAACAATTTCCCATCATGCAGAATGAGAGAGGACGCTGGTCCCCTGTGGTGATCACACGCCAAATCACGACGACTCCATATTTCTTTGCAAGTTGTCGTATCGAGGCACGCAGTGAGATAGGTTCCAAAGTGCACATAAACTTTGCCCTCCTGAATCACTGGTGTGGGCGTTGCATAGCTGTTCATGGGATGGCAAAACGCTGGATCCTTGTTTTCCACCAGCACTTGATCATGAATGACATTTCCAGTCTTACGATCGACACAAAGCACTGACATCTTTGAGCCGTCCTCTTTCGCGGTGGTGAGCCAGATCTGGTTGCCCCACACCACCGGTGAAGACCAACCTTTGCCATGGATCGCAGTTTTCCACATCACCACTGAATCGTCGATTTTGTCAGGCAGGTCAGCCCCCACTGCATGCCCATCTCCTTCTGGTCCCCTGTACTCAGGCCAGTGCTCCTCAGCAAACACCAAATTTGAAAGGCATAAAATCAGAAAAAGGCTACAAACTCTCATGAAACTTCTGCGGGAAAGGAGTGGGAATCAGGCAGAACGCGAGACGGTTTACCATGCCAGGAAAACCCAAGGTAAACAAAGTAAGTCATCTCCCGCCGAGGGCTTTAGTTATAGCCGATTTGCAGCAAACGGGCACGGATTGTCTCGCAGAACCCACCAACCGCATCTGCCCTCACTTCGATTAGCAATGAGCGACGATTGCCTGCATTTCTCCTGGCCAGCTGCTTAAAACACACCGCCTTGGTCCCAGTTGAAAAACAACAACGCGGATTCTGTACAAAAAACGGCAGGATCTATGCAATTCATAGCTCATACTCCATCCTAAACTCTGGCGACAAAACATCATCCCAAAACGCAACAGGAAAACTTCAGAATCCCAACTCGCATCAGCGTAGGCGAGGATGACCAAAGGCCAATGATCTACGAGCGAAAACCAATGCTCAATGATCGGCCCTCCAACAACCCCAGCAAACTTCAATACTTTCAGGAACATGGATCCGATGACTGGAATCGAACAATACACGACTTACCGCGATCTCCCTTCGCTGGCGGGACTCTGTGGAATGCCTCGGGCCATCAGTTCTGACTGGTCTCTCGATGAAAGCGTTGCACGCCTCAAGCGGATCCATTATGTCCTGCGTCGAATTCATGAAACATTGCTCGCAAGAATTCCAGGCGAACCGATTTATGAACTCAAAACCCTCTACAGTCACCACGCCTATCTGTGTGCTGAACAGGTCACGTCAATCCGCCGTCGTGTCAGCGAAATGCGCGAACCACCATTGGGCCTCGACAAGGTTCCTGACTCAGGCCTCGAATCCACCCTTCATGAAATATCGCGGTGTCCCGAAACAGTGCAGTTTCTCGCTGGCGTCTACTCTGTGTTATTGCCCGAATGTCTCGCTGCGTGCGAACGCCTTCGCGCGGATGCTCATCCGGTCGCGGATGCTCCCACCGTCCGCATGTCAAAACTGATGACCTATGAACTGACAGAAATCTGCCAAACCGGTGGGCAATGCATTGATTGCCTGCTATCAGATGAGCACAAGCAAATGGTCTACGAATGGACTGAACATTTGCAGGCTTACCTGAAAGCTTCAGGCTCAATTGATGGAACCACACCTCATCAGGACTGCCCGCCGGAGACCTGGTACCCAGATGAGGAGAAGTCGTATCAGCACGAACCCAAACGGGATGAGAGGTTCCGCGATCCCTATAACGCTGGCGTGAATCCAGAGGCATTTTTGTATAACGAACAATACGCCGCCGCCGACAAGACGCTCATGATCTATTACAAGCGTCTTCGAGAGCTAGACGTACCTGAGGTAATGGCCACCATCCTGACTGACTTGGGTGATGCCGAGCCATGGGAATTTCACATGGAGATGTCCCGTCAACTGTGGGACGAAGCGCGGCACGCCATGATGGGCGAGATTGGCTTTGCGGCGCAAAACATCGATTGGACCGCGATCCCCATCAATTTCACTTGGTCAAAAAACCTGAATACCCAGCTCAATCCACGCCAACGACATGGCGTACTGTTTTTCATTGAGCAGGGCCTGATGCCCAAAACGGGAAAGCGTTACGAATGGGAAGTCGCCACCGACAGTGGTGACCCACTGGCAAAACTATTCCAGGACTTTGACTGGGCCGATGAGGTGCTGCACGCCCAAATTGGACGACGTTGGTACGTCCCACGCTACAAGTCACTCAACGAAGCCATGGCGTTTGGAGACGAGTGTTGGTCACAGGTTCTCAGTAACTGGCAGCAATACAAAGACCAAGGACTCACAGAGCACCGCAACTGGTGGCCAGACCTGTATACCAAAGTCTGCAAGCAGCGAGGAGTCACACCGGACCCCAACACACTCGCCTTCCACGAAACCTATGAGCAGAAGCGAGCTGATCTTGAGACGCTTTGAAACGTGATAAACCCCAACCACGCTAACGCGACTCCGGCCAACTCAAATGATGATGCAGAAACCTGTAAGTGGCCCGCCCATTGATGGTATGCGGCCCATCAAAAAACTCTATCTCGGTTAAATCTCCAAGACCGAGTTTGTTGTAATGCCGTCTCACTTTGGCATATTCCCAAGCAACCCACTCATCAACTCCTACCCCATCATCATGCCCCCGTTCCACCATGAAAGGACGTGGCGTCATCAACATGGATAACTCGGCATAGTTTGCAACGTGGCCCATGTTCCATTCAAATATTTCATATTCCCCAGTCCATAAGTAGCTGAACTTCGCATCAACCGATGCGTTTTTCGCTACCCACTCGTTAAAGTCCGCACTGCAAATCGACAAACAGTAACCGGGTTCTTCTTTCGTTTTGGGTAGCATGGGAGGAACCCTCACCGCCGTCTTGCCGCCATACGAAAGGCCATAGAAACCAATTCGTTCCGCATCAACGTATTCCAATTCGCTCAGCCAGCGTAGCGTCACCAAATGCTGCGGAATGATATAGCTAAAAAGCGAAAGCCCAATCGGATTCGACTTGCGTTGCAGGGTCCGGAACTTGTCACCTCCGCGGTAAGGATTTTGGGGTGCATAAACCACAAAACCACGTCGACACAGCTCCGCAGCAAATGATTTATAGGCGCGGTAACCTCGTGATTCAGGGCCACTGATTGTGTCCATCGGCAAACCCTCCAAACCGTGCTGACACACCACCACCGGGCGTTTCTCAGTTGGCTTCAGATCCCTCGGCAGTAATAAAATACCAGCAGCAATCACATCTTCATACACGTTGAGTGTGACTTCGTAACCCAGCATTTGCTCGTTTTCCAGCACCAGTCGCGATCGTGGAGTTGGGTCAACCGTGGGCGTTGGCAACTTGCCAAACAACTCCCCATGCACGCGATCCCTTTCAACATCTGCAGAACGAACAAAAGACTCCGCCGAGGAACGGTCCAGCTTCCCAAACCGTGCATCTCTCACCCGGTGAGACTTCCGAACCAATTGCTGCGTGAACGCCACCATTTGCCGAACCTGTTGCTGCTGGCGTGACGCATCGGAGAAATTCTTGCGTCGCTCTTTGAGATTCTGTCCTTTGTCCAAGGCCACACGCTCAGTGGAGCAAATCTCCTGAATGCACGATTGCACTAGCCCGGACTCCAGTCCGGGTTCACCCTCACCAGACTTCCCAATGACGCGAATGCTGTTTTCAGCCACCTGCTCTGGCAACAACTCACGCGCTCGCCTGACTTCGGCTAACACCGATTCCACTACCGGTGTTTTGATCACCCCGGGAGCTGCAACATTCCTGCCCACAGAAGCTGCTTTCCTCGCCTCGGGAATCTTTGGTGCAATTTGAATGAACAACTTTCGCGGAGCAATCATTGCAGCCAGCTCCGCATCACCATGCTGATTCAGAAGCCCCCAAACGTTCCGATAAATGGGCTCCTGCCACAAATTCTCGCGTTGATCGAAATACCCACTCACAATCGCTGCATCGATCCTCGGATCCAATGCAGCGCTGTACAAAGCCAACAACCCTCCTTCACTTACCCCCGCAACAACGCAGGGAACATCATGGGTCTCATTCCGCAACTCGAATTGATCTATCGCGGCAAGTACCTTTTGTACTTCGTACCCAATGACATGCCTCCCCATTTCGAACGCTTGCCGATAAATGAATTCTCGGTGCGACAAGTTTGTTGACCGTCCAATCTCGTCGTTACGACTGAATTCATAGCCACGACTAATCAACGTGGGGACCAAGACCTCACAACCCATCAAGGCAAAATTCAAAGCATACTCAGGTCCGCTGGCGTTGGCATTGATTGTAGCCCCCTGCGCTTTTGCAGAACTTGTGTCAACTGCACCACCCAAAGCATCACCCGGCGGCACCACGCCACAAATCATCTCTGGTGTCCAATCTGCATCGGGAATCGCGACCACCCGAGCAACCACATCACCTTTCTTGGGGCGCAGCAGCAACCCTCTCGCATCCAAGCCATCCAGCACCTTCCAACGCACCGCCAGAACCTGCACCTCATCCGTTTCAGCCACCACGGCGTTCTGCTCGGTGTTGGCATCGAATTGAATGCCCCTCGCTTCACGGCGTTTTTCCACCACGCCAATTCGCTTCGCGAAATCGCGGCGACTCGCATCCAAGCTTTTGTTCACATCCCCAGCTTGAACAGAAAATTTCCGCCGCTGTTCCGAAGCCTGATTGATTGCTCTCAACGCAAAACGATCGATCCCCGCAACCATCACCTCGTCCAACGGACGCCGTTCTGTCAGTAACTGCGTATTCGCCAAAAATTTCCGAGGCACCGTGGATTCCCGAGGCACCGTGCCAACTTCTTGGGCGGCCACAAAATTGCCACACAACAAGGCAAGCACGCAACCAACATGCAGCAATCGTTCCGGGGTCATAAGAACACCAGCCTTCAGAAATATATGGAAATTGGACACTGTCAATCAGCTGCGCAGGCTTGGCGTCCACGGGGGCAAATCAACCACGCACTGCTGTGCATCACGGCTAAACAATCTTCTGCTTGCCGATCAGTGCGTTCAATCATTCGAGGTCGCGCTCGGATGGTTTGTCGCTATCTGCCGAATCCGAATCTGTTGATCCGCTATTGATTTCGGTCGTTACTGGGTTGGCGGCGGCAATGGCTTTTGCTTTTTCCAATTCCGACTCCTCCATCATGCCAGGAGCAGTGACACCCATCGAAACATAGATAGACATCAACGTTTCCACTGACATATCAACGCGTTCTACGGAATCCACAGGCATGAAAAGCAGACCGCCACCAATCGGAACCGGGGATTGTGGAACAAGAACCACATAAAAGTTCTTGTCGTTGACTTTGATCGGCTCGGGAGTAGGCAAGAGTGCCAGGACGCCAACGCCCCCCTTCTCGCCAAAGGTGCAATACACCACTCCCATGCCCTTCAGTTTGTCGTCACCGCCAGAATCCAACATGTCAACCAACTGCTTGGACGTATCGTACACCTTCCCCACCAGTGGCAATCTTTTTGCGATGGCTTCAGTGACTTTCGAGAACAGCCCGCGCATTCCCGACTCAACAAGAAAGCCCAGGATCAGTGTTCCGATGCAGATCCCAATCCAACCAATGCCGTAGGCCACAACGGGATTGGTAACAAAGTTCAGCCCGATATTACTGAGCTGCTTCCCGAGGAAGGTTTCTGGCCCGACCAATTGACCAAGAAATCCGAGTGTCCAAGTGATCGAAATCACAGTGATCAGCAATGGCAAAATCGCGAACAATCCCGCCAGAAAGTATCGCACGACTCGGTTTACGCCACCGTTTTTTTTCTTACTCATCTGTTTCCTACAGGGTCATTCCACTGGTAATCCCAGCGGCTGTCCATAAATGAAGAAGCAACCTTCCGTTCGATAAGGAACGTCACACCAATTACCAAATCTCAGTTGTGTGTCAGTTATGTTTGCAACGCAGACAAACCAAACGCTCTCCAACACGAAGTATCACGTTGCCATCCACCACCGCGGGAGTCGCTCCAACGGGACCCCCAAGCGAGAATTTCGCCAACTTCTCATACTCATCGCCCGCACGAAGCATGGTCGCCTGTCCGTCCAGGTCAATGAGCAACAGGCGTTTTCCAACGACCACCGGCGAGGCGCTGAAATTTCCCCCAACTCGTTTGGCCCAGATCACTTTCCCCGAATCCGCACTCAAGCAGGTCGCGACCCCCTTGTCATCTACCATGAATAAACGATTTCCCTTAAGCACGGGAGTCGGCACATAGGGCGCTCCCCGATCCAGCCGATAAACCTGTTGAGGTTGTTCGCTCGAATCTTTCGGTATACGCACCGCTACAAGGTGATTGCCTCCACCACCGCTTCCACTGGATGCGACCGCAAGATCACCGACAATCACAGGAGTGCTGCAACAGCGCATCTCAAAGACTTTCAGACTCCACAGCAATCGTCCCGTCTTAGGATCCAAGCCAAACATTCCATTTCCTGTGTTGGCATCGATCAACTGCGAGGCTCCCGGCCCCTGATACAGTGCAGGCACCCCATAACAGGATCGCGTGGTGTCCAATTCGGCTTGCCACTTCGTTACCCCAGTCTTTCGATCAACGGCGATCATACGACTTTCGCCCGCAACCTCACCTGGTTTGAGTTGCTCAGCTTGTTGCGAGTTGAATAGGAAAACAGAATCACCATACACAACCGGTGACGTTCCAAATCCATGTTGGGATTGCCATCGACCAAAATCCCGCGACCAAATCTCGACACCCTCATGGTCAAAGCATTTCAGGAAGGTGTGTTCTGGTTCCGACCATGCGACAAACACGAATGCTTCATCTACAAAAGGCGTGCTGGAGGCAAACGTGTTGCGTTTATGCAAATGATGCGATGTCTGCTCAAACTTTCTTGTCCAACGCAGCTCACCAGTTTCAACGTCAAGGGACTGTACACCGATGCGGTTATCTTCGGGGAAAGAAAGCAGATAAAACACTTTTCCACCATACACCACGGGCGACCCAACATCGCGTGCTCCAAGACCGCGAGTCCAAGCATAATCTGCCTCACTCCACGACACCGGCAAGATCGTATCGTCGGACACACCCTGCCCCCTCAAACCATGAAAACGCGCCCACGGCTCGGCTGAAATCAACTCCGGGATCGACGCAGGAAAACTAGCCAAACAACACGTGAGCAAAAGAGAGCCAATAGTGTTTTTCATGATTCGAGCCGAAGAACGCGGAAGGAAAGAAGGAGGATTTTTGCAACCTGAAACAGTCTCCAGAGTAGGGCGAATCGCTGACCGAACGAGGCTGCTGCGGACCGCATTGTAGATCAACCACGCCGCTCAGGGGGTGGAGGGGGACCAATCTTTTCCCGCCGGTCCCCCCAAGCACCTCCTGTGTCCATTTTTATCTCCTGTCCGCTCATGAGGCCCCACGCCCTCGTTTGACGCTTTTCTTGAACCGAGGGTTATTTGTTCCCAATCCCAAATCGGCACCAGATTCGACACGCCATGCAGGCATCTGGTTTCTGAGATGCATCATGTGATTCAGGCCTCTGGCCCCTACGACCGCCACTCACATGCTCAGTTTGTTGTCCTGGGTCGAATCGCCCACCACTGCACGTTGGCGTGTTCAAGATAAAACCTTGATGAGATTACTTAGCTCCTCATCAAGGTCCTCAGAATTCGTCACCGTCACTGACAACTTTTCCTGAATTGCGTTTCGAAAGCTTTTCCGTAACCGATGAATTGCGACCGTCACAGCATTGCTTGTGAGAGTCAGCGCCGTCGCGGCAGAAGCCACCGGCAAATCCGGTGAATCACCTATTTACCAGGGCTTTAAGACATCGAACTGCTCTGCCTTTCAAGCTCTTTCGTACAACATCTCGACCTCGAGCAGGCTACGCTCGATCAAAGCAAGCGTCCAACCTCGATCAAACACAGCATCGGGGTCAGTTTGCGCCGGATCAGCGATCTACAACCCGGGCGACGTGCCGGAGCTACTCGAATCACTCGAGTGCATTTCAACGTCTCCCCCTCGTTTAATTCTTGCCTGATCGCGTTTTGCATCGGCAAGGAAATGCTTGACTGCTCCGAGAAGGTAGGACCGAAATCGACTCTTGCCGGGTCTAGCATTTCCTAAGCCCCCCTCCAAGATCCGTTTATAGAATTCCTAGGTGAGTTCCTGACTCTCTTCTACCGAGCGTCCCTCACGGCGGACGAATTCAAAGACGGGATTCCAATAGGCCTCGCAAAGAACTCCCAGTGCGTCGCGGGCCTCAACACTCCCCTCACTTGCCTGCATCACAAGCGTCCACTGAGTTGTACAGAAAGCACCCTGGCGGCGTTTGACTTCATTGCTGCGATGTTCGGTACCCAAGGCAACCCTTTTCACGACAACGGCGTACGACCCATTAACCTTACTCAAGCCACCCCAACACACTGGCAAGCCACCTGTGCCTCGCCAGCTTCCCCCGCACCCAACTGCTACAACTGAGTGTACCTGAAATTCAAGCTATCGAATCCATCAGGTTTATGGAACACAACGAGCATAAAAGTACCGGAAGTCCTGCCCGCCTCATCGAGCACATACCCTTTATCAGGGACCCACCTCGGGATAGAAACATCAATCCAAACGCGCTTTTCACTTTCTGATCCCTCTGTCAATTCGGATGGCAGTTCCTCACATTACACTTTCGTCACGATGCGTGGCTTACTTTGTGACCCTAAATTGACAATCACGACTGCCATTTGCGTGTCAAAATCAATTTTCGGGATCCCGTTCGGACCGTGCAACTTGTCATTAATTCCGGTATCGAGTTTGACAGGAACGTTAGTGCGTTGGACAAACTCGTCAAGTTGAGTTTGATCAAGGATTGGAAAAACGCGATCAAATTGCCAGTCCGAAAATTCCGTTTGTGTTTCCTTCTTGTCATCTGGCGTTGATGGTGACTTGGCTTGCCCGCCCAACAGTTCCCCAACAAACCACCCGGTTTTGGAATACAACAATCGGGGCTGAACGCCTCTGAACATCCACCACGCACACTCCACCGGCAGAATTGGCGATCTCAAGATCAACGACCCGATGATTTGGAATTCTGAGGTCTCCCAACGGCGCTGACTTCCAAAGGTCAACATTTGGCATTTGCGTGATGTTCACTTTCGTTTTGCCATTCCCCAGATCCACCTCAAGCAGTGTGGAAGAAACCGTATCTACATCATTATCGCTGGGACCGTCAAACTCCTCCGGGTTCCCTGTCACGAAATCCACCGAGAAACTTCCCGTTAGGCGGCTGTCTTCATCAAACCCTTCCGCCGTGGTGCCTCGGGATCCGATGAAGTAAATCAGAAACGCAACCCCAAGCAGGACAGGCCACAGCAACACAGCGAATAGCGAAAGAACCAGGCTGGTAGGTTTTCGGCGGACCAAGGCAAGCAGCCCACACACCGCGCCCAAAGCCGCAGGCACAGTGGGCAACGCGACAAGGATAACATACCCTGAAACAGCCAGGCTGCCTCCGTTTGGTAACTGACTGATTCGGTCATACGCGAATAACGCCACGGCAATACCGACCAGCAGACTAACTCCCGTCAGAAACGCTGATACTGTCGCTAAACTCACCCACCCCACACGCTTCGATGGATCACACGGTTCGATGCTCGCTGCACCCGCATCAATCGTCCTTGCCTGATCAATACTTCCGGGCGGTAGTTTTTTAGCGGGCGTGGATTTGAGCGACTCGACGTCTGTTTTAACCTCGTCGACACTTTGATACCGCCGATCGCGTCTCTTTTCTAGCGCCCGAAGCACAACCTTGTCCAACCGTGGATCCGCGTTCGATGCATCCGAGGGAATTGGAAATCTTCCCAGTGGCAACTCTCCAGTAAGCAACTCATAAAAAACTACTCCCAGCGAATAACCGTCCGCACGATGATCAATGCTTCGTCGTGCTTCCAGTTGCTCCGGAGCCATGTAATGAAGCGTACCCAACACCGCGCCATGCTCTGCTAAAGAGACATTTTCCCGTGCGTCACTTGAAACCAGTTTCGCAATTTCAAAATCGGCAAGTTTGACACGGCCACTTTGGTCAAGCAACACGTTTTCGGGTTTGATGTCACGATGCAGAACACCTTGATCATGGGCAAAAGGCAAGGCTGAGCAAATATCCTGAACCAGCACAGGCAGTCTGAGGACGCGATGGTTCCTGCTCTTATCGCCTCTCGCAGATTCACTCCATCAGCAAATACAGGAAATCACCGCGGGATCCAAAATCAAACACATTCACGATGTGCGGATGGTTCAATTGCGGCAACACCCGTCCTTCACGATTGAAGCGTTCCACGAAGACGGAATGCTCGGTCCGCTCAGCGAAGAGCAACTTCAACGCGACCAAGCGGCCAAGTTTCCGCTGACGAGCTTTGTAAACGACCCCCATGGCACCGACACCGAGCACTTCAATAATTTCCAGCTCGGGAAAGGCGTTGCCCACCTCGTCAACGCTCGGACAACCCTTCCTCGGAGACTGAGCTTTCGTCCCAGTCTTGGCGACCGCCTCCAACACACATTTGGGACACAAGCCGTGCGGAGCATCAGTCCCAATCAGTACGTGGCATCGAGGACACCGTGGATCACTAGCATGTTGCATGCTTCTTGCCCGATCGATGTTGGACGAACTCTGAGGGTCATGGCTCACTTCATTCACTCCTGAGCCATAGATTCGGCTGCCTTACCAACTTTTCTGCCCCACCCCATCTTTTCTCTCAAATCGCTTTCATTCGCCAGCCTGACCGTGCTGCCTGCGTTTAAAACGACCTCCCGTGATCTCAAAAACAGCGATTCCAGCAACCATTAGCCTTCATTTCACGCATCACCTGTCCAGCAACTTTGCACCCGCCACCCAGCAGCCCGTTCACAAGTAAAGATGCGTGACCACCCGATCGCGTTCTCAAAGTGCCCGACTAAACCACCAAAAAGATTGCCGATAACACGAGCAAGACCGAAGAAA
Source organism: Rubripirellula sp. (assembly GCA_051010795.1). Lineage (GTDB taxonomy): Bacteria > Planctomycetota > Planctomycetia > Pirellulales > Pirellulaceae > Rubripirellula. Next base: position 25,604 of record JBPCVE010000462.1, read on the forward strand.
TCCGGCAGGCGTGGCCAAAATAGCAAGCCTGTTCGTGCTACCGGGTTCAATGCTTACGGAACAGTTCACACGTCAAACCACCCTCATGCCGTTTTGTGTATTTCCATCCTTAATACAGAAGGATTGCAACGTCGCTGGCCAGTACCGTTGTCGCCAATTGCGCCCAGACCGCCAGTTCCACTTGCGAGTGATCGCTTGCGAATTTTGCCTCACCTATCGCAAGCAACCGCGCAGCATCGTCGGGCTTCTGGCTATAACGTTGACGAAGCTGTTTGATGAGGCTAATGCAGGCCTTCTGCTCTTTATCGCCGGCATCACGGCATGTCAGCAACTGGAATAAATGATTGATCCGATCTGATTCTGTTTCCGCCGCGTCGAGCACCCGAGCCGCCAGCCCACGCCCCATCTCGATTCGCTGCGTTTCATTGAGCATTCCGAGTGATTGCAGAGGTGTGTTGGTACGTGATCGCCGCACACAACTGGATTCGCGATCGGGCGCATCAAACAGCGTCATCATCGGATGTGGACTGGTCCGCTTCCAGTAAACATAGAGGCTACGTCGATAGAGTGGTCTGCCTTGATCCCGAACATAATTCTTGGTGTTGCTTCCTGGATGAGCCAATGCCAGCCACATTCCGGCGGGCTGATACGGTTTCACCCCCTCGCCCCCCATGTGCTCATCCAGCAGCCCGCTGGCCCACAATCCCATATCGCGAAGCATCTCGGCATCCAAGCGATAACTGGTAGCTCGAGCAAACAGCCGATTCTCGGGGTCATCGATATCTTCGCGCCACGCCGAGGATTGCCGAAACGCCTTGGTCATGACCATGGCTCGTAGCATCTTTTTCAAGTCCCAATCAGTCTCTTGAAAATCAACAGCCAGCCAATCAAGCAATTCAGGATGCGTCGGCTGTTCACCCTGTAAACCAAAATCCTCGGGGGTCCGCACCAAGCCATGACCAAATGTCCGCTGCCAAACGCGGTTGATAAACACTCTTGCCACCAGCGGATGGTTTCCAGACGTCAACCAATTTGCCAAACCCATTCGAGTTTTGGGTGCATTTGTGGGAAGTTCCCCCATGACCGCCAGTGTTCCAGGTACGACTGCATCGCCGATAGGGAGGTCGTACTCACCTCGTCTGAGTACAAACGTCTCTCGAGGAGTTGGCAATTCTTTTGCCACCAGAGTTGTTGTAAATCTTGCCTCAGCCTCTACCAATTCCACCGCAAGCTGTTTCGCTTTCTCATCCAAGCGAAACGCGAGCGGGTTCGAATCACTCGCTAGCATGCGAAGCTGTTCAGCCTGCTGACAACCGCCCCAGTCTTTGCCCTTACCTAGCGAATCCCACAGGTTGTCCAATTGCACACGCAATTCCGAGTTCCCGCTAAACCCCTTGATCACAAGGGCCAGTTTGTGAGTCCCAGCCGTCAACCGCAGCGGAACAACCGCATTATCGATCGTCTTCTTCTCGAAAACCGGCACATTCCTGTCATCCAACACAACGTAAGAACCTATGCCGCCAGCGAAGGCTAAGTGGATTGTCTGTTCTTGCGGCACAGTAAGCTCGCAGCTAACAAAAACTTGCTGATCCGCATTCGGAGCCTTCCCACGGGAGGCACGCCCGACCAACGCCCCGGGCAACCCTTTCAGGTCTGACCAGCCTGCGTCTCCATCATTCTTGGCCGGAACTGCCTGCTGCGTTCGAGGAAACAGTTTCGACACTTTCCAATTTTCACTTTTCCACGCCAGTCTCGATGTTGCAAATTCAACTAGTGTCTTTCGATCCTGTGCCGTCAGCTTCGCAGTTGCGATCAACGCGTTCGCACGCTTCTGTAGCTGCTGCCAACGCAGCCAAGCTGCCTGATCCTGCGGGACTTTGACCGTTGGCCCATACTCATAAGCGTTGCGGTCCATGGACGGCTCAGCCGTGCTGTTGAAGAACGCGAGCAGTTGGTAGTACTCGGACTGCGGGATCGGATCATATTTGTGCGTATGGCACCTGGCGCAAGTCAATGACATCCCCAGAAAAACCGTACCCAACGTTTCAACACGGTCAAAGTTGTTCTTCATCTGGAATTCGTCAGGGATAGCGCCCCCTTCACCCGTGGTTGGATTCAAACGCACGTATCCTGTCGCCACCCGCTGGTCCAGAGTGGGTTGTTCCAACAAGTCACCGGCCATCTGCCATGTAAAAAAATCATCGATCGGAAGATTCTGATTCATCGCACGCACAACCCAATCTCGGTACGGATAGATGCCTCGCTTGTTATCGAGATGCAAGCCATGGGTATCGCCATACCGAACGGCATCTAACCAGTAACGTGCTTGATGCTCTCCGTATTTCGAGTCGGCAAGTAACCGATCCACAAAAACCTGATAAGCATCTTCGGTTGGATTTGCCAGGAACGCGTCACGGATTTCAGCTGAGGGTGGTAGGCCGGTCAAAACAAGAGCCACACGGCGTGCAAGCACCTCGGGAGATGCTTCGGGCGCGAATTCCAGCCCCTGCTCCCTGAGACGCACACTAAGCAACTCATCAATCGCTGACGTTGCATCCTCAAACGCGAGGTGTTTCTGCGGTTTCACAAACGCCCAGTGGCGAGCATACTTGCCACCCTGCTCAATCCATCGCTTCAAAATCTGCCGATCTTCCTCCGTCAACTGTCTTTCTGCGTCGGCAGGTGGCATCGGGTCATCGTCAGAAAAGATACGAGCCAATAGTTCGCTCTCGTTGAGTGCACCAGGATCAATTGCCCGATACCCACCACGATCTGAAGTCGCCGCTGCAAACGAGTCCAGCTTCAGGTCAGTTTCCTCATGGCTATCGGGGCCATGACAGACGAAGCAATTATCCGATAACACCGGAAGAACTTCGCGAGCAAAGTCGACCGCTGGTTGAGTCGGATCAGCCGACAGGCCCGGCAGAGAGAAAGTGACACTGAACAGCACAAATACGGGCAACAGCATCCTGCTGCAGTGAGAAATCGCCTCAACGATGCGATCCGTCAAGTTGGTTGTCACGGCGGGGCTATCTTTGCGTGGGCTGAAAAAGGAAGGCGGTCAAAGTGACACTACTCAAATTGTAACGGATGAAACGTCCCAACCCGCCGCCCACTCAACCAGTGCTGCCATTTTTGCCAATCTGAACAAACCTCCAATCCACTGTGATTTAACTTCGTCTACTTGCCCTTCCCACAGCACCCGTCCTGCGAAATCAACAGCTGGCCGTTTAGCAACGACTGCCCTCCACGGGTCTTCCCAACCGTCACGCCTTCACAATCACGCACTGGCCAGATCCCCCCCCAAGGCAAAAAATTGCACTTTAGCCCGCTGACTTGCTGAGAGTTGTCACCTAATATGTGAATTGTCGGTGGAATGCGACAAATGCGCGGTTTCTCAAGGCTTGTGTTCTGTGGTTATTAACAAATAGAACCTGTCCTGAAGGTTTCCTGATCCGGGCATGTGCAGTGGTTTCTGGGCATGTGCAGTGGTGTGGGGCTAGTCCCCGCTTCATGGCCAAATCAGGCTCTGGCCAAATCAGGGTCGCCACCGTCAAACGGATATGGTGAATCAGAAGCGAGTTGTGGCATTTCACGAGATAACGGACCGCAGTATTCGCTACTATCGCAGAGCCAGCGCGGTCGCATTCACAACACGATGTAAATCAACAGCGCGTCGACCTCTCAACCAGATGAAACGGTTGCGAGAGACACCATCGAGCAAGAAAAAAATGAGCAACGCACCCATGACTCAAACAGCGTCTGATTTGGCTAACCGCCCCCTCGCCAACAGCAATCAAGTAAACAGTTCGCGGTCAGTGCTCGACTTCGCTGACGCATTCGCTCGACGGCACTTGGGGCCAACGGATGCGGACATCGAGAGCATGCTCAGCTGTCTTGGTTTCGCTGATTTGCAGGACCTTACCAATGTGACGATTCCTGAGGACATTCAACTTGACCAGGATCTGGACATTCCCACTCCGCGTGGGGAGCATGAATTCCTGAACGGACTGGCAACCATCGCTTCCAAGAACAAGGTTTACCGCTCCTGCATCGGGATGGGCTACACGGGAACCGTGACACCACCGGTAATTTTGCGTAACGTCCTGGAAAATCCTGGCTGGTACACACAGTACACACCGTATCAAGCCGAAATTGCTCAAGGTCGCCTAGAAGCCCTGCTGAATTTCCAAACGATGATTGCAGATTTGACCGCCTTGCCGCTGGCAGGCGCAAGCTTGCTCGATGAGGCTACCGCCGCTGCTGAAGCCATGACCATGTGTTGTGCGGTTTCGGGGAACCGCAAAAAGGGGTTCTTTGCCAGCGATGCCTGCCATCCCCAAACACTCGCCTTGCTAAAAACGCGTGCTGATGGACTGGGGATTGATCTATGCGTGGGCCACACCAGTGAAATCGACTTCTCGTTTGGGGAAGGCGGCCTTTGTGGGCTGCTACTTCAATATCCGACTACCGACGGTAGCATCAATGACTATTCCGCGGTGACGGAAGAGGCAAAGCAACACAAATGCATGACCGTAGTGGCGGCTGATCTGCTGTCACTCACACTTCTCAAGCCGCCTGGAGAATGGGGAGCCGACGTGTGTGTGGGCAGTGCCCAAAGATTTGGCGTTCCGATGGGACTGGGTGGCCCACACGCAGCGTTCATCGCAACTAGTCAGAAGCACGCACGCAAACTACCGGGCCGCATCATCGGTGTTTCCAAAGATTCCCATGGAAACCCTGCTCTTCGGATGGCAATGCAGACAAGGGAGCAGCATATCCGCCGTGACAAGGCGACCAGCAACATTTGCACCGCACAGGCATTGCTGGCCATCATCAATTCCTTCTACGGCGTGTATCACGGCCCAAAAGGTTTGGCAGCTATCGCACAGCGGACTCAGGCGTACACGGGTGCTTTGATCCGCGGACTAGCGCGTCTTGGACACCATACTCTCAGCTCCGGCCCTGTCTTTGACACGCTGCGTATTGGGCTTGGAAAAGGGCGAACCCATGCCGCGCGTCAGGTTGCGGACGCAGCACGTGAACGGGGGATCAACCTTCGCGAGTACACCGATGGAACATTGGGCGTGACCCTCGACGAGACTGCGGACCGCAGCTTGATTGCCGATCTGCTGGCCGCGTTCAATTTTGGACACTTTACAGGCTTCGATGTCGATCAACTTCTCGCCGAAGCACAAGACGAGGGCATTCTGGACTTGGACCAGTTTGAACGCACCAGCTCGTTCATGACGCACGAAGTGTTCAATTCGTACCACAGTGAAACGGAACTGCTGAGATACATCTTCCGACTGATGGGCCGCGATCTTTCTCTCGCGCACTCCATGATTCCGCTCGGATCGTGCACCATGAAGCTCAATGCCACCAGTGAAATGATTCCCGTCACCTGGCCCGAGTTTTCCAACATCCATCCATTTGCCCCCGATACTCAGTGGCGCGGCTACACGCAGATTTTTCGAGAACTCGAAGCTTGGCTTTGTGAGGTGACGGGCTTTGCCGCCGTCAGCTTACAACCCAATGCTGGCGCCCAAGGCGAATATGCAGGCTTGCTAGTGATTCGGGCTTACCACGAACACGTGGCTCGCAAAGCCGGATGCGAAAATGTTCGCGACGTCTGCCTCATTCCCACATCTGCCCACGGCACCAATCCGGCCTCCGCCGTCATGGCGGGAATGAGGGTTGTCGCGATCAAGTGTGATGAATGCGGCGATATCGATATGGACGACCTGCGTCAGAAGGCAACCACTCACACCAAACACCTCTCGGCGCTAATGATTACCTATCCATCAACGCACGGTGTGTTTGAGTCGACGATCCGCGAAGTCTGCGAGATCATCCACGACAACGGTGGTCAAGTTTACATGGACGGAGCCAACATGAATGCTCAGGTGGGCCTGACCAGCCCCGGACGCTGCGGAGCGGACGTCTGCCATCTGAATCTCCATAAAACGTTTTGCATTCCTCACGGCGGCGGAGGCCCAGGCATGGGCCCCATCGGTGTCGCCCCGCAGTTGGTCCCATTTCTGCCAGCACACCCCGTCGAACGCCCAGATACGGCGGGTGAGTTTGCGATCGGGCCAGTTTCAGCCGCCCCGTACGGAAGCCCCAGTATTCTCACCATCAGTTACGTCTACATTGGTCTGATGGGCGGCGCGGGACTCAAACAGGCTACTCAAGTTGCCATCCTCAACGCCAACTACATGGCAAAACGGCTCGAAGGTGAATACGACATTCTGTACACCGATAGCCAGGGATACGTCGCTCACGAGTTCATTGTTGACTGCCGTGGCTTTGAAAAATCTGCGGGAGTCACCATCGATGACGTCGCGAAGCGTCTGATTGATTACGGTTTCCACGGTCCCACGATGTCGTGGCCAGTGCCCGGCACCTTGATGATCGAGCCTACCGAAAGTGAATCCAAAGCCGAACTGGACCGTTTCTGTGATGCCATGCTCTGTATCCGAAAAGAAATTCGGGCAATCGAAAACGGCGAAATGGATCGCGATGACAACCCACTCAACAACGCGCCCCACACGATGCAGGAGATCGGTAGCGACGAGTGGACGCACCCCTATTCAAGGGCTCAGGCCGCTTGGCCTGCAAGCTGGCTGAGAAACTCAAAATTCTGGCCCGCCGTCGGCAGAATTGACAATACCTATGGCGATCGGAACTTGATCTGCAGTTGCCCACCCATGAGCGACTACTGCGATACGGAAGACTGATCACTGACACGCTGAGTCATCCCACAGTGAAACACAGCGAGGTCCCCAAGCAAGACTGCTGAGCAAAATCTTACGGCGGGCAATTACCGCGCAAAAGAGAAAGAAAAACTCGGATCAACAGAACGGGCGATCCTGAGTAATCCAGGACCGATTGCCTGGCGACAGGGACAAAGCCAGTCGCAGGTCGCTGTTAAAACACATCGCTTTCACGCAGCGTCGTGTTACTACTTCTTTTCCGATCTCTTCTTACTTTGCTTCTCAGCGTTGCGTTTGTTTCGAAGAAATTCATACATGTTGAATCGCTCGGGAAAAGCAACCTGATTTTCAGTAGCCCATGATTCCCACATCTTGACCATCTCATTGCGTCTCGCTTGGTCAACGCCACTGAGATCTCGCAGTTCGGTTCGATCTGAGGCAATGTCATATAGCTCCCATGGCTTCTTGTACTCCCGAACCAACTTGTAGTTTCCCCATCGCATCGCAGCATTACCTTCATGCTCCCAATAAATCGGATCAACATGGATGGCATCGCGACTGCCGGTCAGTGCTTTAACCATTGATTCACCTGCACACGGTGGGAGATCATTCGGGTACTTGGCACCTGAGAGTTCGAGACACGTCGCCATCACATCAGGCAGATAAGCCGGCTGTCGCACAAAACCTCCGCGTGTGATTTCTTTCATTCCCTCGGGCCATGATGCGATCATGGGAGTACAAGCGCCCCCCTCGTGAACGAAATGTTTGTAGAGACGAAACGGCGTGTTGCATGCGTTCGCCCACGCCTGACCAAGTCGAACGCCGGCTACTGTTTCCAAGGGAGGATTTTTGACCATCTGTTCCGATCCCTGACCAAGAATGCCGCCTTCTTGGCAAGCACCGTTATCCGACAGGAACAGAATGAGCGTGTTATCGTATTGATCAATGGACCTCAGATGGTCACACAACTTTCCGATATTCTGATCAATGGAGTCAATGCAGCCCGCGTAAGCAGCCATGATCGAATCAAGTTCTTCTTTTTTCTTTTCCTTCAATCCGTCCCACACTGGCCCTTGATGTGGAGCCGCGGCAGTCTCTGCAGGGAACAACCCAAGCTCAATTTGTTTGGCAAGTCGATTCTTCATCAGGGCGTCCCAGCCACCAGTATATTTTCCTTTGTATTTCTCGAAGTCTTCAACCTTCGCATTCAGCGGCCAATGCGGCGCGTTGTAGGCAAGATAAAGGAAGAAAGGGCGATCATCGGTATCACACGCATCCGTGATAAACTCGCACGCCACTTCGGTAAACTTGTCGGTCGCATAAAAGCCATCTTCTGTCTCGACCGGATCGTTTCCAAGCGACATCCCCCGACCGCCTCCGGGTTTAAAATAGTTGAACGCCCCCGAGAGTCCGCCATAAAAGCGATCAAACCCACGTTGCAGGGGCCAACACTCTTGTCGCTGCAGACCCAAATGCCACTTGCCTGTCATCAACGTGTGATACCCGACCGACTGAAGAACCTCAGCCAGCGTGGTGCAACGATCGTTGAGATATCCCTGATAAGGACCTTCGAAACCCAGCGACTGTTCGGGTGGTTCCGTCATGTGCCCGATGCCAACCTGATGTGGTTGCAAGCCCGTCATCAAACTGGCACGAGTGGGACAGCATCTGCCCGAGTTATAGAACTGTGTGAAACGCAAACCATCCGATGCAAGCTGATCCAAATGCGGTGTTTCAATTTCACTGCCGTAGCAGCCAATATCAGAAAACCCCATGTCGTCCACTAAAACGACAATGATGTTTGGCTTTTCGGCCGCATTGCCGATACTGTCAGAAAGTGCCAGGAATGCCCCTGAAACCAATGCAGCGGAAAAGAACACATTCATGACGTTTGCGAACAACAGATTCACGTTTTTCAAAACCAACTCCTGATGGTGTTACCACTCGTTTAACCGTACCTACCCGGACTCGCCCGCCGATGCATCAAACCCTATCCACAGATGCAAGCAGAAATCTGCTCAACTCAGCGACAAACAAGGATCAAGACAGCCAAGGATGCCCAGCGTTGTTGGCCTGCCAGTCTCAACTTAACATTTTACCGGCGTTTGAGCACGAACAATGCATCCGTCAGGTCATTATCGAACTCACGCTCTTCATCGATATCATAATCGAAGTCATAGATTCCTGCGATTTCGTAAAGATCACTGACCTTTGCAAGCAGCTTTTTGGCTTGCGCAGGCGTGTAAATACGTAGCGGAAATTCACTCCGTATGCGTTCCACACTGCCTGACTTTTTCTCAGCCTTGACGGAAACCCGAAGCATCTCACGACGTTTCTTTCGGTCAAAGTCGATCACCTTCAACGTCACGTGAACCGTTGTCCCTCCGTGCTTTGCCTTCCACCTTTCTGTGCATTCCGGATCAGCATCCAGTGGAATCAGATGGAAGCCCAAGATGTAGAGTCCTCCTGGACGTAGCAGCGAGGCAACATTTCGCAAATGCATCAACGCCGCTTGTTCATCAGTCAAATGGCGAAAAGTATTGAAGGTGCAGAAAGCTGCATCAAAGGGTTCATCAAACTGCATGGCAGTCATATCTTCGCACCGCAACTCTGCACTGAGGCCGCGACGTCGGAGCCTTCGGCCAAGATAATCGAGCATGGGCTGACTTAAATCGACACCCGTCAGCTCGTACCCTTTTGCCGCCATCTCAGCAACCAAGCGGCCGCTTCCGCACCCCGGCTCCAAGAGACGAACAATCTTCGCGCCACCAAAACGCGAGAACGCCTGTTCAAAAAAGCGCACTTCCGCAGCCGTCTCGTCACGAAATACCATGTCAAAGTATTGCGGGTGGTCGTACCAAGATGCCATGTCGTGACTCAACGGGAACAGTAAGGAAGGATAAGTTTTTGATGGTGAACAGTCGGGAACAGGCAGGACTGACCGCCAGAGCCAGAGAAACGAGCCAGCCAACACGCCGCAACGCGATTGTGCCGAAAATCGAATGCACCGCCCAGTACGGCTACAGACCACTAGCAACACGTTCAAAGACGCTTCGAATTCACGCCACCGTCCCTTCGGGGGAGGCCAGTAGACTACCCGAGATCCGCAAAATAGTCATCAAGCTCTGAAACAGACCTTCCGTGTGCGGCAACACAGCGCTTCCAAGAAGCCGCGAGAAGCGTGACGGGCGTTAGGCAGACAGATCAGTGGGTTTCGAGACGTTTGCTGCCTGAACTGCAGCTCCCGCTCGGATCCCAAGCCTAGCCCGCAAAGCCAACACTACTGGGAGCAAAGTTGCCGTCGCGGTACCGCCAGCTTCGCGGTGACGCCAGCTTACAGCGATTTCAAGTATTCAATCAGATCCGCGGCTTCCTTTTCTGACAGGTCAGCTTCACCGTTGACGCGTCCGGGACTGTGCAGGTCGTTGACGACCCTTTCCAAGTCCCGAGCGCGGCCACTGTGCAAGAACCTGACCTTGCGATACACACCCACTAGCGACGGAGTGTTGTAACCCTTGTAGGCATCTTTGTCGGATCCCAACCCAACATCGTGAATTTGCCCATCCGTGAATCGGGGACCATTGTGGCAGTCAGCACAGCCAGCTTTGGCACTAAAAAACACCTTTTTTCCGCGTTCTGCTGCAACTGTCAACGATCCGTCATCTTTGCGAAAAGGATTGGGCGGTGATTTCAGCGTCCCCAAATATGCAATCAACGCCTGCTTATCCTCAGCGGTAGGAGGCTCGCCTTGCATGGTGGAAGTGATTGATTTTTCCATCGCCTCGGTCATGTTCTGTTGCCAACCATGCCAAGTCCACGGAAACGTGTGGACGACATCATGCAGTGGCAACACCGTCTTGAGACTCATTTCCGTCCCGTCGTTCCAAGTGTCCATGGGCCGCGCATTCGTACCACCTTCCTGATGACAGGAATGGCAACTGTACCACTGGTCAAGGCTTCGTTGCCCGTCATAAAAGATCTCCATGCCTTTGCGTGCCAGCGTCGTTTCCTTCGGTCCCCCCAGCGCAATCTCGGACGTGATGATCCGGGTTTGCAGATCAACCACTTGCACAGCGTTGAGCAGATAATTGGCGACATAAACCGTACGGCTGTCCTTAGCCATACGCAGTCCCATGGGACGACCACCAACGCTCATGCGATCAAATAAGTCACGATTGTATTGCAGTTTTCTGTCGATCAAATCACCGGGCCCGCCTTGGGCGATGAACGGCATCTCAGCAAGCTTGTAAATCAACAGCTCATGAGTCCCCGAAGCAGAGGCAACTAACCATTCTTGATCATCACTGATGACCAAGTCACTAGGATCCGCCACTGCACGCCCGGGAACATCCAGAGTGATCGCTTCACGATAGGATGCACCATCCAGCCTGACGCGACCGATTCGGCTCCCCAGTACCCAACCCCGGCGAATATTGCCAGTGGTAATGGGGTTGGTGCGGTAGACCATCCAAGTGAAATAGGCGTACTTCCCGTCGGCAGACGTTATCATCTGGCCAAGATTGGTTCCGTTTGCGAGAGGTTCCTCGTAAAGCGTTTCGCCAGTAGCGGTGTCGATCACCGAAATATCAGAGTCACCACCGTTACCCACCGCCAATCGTTGACCGTCGGGTGAAAGTGTCAGGTAGCGAGGCCACTGCCCCGATTCAATACGGCGAACGACGGACAATTGCTGCAAATCAACCTCGGCCACTTTTGCATCGGCGACCTGTCCCACATAGGCTCGTTTGCTGTCTGCCGTGATTGCGATTCCAGCAGGATCGAAACCAAGATTCACATCGCCGGTGTGCACCAACTTGCCCTCTGCGACCTCAAACAACTGTAGCGTCCCCTGCCACTGAGCTGTTATCAGGATTTGATTACCATCCGGGGTGAATGCTATGTCCACCGGATAATCGCCGCAGGACGCCTCGTCTACCACTGCTCCGGAATTGATATCGATTAACGACACGGTATTGGCAATTTGATTTGCCGTCACCAACCAGCGTCCGTCTGGCGAAAGCGCCAAATCAACTGGCGAGCGGTCCAGCGGTTTGGTCTCTGAGTCACGGGAGACATAGACGAATTTGGTCTCACCTTGGGCGGCACTACCGGTGAGACTACCTGACCTCGCCCCAGTTCGTGGACCACTCTCACCGGATTGTCCATTTGCCGCTCCATGCCCTTGCGCTTCACGTGGGGCAGCAAGCTCATCCCCCGGATGCTGCCGTTGGGCCACAGCGGCATGACGGCCCGAATTCTTGGATTCGCCTGCATTTAGTGAACGCATGTCGCCATTGAAGCCCCTCCAGAGAGCGAGTCCCGCGAGACCCGTAATTGCAAGCATTCCGGTGGCGATTGCTGTTTTGACAGGGTGTCGACTCATAATCAATTACTCAATAGCGTCATTCGGGCAACTATTTTTCGGATTGTGCGAGACCATCTCAGGCCCGCCCTATGTTCGAAGGCGTGAGTACTTCGTAGCATACCTTTGTAAGACCGGTGGCAACAGATCGCACACAGCGGTAGCCATTGGCTTACAATCTTTGGACCGATCGCAAATGTTGGCGATTGAACCTCCTACCTCCCATAAGGACATACCGTGAAGAATCTCTTTGTACTCGGCTTGGGTTTATGCGTCGCGTTGGTCGTCAGCGGAAACGCCATGGCGGAGAACGCAGTAAAGAGTGGTCCCCAGCAAGGGGACCGTCTTGGAGCTTTCTACGTAACCAAAGTTGCTGGCGCCGAAACCGACGGAGTGAGCACAGGTCAAAATCTTTGCTACCGCTGCAAAAATGGTTCACGCCCCCAAGTGATCGTTTTCACTCGGTCAACAGATCCGAAGGTTGCTGAATTGGTAAGCAAGCTCGACAAAGCTATCGCGAAAAACGAATCTTCCAAACTGCGTGTTTTTGTCAACCTGCTTGGCGAAGACAAGGAAGACTTGACTGACGAAGCGAAAAAATTTGCTGCAAGCAGCAAAGCCAAGAACGTTCCGTTTGTCGTACCCAATGAATTCGAAAATGGTCCCGACAACTACGGCATCAATGCCAAGGCTGCCGTCACCATCACACTCGCCAGTGATGCAGGTGTCAAAGCCAGTTACGCTGTGACTGACGTCAAAGACCTGAATGTGAAGAAGGTCATGGGACAGTTGAAGCAGATTCTCAACTAGTTCTCAGTCGTGGTTTTAGCCACCAATGACAACAGGATGCAAAAGCTCGGTGCTGCCCTGCAGTGCCGGGCTTTTTTTGCGCTCATCGCGGCGTTCCAAAGTACACAACCTAGTCGTGGTGGAGCCTTCTCACGAAACAGACGATCGCGGATCTCAGGCGGCTCGTTGGATGTCGCCCGACAGGGGCTGTTTAGACTGATCACCAAGGCAGGCGGGACCACCAATCGCATGGATGGCTAGCTCAAAACTCCCAAGCTCCCGCACCAAAAGTTTGAGTCTTTGAGCCGTGATGACATCCGAACTCATCCTGACATCAAACAGTAATTCCTGCACCTCACCTAACGTCATATCTAAGACGACTTGCTCAGGTGTGGCTGGATATTCTGGATTTAAATTTCCCTGATCAGCTGCATGAGCTTTCACGATGCCCCTCGATTTTATAGCAGCGTCCCATTCAAAAAATGGGCACGCCCCGAGTTTGCTTATGATGAAGAAACCGACTTTTGTTATCGACCCAACACGCATGCGTTGTTGATAGAAAACCGGGCTGCTGCGACAAACGGCACCAGCCAGCGCCGATTGTACGGGGTAGGTGTGAAGGGATAGGTTTGACGGGGTTGTGTTATGCAGGCATCGCCAGGCGATTACTCACGAAACTTGTACCCAACGCCCCGAACAGTCTCGATCAGATCCGCGGTATCCCCCATTTTTTTTCTGAGAGCCCGGACATGCACATCGATGGTTCGACCGAGCACCATGGTGTCCTCGCCCAACGCCGCCTCCACAAGTTCAGCCCTCGCGAAAGCTCGACCTGGCTGCCGAATCAGCGTCTCAAGCAACTTAAACTCACTTTTCGTGAGAACCAGTGGCTGCTCATGAACCGTGACAATGAATCGCCGACGATCCACCATCACTCCTTGATGCAACACTTGTTCACTATCTGCCACGACTGGTTCCCGGCGTCTTAACAGAGCTTTGAGCCGCTGTAACAGAACCTTATAGCTCTCAACCGGCTTGACCACATAATCGTCGGCTCCCATGGCGAAACCAACCATCTGGTCGGACTCCTCGCCCATTGCGCTCAGCATCAGGATCAGCGTGTCTTTAGTGCTGGGCTCGCTTCGAACCAGTCGACACACTTCAATGCCACTGAGACTCGGCAGATCAACGTCCAAGATGATGACGTCTGGCAGTGTCAACTTTGCCAGATTGACCGCTTCGCGGCCGTCGGATGCACGAGAAACCTCGTAGCCGGCGCGTTTGAGTTGATACTCCAAACTATCGGCAAGCGGTGCGTAATCTTCAACGATCAGGACCTTCGTTGTGGTCATCGTTTTTTGCCGAACCAGGAGGAGAAAATCGCTGCCGTTGCAGTGCAACTCGAACAGACGGAAAGTGTGAATTTGACTTCAAGTCGAACCACCGAAAAACCCCTGTTCCGGTTAATATTGGATTAAGAAGACGTGTTGGTTCGCGGTGATTTCGCTCAATACATCACGCTGAATCGGCATCCTGCATCGCCAAATCCGCATCAAACATAGGCAGCAGCACTTCAAATACGGCTCCGTTGCCGGTCCTACTTGTCACGCGCACCTCACCACCCATCGTCACCACCAGATTTTTAACGAGAGCCAATCCGATTCCAGTCCCTCCGTCAATCGTCTCACGACTCTTCTCGACCCGATAAAACCTTTCAAAAATCCGCTCCTGGTCACTCGGAGCGATTCCCACCCCATTATCCCTGACAATCATCTGCACAAATCTGTCAATGTTTCGCAGTTCAACTACGACCGTACCACCGCTCTCGGTGTAACGAACTGCATTGCTGACCAAATTATTCACAATGGTCACTGTGGCGTCAAAGTCAGCGAACGCGATCTTATCCCGATGCTCCTCCGGATTTGTACTCAGTAGTTCGACTCCCTTCTGTTCAGCGATGGGCTGATTGGTGAGCAGTGCTTCTTGAATGCAGTCTGCGACCGAGACTGCCCCAATCAAAAAATGCTTCTTACCCGATTGCGCACGAGCCAATTGCATCATGTCAGCCACAAGCGTCTCCAGTCGAACGCATTGCGTCGTGATTTGGCTCAGGAATTGAAAGGCAGTAACCGAGTCGTCTCGCATCGCGTCTTCGACAGTCTCAGCATAACCCTTGATCGCAGCTAATGGGGTCTTCAACTCATGTGAGATATTGGCAATGAACTCGCGCCGCATCGCTTCCACACGTTGTGCTTCGGTCACATCTCGCAATCCGATCACCAAACTTCCACTGCTGTGGTGGACGATTCGATCAATCCGCACATCCACCGGCCGAACGACTAAGTCATTCTGCACCTCCACAACAAAATCCTGCGTCTTTTCATCGTCGAGAGCACGCTGGACTCCGAACGCCATTTTTGGCAGACGAATGACCTCAGCCAATGGTCGCCCCACCAGTTTTTGATCTGGATCGAGACTCAACAGGACTCGAGCGGCGGGATTGATCAATTCGATTTTGAGATCGTTTGAAAGTACCACGACACCGTCCTTCATGAACGAAAACGCTGCAATCGTGTCCTCGGTCTCACGCCTTATTAATTTCCAATCCTGCTGAAACCGTTGAATTTCATCACGGTACCTGCCGAACATCAACCGCGACTCCATCGCATATCTCTTTTTCGTTGCCACAAGCCGGTGGAGCAACACGAAAACACCAGCTAGAACCACGAATGCAATGAGAAAATTAGCCCATTCAAAGACCATCCCAATCAGCACCAGCACAACCGTACCTAGTGCCCAGACAACCTCAAACCGTGACAGCCCGTGCAACTCGTCATCGAGCGTGTGGGGATTCTCTACTTCTGTTAGCAATTCGTTCATATACGATCAAATCATCTGCAGCAATTCAGAGCTACAGCTCCCTTCGTGATTCCCCACTGCACGGGGGTCAAACGCAAACGTGTGGGCGTGGTCGTTGCCAATACGTTGCTTGCTTGAGGCGACCACCAACGGTCGTGAACACGGCCCACATTCAGTTCCTCAATCAAGACGATAGCCCCAGAGCAGGCGGTGGCCCCGAGATTTCGAGTGTAACAATCAGATCCATCGCAGACCAACGGGGCAACCCGCCGCCCCCACTCTTCGGTGGCTGGAACGTCTGAAATGGTGCCGAGGCATTACTTTGCCTGTGTCGTACTGCCCACCACAAGGAGCGCACCGAGAACTCCCCCCTGTCACACAATCGGCTCGGCGTGGTTGCCTTTTCATCTGCAATTGGCAACGCGTTCATCAGCCCATGGGAAATCGGAACAACCCAGCGGGGCTAATCGCCGATTAAGCCACAAATTCCGGTGTTTTCTGAGTTTCAACGGAGCGTGTCCAAGATCCTGGTTCACGCAAAATTCCTAGTCGCCCTTGAATGCATGACCTCGCCGCTTTCCGGCAAGAACCGTACAATCTCCAAAACGCATTGGCGGGCATGCGGAAGAAATTCGCGATGTTAATTCGGCAATGCACTTACCTACGGTCAATCTCGTTATCCCAGACTACCCATGTCCGCTTTTCGCGCCCTCGCTACAAGTCCCAGTTTTCCAGCGTTGGAACAGGATGTCCTTCAATTTTGGGACGATAACGAAATCTATCGCGAGTCGTTACGGCGTCGTCAAGATGGTCCCTCATTCGTCTTCTACGAGGGGCCCCCAACCGCCAACGGGATGCCACACCCCGGTCACTGCCTGACTCGCAGTATCAAGGATGTATTTCCACGCTACAAGACGATGCGTGGCTACCGCTGTGAGCGCAAGGCTGGCTGGGATACACACGGACTGCCCGTTGAAGTCGAAGTTGGAAAAGAACTTGGCATTCATAGCAAGGAAGAAAGTGAAGCCTACGGCGAAGAACCAGTCATCCAGAAGTGCCAACAGAGCGTGTGGCGGTACATGCAGGAATGGCAGCAATTAACGCGTCGACTCGGTTTCTGGGTAAATCTGGAAGAAGCTTACGTCACCTATCACCAAAGCTACGTTGAAAGCGTCTGGTGGAGCCTCAAGAACCTGTTTGATCGCGGTTTGCTGTTTCAGGGGCACAAGATTGTCTGGTGGTGGGCGCAAGGGGGGACCGCACTCTCTGCAGGTGAAGTCGGTCAAGGGTACCGCGAAGTCGCTGACCCGAGTGTCTATGTATTGTTTCCTCTGGTTGACCAACCGAACCGGTCGCTTGTTGTCTGGACCACCACTCCATGGACGCTTCCGAGCAACGTGTTTGCGGCGGTGCACCCCACCGCCATTCAGTATGCCGCAGTCCGCGATCCGGAAACCGGCAATGAGTTGATCCTCGCTAAAGCTTTGATTGAAACGATCTCTGCCAAATTAAAGCGTGACTTGGAATTCATCGAGGACGTCTCGGCATCCGACCTGATTGGCAAGCGTTACAAACCGCCATTCGATCACTACCAGAACACCACAGGCGATCCAACGGGAACTCTGCTCGCTGGTGATAAGCAACACCACTACTGGCGTGTCGTGCCCGCTGACTTCGTCACCACCGATTCCGGAAGCGGACTCGTTCATCAAGCACCTGCCTTTGGTGAAGTGGACCATGAAGTGTTGGTGGCAGAGCAGAAAAAATTCGTCGAAGGCGAACGTCCCGAGCTACTGTGTGCTGTTGGGCCCGATGGCAAATTCACCTCTGATTTCCCAGCCATGGAAGGCACGTGGGTCAAGGAAGCAGATAAGCCGCTCACGCGCGAACTCAAAGACGCTGGCAAACTGCTTCATCAAGAACAATATCTCCACGAGTACCCATTTTGTTGGCGTGCATCGCAAGATCCCTTGATTCAATATCCACGTCGAAGCTGGTTCATCAAGACGACCAAGTTCCGCGACCTCATGCTGGAAAACAATT
This sequence comes from Rubripirellula sp., assembly GCA_051010795.1. Classification (GTDB taxonomy): domain Bacteria; phylum Planctomycetota; class Planctomycetia; order Pirellulales; family Pirellulaceae; genus Rubripirellula. The sequence goes on from JBPCVE010000462.1 coordinate 43,373, forward strand.
CCAAAATTGGTTGGTCACCTGACCATATCCAAGATGGACGCTTCGGCAATTTCCTTGAGTCCAACGTCGACTGGGCGTTGTCGCGCGAGCGTTACTGGGGGACCCCACTTCCAATTTGGGTCTGCGATCAAACAGGTCGTATGGAAGCGATGGCAAGTTATGAAGAAGTGCTGAGCAAGCCTGGATTGCAGGGTACAGAGGTATGGGATGAAGCAAAAGCGGCAAACCCAGAACTTGTGGATGATCTTCGTGTACACAAACCTTACATCGACGCGTTAACGTATTCTTCACCGTTCGCCGACGGTGGACGAATGAAACGCGTGACGGAAGTCATTGATTGTTGGTACGACAGTGGTGCCATGCCATTTGCTCAATGGGGCTGGCCGCATCACAACGACGCGTCATTTCAGGATCAGTTCCCCGCTGACTTCATCAGCGAGGCTTTGGACCAAACCCGCGGATGGTTCTACAGCCAGCTTGCAATCAGCACGATGCTGTTCGGAAAAGGGGCCAATATCCACGAGGAGGTCAGCGCTGCCGCAGATCGCCAGACGCCGCTCAAAGCAGATGAAGCCTACCCACACCCGTATCGCAATTGCATTGTCTTGGGACTGATGCTGGGTGAGGATGGCAACAAAATGAGCAAGAGTTTGCGTAACTACCGTGAGCCCAATGAGATTTTTGAAAAGTATGGCGCCGATGCACTGCGTTGGTTCTTCTTTGCAGGCCAACCGCCATGGACCGCAATCCGGTACCGGGAACAGTCCATCAAAGAATCCATCCCGGAATTTCTGTTGCGGCTTTGGAATGTAGCCAGCTTCTTCTCGATCTATGCCGAAATCGACGGATTCGATCCTACAACAGCAAAAGGTGCAGATGAGCAGTTGAGCCAACAGTCGCTTGCGACCGCACCGGATTACCGTCCTGCTGCTGAACGCAGTGAGATTGATCGGTGGATTCTTTCAGAATTGAATCGCACCATCCAAACTGTGACAGAACGTATGGATGCATTTGACAACTACAACGCTTGTCAAGCAATCAATGCATTAGTCGATGGTCTGAGCAATTGGTACGTGCGTCGCAGCCGAAGCCGGTTTTGGGCAAACGCAGACGACACTGATCATGCTCAAGACAAATCTGACGCCTATTGGACGCTCTACGAAACGCTCGTCGAAGTTACCAAACTTATCGCGCCATTCGTTCCGTTTCTGTCAGAAACGTTCTGGCAGAACTTGACGGGGCCATTTGACGGATCCACCCTCAAAAGCGTACACCTCTGCGACTATCCGGTAGCGAGGCAGGAACACATTGATGAGGACTTGTCGGAATCGATGACACTTCTGCGAGAAATCGCATCCTTGGGTCGCGCAGCGCGGGCTGAGGCGAAACTAAAGGTGCGACTGCCATTGAATCGAGTGGAAGTGGTGCTCACGGATGACGCCCGCATTGATTGGTTAAAAAACCACAATGCACTGATCCGAGAGGAATTGAACGTGAAAGCTGTCGAATACACCACCGACGGTGATCAGTACGTGCAGTACACCGTGGTTCCCAATTTCAAACGGTTGGGACCAAAGGTGGGCAAACAGGTACCAGCAGTAAAAAAAGCGTTGCAGGAAGCTGATGGTAATGCGTTGCTTAATGCATTGCAGGAAACGGGTACCGTAACCATTGAACTGCCAGATGGGCCACTCAACCTCGACAGTGATGATATCGAAGTGCGTCTGAAGGCCCGCGATGGCTGGGCTGCCGCTCAGGGTCCAACTTGTGTTGTCGTGTTGAATACCGAAGTCACCGACGACCTCCGTCGGGAAGGTGTCGCGAAAGACATCATTCGCACCATTCAGAATCAGCGTAAAGAAATTGACTGCGATTACGAAGACCGCATCGAGGTGAGCGTTCTTCCAATGGACGACATGGTGAGTGCTGCGATCGACGAGCATCGCGACATGATTTGCCAGGAAACTCTCGCTACAACCCTCGCCACCTCACAAATGGACGGCGTTGATGCGGTTTCGACCGACGCGGGGCAGGTGTTCGTTCGAAAGGTGCAAGGATGACCGCCACGAAAACCACGGTTCCTGTTGCCGTCTTCTTGAGTGGCGGGGGGCGTTCCCTACAAAATCTGATTGACCATCAGCAGAAAGGAATGCTCTCAGGAATCGAACTTCGACTTGCCCTCAGCAGCAGTAGTAAAGTGCGTGGTGTCGAAGTTGCCGCCAACGCGGGCATCGAAACACATGTCGTGCTGAAATCGGCTCACACCGATCCAGATGCCTATACCGAAGCCATGTTCGGCCCCTGCCGGGCGAAGGGAATCCAACTGGTCGTAATGGCCGGGTTCCTCAAACACGTCAGCATCCCCAACGACTATGCCGGCCGTGTCATCAATATCCACCCGTCACTACTGCCCAGCTTTGGCGGCGCGGGCATGTACGGCAATCGGGTACACCAAGCTGCTCTGGACCGTGGCGTGCAATTCAGTGGCTGCACCGTTCATTACGTGGACAATGACTACGATAATGGCCCAATTATCCTGCAACGCTGCTGCACGGTTGCCCATGATGATACCGCAGACTCGCTGGCCGCTCGTGTGTTCCAAATGGAATGCGAAGCGCTACCAACGGCCTTACTAGAAGCCGCCTCGGTTCTGCAGCAACACTGACCCAAATGGCTGCTGACCACGGTAACGCAACTGCCTGATGGGGAGAGATGCGATCTGGCGGTTCGGGTGCCCTGCGTCCCCCTGGCTACCCTGCGTCCCGCTGGGTGGCTTGCATCCCCGCCCACCATCAACTGCCTGAAACGCAACGGCAGAGATCACCACAAGGATTCACTGTGCTGACACATGCTGATGGTCCTTGAGGTGTGCCATGCAATAAGCATGTTCACCATCGCATTGCGAACAGTAGCGGAAATCCATTTTTGGATCCACGTTACTGTCGACGCCGCAAGTCGTACACGTGTGCCTAGGCGCCGTTGAAATATCCAATTGCTGTCGTTCCCACTTTGCTCTCCGAGCAGTGTTCCGTACTCGGCCCAGCAATTGCGGACCGAAGAAAATCAGGTAATTACCTACGGAGGCCAGCACCATCAATGTGACCGACCAAGCACCGCCTAGCATCGCCAGCAGGTAACCCGCGCCCTGAATCATCGCGAGCCACTTGACCTTGACCGGCAGCACAAAGAACAGCCGTAACTCAAAGTCTGGGTTAATGGTGGCAAACGCAAGAAACACGGTTCCCTGAAGGAAACTGGCTGAAACCGCTTGATCACGAACGATCCCAGCTGCTGCGATGGTTAAAACCGCTCCGAGCCAAAGAAACACGTTGTACCTCACCACTCCCCAATAGGCTTCCAACGCATTCCCCATCATGTAAAAGATCAGATAGGCAAACAACAAGAAGATTGGATCAGTGGTGAACGGAACAAAGAAGAAGGTCAGCAATCGCCAAACTTCGCCGGTGAGCACGAGATCCCAAATTAAAAGAGCTCGCCCCGGATTTTTAGGAGTGCCAAGCAAAGTGGGATCATTAAGCGATGCTAAGAACATCAGTAACTGCCCCCCAATGATGAACATTGTCAGGTTGGGTACAGCAATGGGTCGGACGATTCGATCTAGGCGTTCAAGCACGTTAAAAAACCATAAATTGGGCGTTAAGGCAGGTCGCCAAGGTTAACGGGTAATGAGAGTAAAATCGATAACCCTGTAAAAGATCGCAGACGTGCGTTCACATCACACAGTATCGGGGTGGAGTCGCCCCCGGCGAACAGCAGGAACCCAACAAAAAACGCACAACGCCAGATCACTTGCTGACCGCTCCTTCGATCATGAACGACCCCATCCGTAGACTATCTAAACTTCTGTTGCCGAGAGAAAAGGCGATCCTTCCCCATTTATCCATCCGCTAACGCTGCCTTCAAATAACGCCCGGTAGCGTTGTCAGAAACAGCGGCAATCTGCTCGGGGGTACCCTCCGCAAGGATCTCACCGCCCCCTTTCCCACCGGTTGGTCCCAAATCGATCATCCAATCACAGGCCGCTAACAGATCAAAATTGTGCTCGATTACGATTACTGTGTTACCGGCATCGACCAAACGCTGCAACACGTTGCTCAACCTCTGGACATCAGCAAAGTGCAAGCCGGTCGTGGGTTCATCCAGCAGATACAACGTTTTCCCGGTCGACGTCCTTGCCAATTCTGTTCCAAGTTTGATCCGCTGGGCTTCTCCTCCACTTAAAGTGGTACTGCCCTGACCAAGATGCAAATACCCGAGGCCAACCTCCTGCAATGAGCCAAGTAGCCGCGATAGCTTGCTCACGTTTTGGAAAAAATCAGCCGCCTGATCAATCGACATCCCTAGCACGTCTGCCACGTTTGCTTCTTTGAAACGCACCTGCAATGTTTGCCGATTGAAGCGTTTCCCGCCACACCGCGTGCAGGGAACATGCAGATCACTTAAAAAGTTCATCTCAATTTTTTCAACGCCGTGCCCTTTGCACAGCTCGCAGCGGCCAGCCGCCGCATTGAAGCTGAATCGACTTGCCGTAAAGCCTCGAGTCTTTGACTCCTTGGTTGCAGCAAACAACTTACGAATCTCGTCCAATGCTCCTGAGTAAGTTGCAGGGCAACTGCGAGCACTTCGCCCAATGGGTGTCTGATCAATGGGAATCAACTTGTCAATCTGACTTCCACCCGTCAGGCCGCGAAATGGCCCCGCCCGATTACCAACGAGTCCCAACTTCTTGGCTAACGCTGGATAAAGGGTGTCATTGATCAACGAACTTTTCCCACTGCCGGAAACCCCGCTGACCCCGATCAGGCAGCCAAGCGGAAAAGTGGCAGTTACTTTTTTCAAGTTGTGGGTGGTGACATCCTTGATCACCATCGCTTTGCCTCGCTTTGGTTCCCGTCGAGTCCTCGGCTCGGTCACCCTTAGCGTTCCATTGAGGTACTTCCCCGTCAAGCTCTTGCGATCCTTCATCACTTGGCTCGGCGTACCTTGACTAATGATTCGCCCACCGTGCTTGCCAGCTTGTGGACCAATATCAACAAGAAAATCAGCCGCTCGCATGGTCGCCTCGTCATGCTCAACGACCACCACAGTATTCCCCTGCGTCTGCAGTTCACGAAGGCAATCGAGCAACCTATCGTGATCAGCGGGATGCAAACCAATGGATGGTTCATCAAGCACGTAACAAACCCCCACCAAACCGCTGCCGATGCTGGTCGCCAAACGCACTCGTTGCAATTCACCGCCACTTAGCGTGTCTGCTTGTCGGTCGAGTGTCAGGTAGGGAACCCCAACACGAATCAGGAACTCCAGCCTTCGTATCACCTCGCGAGTGATTGGGGACGCCACTGCCTTTTGCAGGTCGGTCAGCCTTTCCTCTACTTTCCGGAACCACAAGATCGACTCATCCAACGGCATGGATGTCAGCTGGTGTATAGGAAGATCTGCAATGGTTACGGCGAGTGCCTCTTGACGCAAACGTGCACCCTGACAGGTCGGACATATTTCGTCATCTTCGCCAACGAGTCCAAGACCATCACAATCATCGCAGGCGCCGTAGGGACTGTTAAAACTAAACGTCCGAGGTTCGATCTCTTCGAAACTTGCATTGCATTCCACACAAGCCATGGACGTGCTGTAGATCCGCTCATTCCATTCCCCGGTCGCCCCACCGCCTGTCTGTTGGGTGAGAACGGTCGTCAAACCCTTGCCAAGCTTCAAGGCGAGTTCGAGTGATTCCGCCAAACGCAACTCAACCCCGTCACGCACCACAATTCGATCGACAACCGCCTCAATCGTGTGATTTTTCTTGGGAGCAAGCGGTGGAACGTCGTCCAGCAAGAAGGTCTCACCGTCCACTCTCACTCTGATAAGTCCAGACTTGCGGATTTCTTCAAAGATCTCACGATGCACGCCACGCCTGCCACGAATCATCGGTGCCAACAACACCACCTTTGTTTTCTCTGGCAAAGCAGTCAGCGAATCACGGATCACATCGGCCGACTGTTGCGCGATTTCAGAGCCACACTCGCCACAGTGGGGTGTCCCGACCCGGGCATACATCAGCCGCAAATAATCGTAAATTTCCGAAATAGTGGCAACTGTGCTCCTCGCTCCACTTACACCGGCCTTCTGGTCAATCGCCAATGTGGGAGCTAACCCGTCAATGGAATCCACATCCGGTCTCGGGATCTGATCAAGAAACTGCCGAGCGTATGCAGAAAGACTATCAACATATTGCCGCTGCCCCTCAGCATACAGCGTGTCAAAGGCAAGCGAGCTCTTGCCACTGCCTGACACCCCAGTAATTACTGTCAGGGCATCCCGCGGGATATCCAGACTTACGCCTTGTAAATTGTGAACTCGAGCGCCCCGGATACGAATCATATCACCCGACAACACCGTTGTTTTTCGCTTGGCCTTGCTGTTAACCAATCGACCAATAATCCAGATGCGAGAAGGGAACCAGGAGATACATTAGAATCATTACTTGTCTCGGACCAATCGGCAACCACGTTGAAATCTTATGCACAGACCAGTTCTAAGTCTTGCGTCACAACACACAGCCTTGTGGTCGCAACGACTCCGGTTGTCCAGGAAAACCCCTCGATGGCAAAGTTGCTTGCCTGTTCTGCTGTGCGTCTTCTTCCATTCAGCTTCCCACACGACGGTTCACTCACAAGATTTACATGCGGTCTTATCGGATGCCGTCAAAGCACAAACGGTAGTAGGCGCTCAAACCCTTGAGGGCTCTAGCAAGCGCCCCGAGGTGAAAAGCATCAACATGGGTTTTACCGCACCCAACCGCCGCGAGCAGGTGACTCAGGAGACCATGTTCTGTATCGCCTCGTGTTCAAAGCCGCTCATTTCCAGCGTGATATTCACACTTATCGAGAAGCAACAACTGGACTTGAACACTCCGATTGACCATTGGCTGCCTGCCTACAAGAACCCCAAACTGCCTGACGGAACCTTGGTCGATCCGCCGACACTGAAACAGTTACTAACACACCGCGCGGGAATCTACTCCCAAAAAGAGAATCCCACCGCCGACCAATTACGACCGATCCGCGACTTTGGCCTAACATTGTCTCAATCAGTCAACCTGATTGCTCAGCAACCTCTTCAGTCTGCCCCTGGCAGCCGATACGCCTACAGCGGTGCCGGCTATTGCCTGATAGGCGCAATCGCCCAGAAAGCAACCCAACAGCCAATCGACGAAATACTTAACGCCCAGATTTGCAAGCCGCTGGGAATGTCATCGACCACCTTTTTTCCTGATCAGCAGATTGGCAACGTCGTTGCAACTGGAGGCGTTTCAAGAACACAGGCGCCCCATCTGTTAGGCGACAGATTGCAACTCCCATTAGTGGGTGGCAGCATTCACACCACAGCTCAGGACCTGCAACGATTTGCGAGGATGATTGCCAACGGCGGGCTGTTGGGCGATACCCCTATCCTGACTCGCGCTAGCTGGTCCCAGTACATTTCCCAGCCTTACGAAACGCAGCGCTACGGATATGGCTGGACACGAGCCGTGCACGGCGATGAAATCGTTCTGTCTCACAACGGATCTTTGCCGCCCGCGCAGGCAACGATGCAGATCAATCTTCGAACAGGCGAATACAAGATTGCACTCTGGACTTTAGCTTACCCAGGAAACTCCAAGACAACTTCCAAGCTTCGCTCTAAAATCCGAGCAGCTTTGAACGGCCAATAGAGTGCCGTCTAAGGGTATTTCACTTCTCGTTGAAATACCGCGTTTTACTAAACAGGTCGTGCCCCAAAACTACATTGAGTTTCAAATTCATATAATTGTACTCTTCCAAGAGGCGCGGAGTCCCACCGTCTGTCGAAGGCCAATCAAAGACAACCAGTCGTACGGGCACGTTCAGCTCATCATCGACATAGAGACTGGCTTTGTAGAAAGCAAACTTTTCAGATCTCTCGGGATGCTCCACCTGGATGTGAGTACAAGAACGATCTTTTAGTTTTGCATTTTGAAAATATTTAACCACAGTATTTCTTGCTTCGGGATCAGCATTCAGATCCTTTTTTGCGAGATCAACCAATCGCTGCATTATGCGGTCGAATCCAATGTCAGTGATTGGGTAGCGACTCTCTCGCCTCGCGGTTTCGCCATTTGGCTCAATCTTCAGCTCTACATTTTTAAAAAGGCCCGTGCCACCCATACGGACCCATGCTTGTCCTTCGTTAACACCTTCGGTAAATAAGACAATGCGTCCCTTGAGCTTGGCTGGACCGAGGAATCTAATCAGCACAGACATGGGCACTGGCGACTGGCCGACTTTATTTTCGGCACACCGCACCTTCACATCAGCATACTGGTACGACTGCAACCGTCCCGCAATACGTTCACGTTTTACCAGTTGGCAACTGTACGTGCGTATGTGTTCCTTGATGTAATTTTGTCGTTCCTCCGCAAACTGAATGGTCGCGGCAAGTGGATGGTCAAGACGAGGCTCCCCATGACTGGGTAACCCTTCGCCATGCACCGTGTTTACAAACAGACAACAGCACAACACGAACAAGTACGTGAGTCGACGCGAATCTGAAGACAGCAACATGGGTCACCTTCTGATGCAATTGGCCGCTAGCGTTGGCACTCTTGCCTAACAATCAATCCCTTCCCATGCTGTTCCTTCCACCTTAATCAAACGCACGTCATCAAGCTCGCGATGATTTTATAAGCGGATGAATTTTCGGAAGAACAGCGTACACGCTTGCTGGGTTTGTGCGTCAAGATTACCCACCAACATAGGATAGACAACGTTTTTCAGCACCAAGCGACATAGATCGCGGCCGTTTTAGGCAGGTTGCCCCGACAGGGTAATATGCTCCGACAATCCCGTGAAACCCGTCTGAGTCAGCGCAATGATCGACTTGCCTGTCTGAAAGCTGGCTGAAACGGGAAGTAAATCCAGGCGAAACATCCGGCTTTCCACGTCCAAGCCGACGAAATCCCAGCAAATATCCTTGATGCAAGTGACACACGGCACGCTTCGGGGTGGCACACGGCATGAAACCTGTCCTGAATCGTGATCTCCACCTACCCCAGCTGCTGTGACTCACACAGGAACATGCCGCGGTTACCTCACCGGAACGGACACTTCAAAACCCACCCCCCTTGGATCACGCATCCCAACCAGACAAATGCCCGCCGAAGAATGCATTTATCTATCGCGCAGGCTCGTCAGGATTTCATATCGCCCAACAATCAGCCTGATTCGACTAAACTTGGCTTATCGTTCCGCATGAACGATGTCTCAAGCCACAAGCCCTCACACCACACCAACTCAGTACCCTCCTTATTCGTTACAGCAATAGAGCCGAATAAAGAGCAGCTGAATTCAGAAAAGTCCCATGCAGACAAAACCGACGGCGCTGATATAAGCCGCCTCAACCAATACCGCGGCAACGGACCGTCAAGCGACAAGCCAAGCCGGCGGCTTACATTTCGTGCAAGCGATCCTCGACGCTCACTTGAGCGTGATAGCTTGTTGGCCACCTATGCATCCAGCCCGACCCTATCTGAGACTCGATACACCCCCATGCGTCGCCTCCACTACGTTTTACTGATCTTCACGTTATCCCATCCGCTGATCGTTTCTTCGCAAACCACGGAAAACATCAATGCCGTGAACACACAGGCGCCGGGCGAGCATCCGCCGGCGCCTTCGGAATCGGCTGCAAAGATAAGTGTCCCAAAAGGTTTTTCAGTCTCACTATTCGCAGGCGAGCCATCGGTGCATCAACCGATTGCAATCGACCTTGATGATCGTGGCCGGTTATGGGTAGTCGAGTGCTACACGTATGAAGGCAGCTATGACCTGAACCTACATGATCGCATACTAATTTTTGAGGACTCAGACGGTGATGGAGAATTTGATCAGCGAAAAGTTTTCTGGGATCAGGGACAAAGACTGACTGGAATCACCCTAGGGTTTGGCGGTGTTTGGGTAACTTCAGCACCTCATCTTTTATTCATTCCTGACCGCGATCAGAACGACCTTCCCGATGGTGAACCTGTCGTTGCACTCGAAGGTTTCAGCACCCGAGCACGACATAATATGGTCAATGGCCTCCGCTGGGGTCCCGATGGTTGGCTCTACGGTCGCCACGGAATTACCGATAGCTCTTTAGTGGGAACTCCAAACACTCCACTCGGCAAGCGTACCCAACTGAACTGCTCGATTTGGCGTTACCATCCAACGCAGAAAACATTTGAGGTGGTGACCCATGGCACCACAAATCCATGGGGATTGGATTACAACGACCATGGACAATGGTTCTTCACAAACAACGTGATCAACCACCTTTGGCATTTGATTCCCGGTGCACATTATCAACGGATGTTTGGTGATGATTTCAATCCAAACTTATATGAATTGATCCCCCCCACGGCTGATCACTTTCATTGGGACACGCTCGGAAACCCAGGCGTCACCAACAATGAGAACCGCAAGAAATATGACGGCCGGCATGATTCGCATGGCGGCGGCCACTCCCATGCAGGCGCCATGATTTATTTAGGGGGAAAATGGCCCAAGAAATATAGAAACACAATCTTCATGTGCAATACGCATGGAAGGCGAGTCAATCGTGACAAACTTGTTCGCGATGGAAACGGTTACCGCGGAACCCATGCAAACGATTTCCTCATTGCTAACGATCCATGGTTTCGCGGTGTTGAAATGAAATATGGCCCAGATGGGGATGTCTACCTCACGGACTGGTCAGACCTTGGCGAATGCCACGACCGTGATGGAGTCCACCGCTCAAGCGGCCGGATCTATAAAGTCTCCTACACAGGTAATAGTAAGTCAGAGCCAGTCCCTTCAACAAAACCGCAACTGCACGCAGCAACTCCCCTGCAACTCGTTGAATATCAGCTGCATAACAACGACTGGTACGTGCGTCACGCGCGACGGCGTTTACAAGAGCTTGCGAGCGAAGGTACAAACCTTGAAGAAGCGACAACCCGTCTCCGGTCTATTTTCGATTCCCACCCTGAAACCACGCGAAAGTTGCGCGCACTGTGGTGCTTAGCCAGCATCAATGCCACCTCTGATGAGTGGCTGACACGTCAGCTGAAACATTCCGACGAACATGTTCGCCTTTGGTCCGTCCAATTACTCGCCCAGTCATCGGCAGATTCCTCGACCATTGCCGAAGCATTGGCGTCCATGGCAGCTGACGAGCCCTCGCCGCTTGTGCGTCTGTATCTCGCTTCTGCCATGCAAAAACTCCCGCCCTCCCACCGCTGGGCAGTCGCAAAGGGGTTAGTAAGATACGACGAAGACACAAATGATCACGCACAGCCGCTGATGATTTGGTACGGAATTGAACCAGCGGTCAGCCTCAACCCTTCGAAGGCGCTGTCCCTAGCCAACTTGACAGCTTTCCCAATTATCCGCCGTCATGTATCTCGGCTTTTAGCTTCCAAAATTGATGACTATCCGGAGCACATCACACAGTTACTAATAGCCGCCAGTCAGTCCAGTCCATCGGCAGCACACAATTATCTGCAGGGTATCGCAGCGGCGTTACGCGGCAGACGAAGGGTCGAAGCCTTGCCAGCGTGGCTACCACTGATCCAGAAATATCAGACATCACAAAACAACAAACTCAGTGACTTGGCAAATGAGTTACTGGTTGTATTTGGAGATGGTAGAACCGTTGACTCTCTGCTGGCGACGGTTCGCGACCGCGATGCTGACCCTACAGCGCGACGACAGGCCCTCAAGGTGATCTTGGACTCAGACGCGGAAGGGATCCAAACCACCTTACTCTCTTTACGATCTGATCGCATCATCGGCGGAGAGGCCATTCGTGGATTGGCCCAATACCCAGCTCCGCATGTACCCAAACAACTTATCAAGATGTTTGCCAATGCGAAGCATGATCATCGACCGGCCATCATCGAAACACTGGCCTCGCGTCCAAGCTACGCTGTCCACCTGCTCGAGGCTCTCTCGAAAGGCACAGTGACCGCCAGCGACATACCAGCCTCCACAGCTAGCCGAATTGCGAATCTTGGCGAACCGGACCTCAACGAATTGCTGGCCCAACACTGGGGTTCAGTGCGGGCAACCTCGACAGAAAAAGAACGCAGCATTGAACGGTACCGAACCATACTCGCATCCATGCCGACAACAGATTCGGCCGTTACTGCCCTTCCAGACATGAGTAATGGTCGCAAGTTATTCCAAAAAGCATGTGCGACCTGCCACAAAATGTTTGGTGAGGGAAGCGACATTGGGCCCGACTTAACCGGCTCGAACCGCGATAGCAGTGAATATTTGCTTGATAACATTATTGATCCCAGCAGAATCGTGCCCCGTGGCATGCGGCAAGTTATTTTCCTTATTGATGACGGTCGTGTGATTACTGGTGTACCGATACGTGAAGACGATCACACGTTAACAATTCAAACAGCTGACAGTGTCAAAACAATCGATAAAACGACAATCGAAAGGCGACGTCAGCAGGAGACGTCGCTAATGCCTGAGGGGCTTTTAGAAAACTTGAGCGATCAGCAGGTCCGAGAGCTATTTGCGTTTCTCCAAAGCTCCACGCAGATCCAACAACTGCCTCAGCCAACAAAATAAGGCGGCAAGCCAAAGGCTCAGACCTTAGTTGACCAGCAACGCCGCCCATTGAACCAAAACGGCGATTTCTCGTGCCATGAGGGGCTCACGGATCATTCGGTTCCTAACAGACTCCCCAACCCACTGATGCCATCCCTTGCGACTTCAGAATTCCAAAAACACGCGTTCACAAGAATCGCCTTATAGATTCAGGGCGTCAAAGGCGTCAGGAACCACTGATTTTTGGTATTGGTCGTCGGTTTGTGGGGTGGCAAGGGAACGGGTTCGCCTGTGATTTCTTCGATTCCCCAACGAGTCGCGCTAGCCAACATGTTCGTGTTGACCGCGTATTCAGCGAGCGCGTCTTTTGCCGATTCTGCATTCATGCGACCAAGGCTTACTGCGCACATGATCCGCACCAACTCGATCTCAGGCACCATTCCTTCGTCATCCTGAAGACGCTCTACCAAGCTAGACACCAGTTTAGGCTCGGGATCATCTTTGTGGAAAACTCCCAATGACCAGACCGCAGCAGGTCGAGGATACTGCCCATAGTCGTAACTCTTTGGAACCAGCTTTCGCAACAAGGGTTCAGCCGCGAGGTAACCTTGATCGCCAAACGCAAGACACAGATGGGCCAGATGAAACGTCACCCCTGGCATGCGTGCATTCAATTCGCCAGATCTCAATCCCTCATAAACACTGTCAGCATGATCCAGCATGTCTGGCAACATCTCAGCCACTCGCAACTGGGTAAGCCCCCACGCAGCGGCTACTTTCACATCACCTCGGGGATGCCCCAGAAGCTCAACCATCCTCTCTGCCGAAGCCTCATGGTCAATCTTGCCAAACACAACGCATGCTTGTTCACAACCTCTCCAATTATCCCCAGCGATTACCTTCTCTACTTCAGTCACCACAAGGGGCTTCAGTTCTTGATCCTCAGCGAAATCAACCAAAGAATTCGCGGCGTAGGTACGCAGTCCGGGATTAATATCATTCAACAACTTCGCTACAGCAGCAACATCATCCGCCTTCCGACCATCGACCAACGCCTTGACACACCACCGGCGTACATTCACATCACGGCTATCAAGCAACTCGCTGACATGAGGCACGACAAGTTTATAGTCAATACGATAAAGATGGCCGAGTGCGAGAGACTGAACAACACTGTTCTGGTTGCCCACATACTTCTCGAGTAGCTCTACCGCTTCGGCAGAGTCGCTGCCATTAATCAATGCCAGTCCGAGAAGTGCATCCATGATCTGTTTGCTGGCCCCCTTCTGCAAATTACTGGACAGCGTTAGCTGTTCCTCTGGTGCCACAGTTCCGAGCGTACTTGCCGCAGCAATCCGCAGTTTGCGCAACGCACTTGCATTTAGCACCAATGACTGCAAAGCCTCATTGGCCCCTTTTGAATCGATTGCAGCGAGTCCCCTTATTGCGAGCATCATTTGACTTGGGCTCGCCGCCTGTTCCTTGACTCGCTCGATCCAAACATCCTCCATCACTTTGGACTGCCAGTTTGCGAGAGCAGGCTCAACGATTTCAGAGATTGCGGCTCCCTTTGCAACAGCTAAATCTGCGAACAGCTGCTGCTGATCACGCACATCCAATACAACCAAAGTCTGTACTGCAGCTCGGACGACATCAAGATCCTGCTCGTCTGCGGAGGCGAGGTTAACCAATTCCTCGACAGCAACATCTAGCCCCTGAAGCTTCTCTTCAAATGCCATCGCCATTGTGTCAATGACCAGCCGCTGCAACTCAGGTTCCTGTCGTTTGAGTGCACGCATCCAGAGTTGCACCAGACCTTCTGGGAACTCGAGATCCTGCATTGTCATCAGCGACAAACGAGGGCGTTCAAGCATCAACAACTCATATTCATCAAAACGCCCGGGAACATCGTCCCCAGGACCTTCTGCGAATGCATTTACGCTGCACCCCAAACCGAGGACAACGAGAGCAGCACTACCAAAAATCAATCGAATCATTTTCAAACCGCACGCGTAAGTCGCCAAACCTGCACGCCAAGAACGAGAAACATCAACGAAGAAAGAACACCCGCAATCCACCAGGACGCCGGCAACAGCTCATACGATTCAAATCCAGGCGCTTCAATCACACTCAAAGCCGCCCCGACAGGCGTGGTCATCAAGGCTGTTTGCACCGTCTGGAAACCAAACGGTGCGTCTCTGCCAAGCCACACTAAAAGCGGCAGCAGGAAAATCGAGATGACGGCCACATAAGTAATGGACGTCGAAACAGCCGTGGAACGAAACAAACTGCCCACCGCAGCACTGATCGCGAGTGCATAAATCGAAGTCCATAGCAGACATACCAACACCTGCTGTACCTGAACGCTCAACTCAGGGGCAATCGCCACCATCATCACGTAACCCGGCAAGGTTGCCATCAATACCAAAAGCAGAGTCCACACCACGCTCATCAGCTTTCCGAAGACCAATCGGAATGACGAAATCGGAGTCATCCGCAACAGCTCCCAACCACCACTATCTCTTTCACCACTAATCAAACCCGATCCCAAACTCGGCGCAAGTACGATCACAAGCACCACCTGAAGTAAGACCAGTAACGCTCCAATTGTTTCCACGCCCCAAGATGTGATTCCCGTCGCTGCCATGTAGGTCAGAACCATTGAGGTCACGGCACAAACAGATACCAACCTCAGCAACCACTGAGCCCTACCAAAACGTCTGCAACGATATTCTTTAACCATCACTGGATTGAGGTACCAAGGAATACCACCCTTACGTCGCTGCGGATCCACGATATAGACCAAACGACGAAACACCCGTGACATCGAACTGCGATCGTCAGTAATCACGCCCTTTGAACGCGATTGATCAAAGATCCGATGGTTTAGCCGGGCAATCGTCCAACACGCTAGACCAACTGAACTCAAACATGCGAGCGAGATGAACTTGGAAAAGCCGGGCAAAGTCTTCAAACCAAAAGAGCCAACACTACCCTGCCCCATGATCTCCATGATCGCTGGCAACGGCGAAAAGTTTCGAACCCAGTCACCAAGGCTGGCGGCGAAGCCACCGCCAACACCAGTCCCCCTGAAAAACGCATCCGGTAACAGTGTCACAAACAAGAGTCCAAACACAGCGGCATAAGTAAGGCGAACTGCTGAATCGCTGGATTGAACGTAACTGCTGATCAACATCCCCAACGTCGAATATTGCAATGCGAGCAGCCCAAGAACCAAATACAGGAAAAAAAACTTTTCACCACCGATTCCCCCCATCGCGTAACATGCAGCCGATGCTGGCATACTGCAAAGCAGGACCAGCAGACTGAAGAGCAGTACCCCGGAAATTTTTCCCAGGTAGATCGACGCTCCATTCATCGGCGAATTAAGCAACAGTGCTAAGGTGCCACTATTCTTCTCATTGACCAGCGAGGTCGCCGGAAAAGCGGGCACGAGAAAGATCACACCGGTCATCAACCCGTAACCGAAAACACGAAACACCTGCAATGACTGCAGACCGCTTAGATCCACTGACGCATCTGACGGCCATCTCATCAACACGGCGATGGAAAATACCAGCGTCAAACATGCCAGCATGCCAAACGCACGTGGCGATCTCAAAATCCCAACAAATTCTCGACGAATGACAGGGTTCATGATGCAGCCACCTCTGTGGGATCTGCCGAACCATCCGCACTTTGCTCCTCGTTAGCGACATGCAAAAACGCATCTTCAAGGTCGGTGGTCACTTCCCGGAATTGCGACACAGGCTGCCCTTGTTGCACCAGTAGCGCCAACAGCGGGGCAATAGCATCGTCAGCTAAACTGGTATTGAATCTGACCATCTGCTCCGCCTCGGCCCCGGATGCCTTGCCGGGTCCGCCCTTCTCCCGACCTGCTTGTTGATCAAGCCAATTCTGAACGACCTTGGTGGCCTCCACAACGCTCTCGCGTTGCAACAGCTGAATTTCAAAAGTTCGTCGCTGTTGGATGTCTTTCATAATGCTATCCACCGTACCAAACGCCCTCAGTCTGCCTTTGGTGATCATCGCAACAACATCACAAACTCTGGCCAGTTCTGGCAGTATGTGACTGGTGACGATCAGCGTCTTGCCCATGTCACTGAGTTTAAGCAGCAACGTTCGCATATCGATTCGAGCCTGTGGATCCAAACCATTTGCAGGCTCATCAAGAATCAACACCTCAGGGTCATGCATCATGGTTCGTGCCAGTGCGACCCTCTGTTGCATTCCCCGGCTCAAAGCATCAACGAACAGATCTTTCATGTAAGTCGCGCCAGCAATATCAAGAACCTCATCAATACGTTTCAAACGCGATTTACGGGCTATGCCATAGACAGCTCCGAAAAAATCGAGGTACTCACTCACTCGCATGTTGTTGTATTTGCCAAAGTCATCCGGCATGTACCCAACAAGCTTCTTTATTTTCCGTGACTCAGTAAGACAATCAGCCCCGGCAATTCTGGCGTTACCCGACGTCGGCTTAAGCAAGCCCACCAGAATTTTGATCGTCGTGGTCTTTCCGGCGCCATTGGGGCCTATGAAGCCCATGATTTGACCTTGCTCAACTTGCATCGACAAAGAATCCAATGCGGTGAATTCACCGTACTGTTTTGTTAATTGATCAATCTGAATGACTGGACTAGTATCGTTCACTGACATCTCCGTTTCAAATCCAACATCTGTGTGTGTCGTTTACTTTGCAACGCCTTCAAAGCTGACCTGCAAAGATTCAATTCCCCAAGTATTCCGAAGTGGCTCACCTTGAACCTCGCCTGTCTCTTGAGCCAACTGCGCCGCTGCCTTTTGCTCATCAGATTCGGAAACCGTGATTCTCACTCGGAGCCCACCCTTCTCATCGAGCAGTAGCGCTGCGGGATCAGTGATGGCATACTGCACGGCACCAATGGGGCTCACAAATTCCTGTAGCGTTTTGAATTCACCATCGACAAGACCTTCGATCGCGACGGTCCTGCCTGGCGCCTTGATGACCAGATCAATCTGCGCGTTACCCAGCACACACGGCATCACGGACTGCGGCACGAGACAGCGAACGCCCACCTCACCTGGCTTGACTAGACCATCAAGCCATTTCCCTGTCGTGGGATTATAAAATTTTGAGCCCAGAGTACCTAGAAAAGGCCCCTGTCGAACAAATGTCGACGGAACCTTAAATGAAGTACCGGCGGGCGTCTTTTCGAATCGCAACGGCAACGAAACAAGAGACCAACCCACTCGTTCATAACCTTCGCCAAACTCGAGCCCAATTTCAAGCGGTTTTGACCACGTAACAAGCGTTGGCTCCTGATTGAAAAATTCAATCTCCGGGGCGGACAAATCGCGCAGCAACTGCTGTCGCTTCTGCTGCCTGTCGGACAAAACGCTGCTACCGATGAACCGTCCCGGCATCAGCACACCGTTACCCCGGTAAATCTGGTCAGGCTCCTCGCCGACAACAAGTGCTAGATCTGGCGTTCCCACCGTTGCGATAAAGCTGTCTTCGCAGACATTTGGATCCAAACCATCTGTTCTTACCTGAAACCCATCCGGCGTGAATTTCCCGATCGCGTTCCAAGGCTGGTCAATCTCAACCACCGCCTCTGACTCAACGTGCTGCACGACACCAGGCGGCTGATTGACGAAATACCACTTCGCGCCACCGGCATCATCCCAAACAATTCGTTTTGGTGCACCGTTATCCTGGCTCACCAAATGTGTCGTACTATCGCCTCCAGTAGAAATCGGCAACGCCCGCTCTTCTTGGCTGTAGATGGCAGCAACAGAACTTACGCCAGCCGTGGCACTATCCGGCGTCGTTCGCACAATTTGGCCGGTCGCAATGGTCGACGGCACTTTGGTCGTGTTCGCCTTACCCATCCCTACCAAGATCGCCATGGCAGTAAGGGCGGAGACTGGAACAAGAATCGCCAAACCTTGGAGCATTTTCTGGTACATCAGCGCTGCTCCGCCGATCACAACTACCAACATCTGTAAAGACAAGACCCAAGCGACTGAACTTCGACTCGGAATCTTGTAGCCAATTTCACCGTCAAGTACCTGAGAAACTTCAGCGACGTACTGGGGTGGCTCGAGCTTTGAGACGAAAAACCGGCCGGCAAGTGCTTTCAGCGGGGGGGAAATTTTGGCATCCAACAGCCAGCCGCGCGCCCCAAGCGTGGTGAACAACACCTCTCCCTGTCCTACCTGCTTCCAGAAGGCCGCCGGCCATCCGTCGATTTCGCAGACAACATCGTCAGTATCCACGACAACCCTCGACATCCGAATAGGATTATCAAAACTCATGTCGGTAAAACTATCTTGCGATGAAGAATGTAACGCTGGGACCCGTATTTGAAAGTCATTCAATTCAACTTCATCGACGACTCCGTAACACATTGCGTCACCAATGAGCCTTTGCACTGATTCAGGACTGACCTTGTCAGCCATGATCCAAAGACGCCCACCGTTATTCAGCCAGGATCTGATCCTTCGAACTCCAACCGTGTCAGCAAGGACAGCGTCATCCGCGATAATCAGTTGATCTAAAGGATCCAGTGGTTTGGAAGTGGGTGGGATGAAACCACGATTCAAATCAACCATCCCGAGATCCTGCGCTCCACTACGTTGGCTGTCAGAAATTGCGTAGAGCGTCCTACTGATTACGCCTGCCTGGTATTCAGCATCAAGCGTGTTGATCCGTGGCGCGAGCATGGTCCCGGTTCGGTACGCCTCAGTTGACAGCAACAGACGCCGCTTTCCCTTGGGCATCCCGACGGCATTCGCTTTGAACTCCTCACCGCGCTCCGTTTCTTTGAGCTGCATGGTCGTCATTTCGGTGTAAATTTCCGGACTCGACGTCGGCGAACTATCTGTAGATGAAACATCCTCTGGAATCTGCACTGCCAACCACGATTGACGTTTCGATCCAGCAGGAATCCACAGGCGGCGTCCGTATTGGAGCCCTGACTCATCACCTACGGTGACAACGCTCATTTCCTCAGCGTCTTCGCTTGTCTTGTTCAAACCGTTCACGCTCAACGTAGACCAACGCCCGGCGACATGTCGCGATGCCCCCGCGTTGGCAACAGTGACGGTGGGCGCGGGCACGTTCGTTGATGCACCACCCGTTATTTCATCAGCCGTTGGCGAATCGGCAGAGGGCTGCCCAGTCGTTGCCGACTTTGCTGTGTCTCCGTTATCGACTGAATTAGTGTCTTCCGCAGGTACCGTTGCCTCCTGCGCACTCGAGGAAGCGGTCAGTGCCCCGTTACCAGTCTCTTGCGCCCCAGCCCGATGGGATGCTTCATTGCCGCACAGGACCATCGCGGCCGACAACACGAACGGAAGAGCCAATGATACAGAGTATTTTAATGCTGCTATCAAGATCGTATCTGAGGTTGGCAGAAAGAGAGTGTGAGCAGACATGCTCGACCGTGTGCCGCATTCTAGGGCAGTGGCGATACCCTAGCAATCAGCCACGCCTTTCCACCCACTCGCTAACTGGCCCCAATCAGGTAGCCGAAACATCTCGTCCACAGCAGCCAACTGGATAGGTATTTGTATCACGGCACCCTGAAACGCCCTCGTTTATCAGCCAAATAAGCTGCCACCATTGATCTCACACAATCAACTAGCAAGGTTCACCGAAGAAACATCAGACGGAAATGGAAACGCTCTCTCAATCGCGGATCAGACACTGTTGAGGCTAACAGCCTCGATGTCCGCATCTGCCCATCGCCCCGAAAGTCTGATCCGTTTCACTCAGCTACCACGATCCGATAAACCTTTGAAGGCTGAACACGATTACTGGAACGTTTAGCCCACCCAGAAACGAAGGGAAACGAGTTCCTCGGCTTGCCCTCCCGCTGAAACCATCAACGCTTCAGAATTGATCCATTCAGCCGCCCTAACTTTGCAGAGCATGTTCCCCTAGCTCATCCTTAGCTGCAGGAAGAGAGGACCTCAACCACAACCAGCAACACAATGCGACAACGCCTTCTACTGCTGCGAACAGCAATCGTGCTGCAATGGCGGCGAGTATCGCGTGAGTCGCTCCGATAGAAACCGCTAGCACGGTCGTGACGACCAACTCGCGAATCCCTGCTCCACCGGGTAAAAGAGATGCGAAACCGATCACGACCGCCAGGCTCATCGCCGCTGTGCAAACCAGGTACAGCTCTACCGCGCCCGGTGCTACATCTGCCCCCATCACTGAGAAACCTGGAATTGCGGCGACCAACACGGTGAACGAGGCACCAATAAGCAACCAGGACAATGACGACCACGCCCATCCTGCAACAAAGAGTCCCCAACCAATACGCGCGTCAGCAACCTCTGAAAAATCCTTGATGAGTCGTTTGGCAACAACCTTGAGCACCAGTGGGAAAGTGGGCAAGCTGGCAACCAACGCAATGCCCCCTGCCATCACCGAGATCCAAATCGGTACCGGAAGCCAAAGCACCACGATTCCTGCGACCGCACCCCCGACCGCCATCATCAAAAATGTTTCAAGAAAAACGCTCATGGTAGCCTGCACCGGCTTCACACCATCACGAGCAAGTACACCCGCTCGGATCACAATCACCATTGCCTTTCCTGGAACGTACTTACCGATGTGCCCCATCAATTGTGCGGCAAGTACTGTTCCGGCCCGTGGTCGCTGCCCTAACGACACCAGCGCTCGCCGCAGCAAAAATCCGGATGGAACTAAACCCAAACCATATAACAACGCAGCTGCCAACACATAATGCCAGCGGATCGATGACCAATTCGGTAACGAAGCCACGAGTGCCTCACGACGAACCAATAAAGCCTCACTCTCTGCTTGTGTTGCCGAGTCCAATTCAGAGTCAATCGCTGCGATCTGTTGCTGTACTTTGGCTTTTTCTTCTCTCCATTGCGTAACCGCTGAGCGGCTTGCAATCCACAGTCCGCCTAGAACCAACACAGCAATCACCCATTTGGCAACACGAAGAAACAGAGGCTTGTACCTTTTGAGTAACTCCCGTCTGCTGTTGTCATTTTTTTCAGTCTGATCTTCGATTGAAGTCAAAATACTCTCCTCAACTAATCGCTGTTTGCACCGAGGGTAGCAAATACACGAGTTAGCCGATGCCCGAAACGTTGCGTCATGTCCATAGAAGGGCTAAAAACGTGCTAAGGTCGGCACCCACGTGTGCCACACTGTACGCACAACGCCTCCGTCCGTCATCTATCGATCAGTTTCACTGAGCCCAGAACAGATGCCTAAAAGAAAAAAACAGCGAAATCACACCTCGCCCGCATCAGCAGCCGACAAAAAGGTTCAAAACGCTGGGGCAGGTGGAACGGTTAACAGAACATCGTCTGATGCGAACGAGGCAAAACCCGGAACATCGGGTATCGGCTCAACTGAGATAGTTACTCCATCCCCTACAATGCCCCCCCTGCCGTCCCTCTCTCGTGTTCTTTCCGTGGTCATGTTGATCCTCGGGATTCTGGCCGTGGGAGCCCTATTCTACAAAGTCATGGCTGGCTTCTTTGTGCCACTGTTTTTGGCGGCCCTGCTGGTTGTTCTGTTTCGCCCGGTGTATCTGCACATTCTGAAACGTTGCAAAGACCGCCGTCAAGTTGCCGCCATGGCTACCACTTTGTTAATCATGACGGTCGTCCTGTTTCCCATCTTCCTGTTAATTTCCGTCGCTGCTAGCCAGTTCACCGCAATGGTCAGCCATGTAGACTTTAATGACCTTTCGGCAGCACTGGATCGTGGCAGAGAACAAGTGGGAATCTCTCTTCCCTACGCAGAACAGTTCCGCCGCCTTGACACCCTTTCGGACAGCTTGGACGAACCCGAGCGTGCCGGTGTTGATGGTACCCCTATCATCAGCAGCGAGGCCAAAGCTGCACAAGAGATGGTGCTTGAAAACATTACCGAAGCACTCACCTTGGTCAAATACCTTCACTCGAAGGTGGAGGGACCTGCAACAGCTGATGAAGCAGCTCGGATCGCAGAGGAGCGGCTTATTGAATTCAAAAATGCAGTTGAGACGCACAGCGCGGATTCAACAAAGTCCGATACTGACGAGTTGATTGGCAAGCTGAGTGCCGAAGAAAAGTTTCATCGACAAAGTGTGATCGCATCGGCAGCCATACGCTCATGGATGCGGATCCTGCTGGGTGGAACTTTCCGAAGCCAAGTGCGTCTGCTTGCCAACCCAAGCACGGAGTCATTCAAGGATCTACTCAATCGCGGACGCGAAGTTCTGCAGCCACGCTTTGTGTCGCTGACCAGCGCAACGGGCGGATTTTTACTACAGTCGGTCATTGGAATGCTAGTTCTCGTGATCGCGATCTATTTCTTCCTTCTCGATGGAGCTGGGATGATCCGCACGCTGATGCGTCTCAGCCCACTTGATGACAACTATGAAACACGATTGCTACTTGAATTTGATCGAACAAGCCGGGCCGTTGTGCTTGCAAGTGTTTGCAGTGCATTAGCCCAAGGTGTCCTCGCAGCCTTGGCTTTCTGGGCTTGCGGGTTTGACTCCGTGATCTTTCTTTTCTTAATCACCAGCCTCATGGCACTTGTACCATTCCTTGGTGCGGCTTCTGTTTGGATTCCGTGCGTGCTTTACCTTGGTGCGGTCGAGCAACGTTGGTACGTCGCCCTAGCGTTGTTACTGTACGGCGCTGGCGTTGTCTCCTCCATCGATAACGTCATCAAGATGTACGTTCTACACGGGCGTTCCACTATGCACCCTCTATTCGCGTTACTGAGTGTTTTAGGCGGCGTGAAGGTGTTTGGCCCCATCGGAATTCTGGTTGGACCTATGGTCGTCGTGTTCATGCAAACGCTACTGGAAATATTGAATCACGAGCTCGCAGAACGCGACGCCAGTACGATCATGTCCGGCTCAGACAAGCCCGACACGAGGCAAGGCGGCTCAGAATCAGCCGCCGCTGACAGCATCGAGCCCTCAACTGCCTGAAACAACTTACCGATGGTTTGATTACCCGAGTCCGCGATAGGTGCTGTGTGCGTTGTAAGAAAAAGGCACAATCGCGCCAGCGCGGTGGCGTCACGTCGCTACACAAGGGTCAGGCCGTGCCTGGATACTTCCAACCGTTGTGATACGGGCGACTCAGCAAGGCATTTGCCTCGTCATCACCCACTACCCGCTCCTGCTCTCCATCCCACTTCACACTTCTGCCCAGTTTCATGGATAGCATGCCAAGAAGACTCATGTTCGTGGCATCGTGTCCAATCTGCACATCACAAGTGGGGCGTCGCCCAGTTTCGATCGCGTCAACAAAATCAGCCCACAACAAATCAATGCTATGTCCATCAGGCT
>JBPCVE010000463.1:0-5747 GCA_051010795.1 Rubripirellula sp.
ATCCGTCCGATTCTTTCGGATCACTGTTTTGCATGCCATGGTCCCGACGAGCAGACACGGGAAGCTGACCTGCGTCTTGATACCGCAGAAGGGCTGGCAAGCGTCGTGATCTCAGGTGATGTATCCAAGAGTGAACTGCTATCACGAGTTAACTCCAAGGATGCCGACCTGTTGATGCCGCCAGCAGAATTCCACAAACCCTTGGCATCAGCGCAACGCAAACGTCTCGAAAGCTGGATTGAAACAGGAGCTAAGATCGAGCAGCACTGGTCGTTTCGGCCCCCCGTGCGGCCCGACCTTCCCGCTGATGTCTCTCAGGATAGTCCTGCGGCGATCGACTACCTGATCAACCAACGTGCGACTTCTGCTGGCCTGGCACTCAACCCAAGGGCAGACCGCCGGACGTTGATACGCCGCGTCAGTCTCGATCTTATCGGCCTGCCTCCTACCCTCGAACAGGTTGCAACGTTTTTATCCGATGAATCACCAAATGCGTATGAACGCCTAGTTGACCGTCTGCTTAGCTCGGCTGAATTTGGGCGTCACGTGGGGCGTTACTGGCTTGACCTTGTCCGCTATGCCGACACACATGGCTTGCATCTGGATAACTACCGTGAGATGTGGCCATACCGCGACTGGGTAATTCAGGCGATCAATGACAACATGCCCTTTGATGAGTTCATGACGCTGCAGCTTGCGGGCGACTTGCTTCCAGATGCAAAGCAATCACAAAAAATTGCAAGTGGATTCAATCGCCTGAATGTAACCACTGGCGAGGGCGGCTCGATTTACGATGAGGTTTTCACGCGAAACGTGATCGATCGCACCGATGCATTCGGAACCATCTTCCTTGGACTCACCACAGGTTGTGCGGTATGTCATGACCACAAATTTGATCCCATCTCGATGGAAGATTACTACTCACTGTTCTCTTATTTCAACAGTTTGGATGGTCGAGCACTGGATGCCAACATTAAGAATCCAGCACCGGCAATACCAGTTCCCACAAAGGAACAGAAACAACAAGTCAGTGACTTCGAAAATACTCTGATTGACTTACGCCAAAGCATGGTCATGCCAATTGAGACCGTGGATTCAACTCAGCGTGTTTGGGAACAGGCGTTGGTCAAAGGCATTGCACCAAAAACTGAACGTTTGATGCCGACGAGCGTCGATTCTGAGGCTGGCACCGAGATGACCATCCGCGAGGATGGCTCGTTTGAATTTTCTGCCTCACCCACCGCGAAAGATACGACCACGATCGTTGCCCCCCTAAAATCTGGAACGCAATGGCAGACGTTGCATCTTGAAGCCTTAGTGGATGAAGCGAACAATCGCGTTGGTAGCTCAGACAATGGCAATGCCGTCTTGTCAGAAATCACAGTCGAAATCACGGATGAATTACTCGAAGGACAATGGTTGAAGGTGCCGATCACCTACGGCTTCGCAGACTTCGAACAGAATGATGGTTCTTTCAGTATCCGCCAGGCTTTTGATTCCAAGATCAACGACAGCACTGGTTGGGCTGTGGGTGGACACCAGAAACCCGGTGGAAGATCAGCCTGGTTTGTGATTCCCGCCCTGATGGCAGAAGGGGAAAATGGAAAAGTTAGAATTCGTTTGCACTATCAGTCCAAATTTGCAACGCATCATTTGCGACGTGTGCGTCTTTCGGTAAGCGATGCCAATCCAAAAGTTCCTGTCGACCAGCGGATCACACTAAGTCCTGTTTCAGCTACAGGACCTTTCACCGTTGAGAACGCAATCGCAGCCTACGGTCGCAAGTATGCTTCACAGCAATCCGAGTTCAAACCGGATGAAGTCTTCAATCACGAAGACCGACCTTACCGGTGGCAGGAACGCGCCGATCTGGCGGAAGTACAGATTCAGAATCTGCCCACAATTCAAGATCGCAGCAGCGTGATGATACTGCATCAGCATTTGTCAGCTCCCAAAGCAACGAAGGTCACATTGCTATTTGGGACTGACGGTGGCCATGCGATCTACCTGAATGGGAAACAGATTGCCATCTCAAAGGAACAGCAGCAGCACAATCCACTCGCTCTGGAATATGAATTGGATCTCAAGCAAGGAGACAATGACCTCTATTTCAAGGTGGTGAATTACAGCCCCCCGTCACGTCTTACCTTTGCATTCCGTTCACCGGCTATCGATACTCCGCGTCAGTTGAATCAACTACTGAATGTCGCGGAACAGGAACGTAGCGAACAGGATCGGGTTTCGCTCATGAACTTCTACCGCAAAGTGTACTGCCTGCATCCTGATTGGCTTGCCTTGGTGGATCAGGAAAAAGGCGTTCGAAAAGCATTAAAGAAAGTGAATGACAGCGTATCGACGACACTTGTCTGGAAAGAGCTGGCGAAACCACGACAATCACATGTTCTGGTTCGGGGCCAGTATGACCAGCCGGGCAAACCCGTGCCCAGAGCAACACCAACCTTTCTGCCCGCAATGCCCGCCAATGCTCCGGCCAATCGTCTGGGGCTTGCTCAATGGCTGGCGATGGAAAACCACCCTTTGACTGCCCGAGTCGCGGTCAATCGCTATTGGCAGCAGATTTTCGGAGTCGGTCTCGTCAAAACCAGTGAAGATTTTGGCAGTCAGGGTGAGCCACCAAGCCACCCGGAGTTACTCGATTTTTTGGCTGTTGACTTTCAGACTCATGACTGGGATGTCAAACGATTTCTAAAGACATTGGTAATGACAGAGGCATACACAAGGTCGTCCAAGGTCAGCCCATCAGCTCGAGAAACGGATCCTGAAAATCGCTTGCTTGCCCGAGGTTCACGTCATCGTCTGGATGCGGAAGTTCTGCGTGACCAGGCATTATTCGTTGCTGGACTGCTAACTGATCACCCCGGTGGCCCCAGTGTTAAACCCCCACAACCAGATGGACTCTGGAAGGCTGTGGGCTACTCTGGCAGCAACACGGTCAGCTTTAAACCCGACAACGGTGACAAGGTTCATCGACGGAGCGTCTTTACGTTTTGGAAACGCACCAGTCCCCCACCACAAATGTCGACCTTTGACGCACCAAGCCGCGAATCCTGCACCGCCCGCCGCGAACGAACCAACACACCGCTGCAAGCTCTGCTATTGATGAACGAGACCCAGTATGTCGAATCGGCCCAAAAGCTTGCGATGCGGGTGCTGAACGCAGCAGAGATCCAGAGTCAACCAGAAACAGAACAGTTGGCTGCCCGAATTGGCTGGCTCTACGAGACCGTCTTGTCTCGCCCACCATCCAAAACCGAACAGTCTGAAGTCCAAAGTCTGCTCAGCGACCTGATCGCCTACTACTCAGATCAACCTGACTTGACCGCAAAGGTTTCAAAAAAGGCTGATCCCACTGAGGCTGCATGGACGATTTTGGCCAGTACCATCCTGAACCTGGATGAAGCAGTTTCCAAGTGAATGACGATCACTCTGCAACAAATTTGAACATTGTTCATTGAAGTTTACCCCATGCATAACGATCCACGAATCGCCGCTCTCACCCGCCGAGCATTCTTTTCACGCACCTCCTGCGGGATTGGCGCCGCAGCGTTGGCATCTTTGCAATCGGACGCATCAAGTGCCGCCAGTCGTGATGGGGCGGCAGGTGGATTGGCCGATTTACCACATCACCAACCACAAGCACGTCGTGCTATTTATCTGTTCATGTCTGGGGCACCGAGCCAAATGGACATGTGGGATCATAAACCACAAATGGCAGATTGGTACGACAAGGACCTCCCCGATTCGATTCGTCAAGGTCAACGTTTAACGACCATGACCAGTGGTCAGGCAAGATTTCCTATCGCGCCAAGCATTTATAAGTTTGCACGTCATGGTTCCAGCGGCACCATGGTGAGTGAACTATTGCCGCACATGGCAGAGAAAACGGACCAGATTGCCTTGGTTCGCTCGATGTACACCGAAGCGATCAATCACGACCCCGCGATCACCTATATCTGCACGGGAGATCAATTGCCTGGTAAGGCCAGTCTTGGTTCATGGCTGAGTTATGGACTCGGAACCGAAAACGAAAACCTGCCGGCCTTCATGGTCATGACTCCTACTTGGAGTGGCCGCAAGCAGGCACAAGCGTTGTACAACCGATTATGGGGAAGTGGTTTCCTACCCAGCAAGTATCAGGGCGTCGCCCTGCGGAGCAAAGGAGATCAGGTGCTGTACCTCTCCAACCCTGACGGCGTTGACCCAACCGTGCGTCGCCGCATGCTTGACACACTTGCACGTCTGAATCAGGGAACAGCCGAGCAACTCGGTGATCCTGAAACTCACGCCCGCATCGCACAATATGAAATGGCATTCAGGATGCAAACCAGCGTTCCAGAACTGTCAGACATCAGCGACGAGCCTCAGCATGTGCTGGACTTGTACGGACCGCAAGTTTCCACTCCGGGAACGTTCGCCAACACATGCCTGATGGCGAGACGCATGGCCGAGCGGGGAGTCAGGTTCACTCAGATTTTTCACCGTGGCTGGGACCAACATGGAGGCATCCCCAAGGACTTGCCAAATCAGTGCCGCGATGTTGATCAGCCATCTGCAGGTCTGTTAACTGACCTCCGCCAGCGCGGGATGCTTGATGACACACTGGTCGTTTGGGGGGGGGAATTTGGACGAACCATCTATTGCCAGGGTCCACTGAGCAAAACCAATTATGGTCGCGATCATCACCCAAAATGCTTTTCTATCTGGATGGCAGGGGGTGGCGTGCAGGGTGGAGTTGTACACGGCGAAACTGACGAATTCAGTTACAATATCGTGAAAGATCCGGTGCATGTCCGCGACCTGAATGCGACTATCCTACATTTGATGGGAATCGACCATGACCGTTTCCGCTACCCCTTCAAAGGGCTCGACCAACGCCTCACCGGTGTTGAAAAATGTCGGGTCGTGAAAGAAATTCTTTCCTGACACATCGGCAGTCGCGAAGCCAAGTTCCTCACATGTCAGTTCCTCACATGTCAGTTCCTCACATGTCAGTTCACCAGGAAAGACAATGATCCGATTCAAGCTAAGGCTCTGCCTGCAACTGACAGTCGCACTGACACTACTGAGTGAACCAGTGCAACTGGTCGCGCAAGACAAGGAGCCCGACAACTTGGACCGTCCAAATGTGCTGTTCATCTTTCTGGACGACTATGGTTGGCGGGATTGTGGATTCATGGGATCCGATTATTACGAAACACCGAATCTGGATGCATTGGCCAAATCGGGAATGATCTTCACGAATGCCTACTCCGCATCAGCCAACTGTGCACCGGCACGAGCCTGCTTGCTATCCGGTCAATACACACCTCGTCATGAAATTTACAACGTGGGAACGTCGCGTCGGGGCAACCCGAAATTTGGCAAGTGGATGCACGTTCCCGGCACGGATACATTGTCAGAGGAAATACGTACGTGGGCTCATCAGATTCAAGCCGCCGGTTACCGCACGGGGACGATTGGAAAGTGGCATCTTAGTGGTGATCCGCTTCCCTACGGTTTCGACTTCAACTTTGCGGGTACCCACAGCGGAAGCCCACCACGTGGTTACTACCCCCCTCATCCAAAAGCACCTGGCCTAAAAGACGCTCCCTCTGACGAATATCTCACGGATCGATTGACCGATGAAGCGATTGGCTTCATTGATCGCAACCGCAAGCAAAAGTGGTTTCTGTACCTGACACACTTTGCTGTGCACACTCCGCTGCAGGGCAAGTCCGATCTTGTGG
>JBPCVE010000464.1:0-7723 GCA_051010795.1 Rubripirellula sp.
GTGCGGTCTGTCATGACAAGATTGATCCACCCGGTTTTGCGTTGGAAAATTTTGACGCGATTGGTGGCTGGCGAGATCACTATCGAACGACAGGTGAGGGAGAGCGACCCGCCCTGCGACGTGCACCGTTCACGTTTAACTACGTGCGATACAAGATTGGGCAACCTGTTGATGCTTCAGGGGAAACCGCTGATCAAACCACCTTTCAAGATGTCACAGATTTTAAGAAATGGATGCTGAATGAAGAGAATGCGATCGCCACTGGGTTGTCGCGCAAACTGCTGACCTACGGGTTGGGGCGGCGGCTAGGATTTGCTGATCGTGCCCATGTAGAACAGCTTGTCCTTTCGGCAAAAGAAACGAGCTACAAGTTTCGTGATCTAATTCACTTGGTGGTCCAAAGCAAATTATTCCAGCAACCGTGAAAATTAAATTGAGCGTGCCGTTGATTTTCGGAAAGAGGTTCGAGTGAGGTGGATAGTGGTTACTGGTGATCTGGTAACATTTAAGTGGTTAAAGAAAATTTGTATTTGAAGTTGGAATCCTTATGTCGTTGATCATTCCATCGCGTCGCAGTTTCTTACGGGCATCGGGCGTGTCCTTGGGCCTTCCCTTGCTGGAGTCCATGCCGCGAATTGCTTCGGCGGACGAATCAGAAGGCCGGCAAGCAAGCCGTCAAAAACGTCGCATGGTTGCGGTCAATGTGGAGTTAGGGCTTCACGGGCCCAATATGACACCAACACAGTCAGGTTCGAACTATGAGTTGTCACGTTATTTGAAAATTCTTGAACGATTTCGAAATGACTTCACGTATATATCTGGCGTTTCCCATCCGGAAGTTGACGGCGGTCATGCATCGAGAAAATCGTTTTTGACAGGCATGCGACACCCGTTGAGTGCGGGATTCAAAAACTCGATTTCGATTGATCAAGTGGCCGCTGAGCGTCTGGGAGCAGAGACTCGGTTTGCATCGCTCGCGCTGACCACATCAAGCGCAGGGATTTCGTGGTCGCGGTCAGGTGTTGAGATTCCAGCAGAATCCCGACCGTCACGCGTGTTCAAGAAATTGTTTGTCGAAGGTAATACGACCGAGAAAAAGGTGATGGTGAAACGCCTCCAGAAGGGGCAAAGTGTTCTCGATGCAGTGGCGGAGAAAGCTCGGCAAATGCAGCGGCGAGTCAACGGGCGGGACCGTCAGAAAATCGAACAGTATTTCAACTCTGTTCGTGAAGCGGAAAAGAGATTGGTGAAGGCCGAAGAGTGGGAGAAGCACCCGAAGCCAGTGGTCGATGCCAAGGAACCCCGTGATGTGCGTGATCCGAAATACCTGATCGAAAGATTGGATCTGATGTATGACATGATGTTTCTCGCCATTCAGACGGATTCAACGCGCTTCATCACCCTCTCCGATCCGGGTAGGAATCTCGTGCCAGCCATTACCGGGGTCGATACCGATCATCACATCTTGTCCCATCACGCCAAGGACCCAGAAAAAATTGCACAG
Source organism: Rubripirellula sp. (assembly GCA_051010795.1). Lineage (GTDB taxonomy): Bacteria > Planctomycetota > Planctomycetia > Pirellulales > Pirellulaceae > Rubripirellula. The sequence goes on from JBPCVE010000464.1 coordinate 1,505, forward strand.
TTGGCAATCGTCGAGATGGCCATGATTGAGGCGTTGGGCAGGTTTCTTGGTAAGTTGGCGGATGTCAGTGAGGCCGGCGATTCACTATTGGACCAGACCATGGTTTTGTTCGGGTCCAATCTTGGCAACGCCAGCAATCACGACACCAGGAATATGCCGATTCTGTTGGCGGGCGGGGGGTTCCGTCATGGGCAGCACTTGGCGTTTGATCAACAGGATAACTATCCCCTGACGAATCTGTTCGTGTCGATGCTGCAGCAACTCGGTTTGGAAATTGACACCTTTGTCTCAAGCACTGGGACGATGCGTGGGCTGCAGTCGACTTGAGTGTTTGCTCTGAAGGCTAAGAGGTATGCAAAGCAGTTGCTGAGTTGCACGTGCCAATTGAGGTTTGACGTTCGACAGCGGCCTGTTGTGTAGGCATGGCTGGCGTATGAGTCCACGTTTAGTAAAGAGTCCGCTGGCTACAGCAGCGGCTCGGTTGTGATTTTTACTACCAGCACGTTATTGTTTTCGCCTTTTCGTTTACCCAGCCTTAGAAGACCTTCACCACACGTGATCCAGGATTCTGTGTCGCTGATGCGACAGACGCCGGAGTTCCCCAGTGTTGCTTCATTCTCTGGAATCAGCACTTTTTCGGTGGCACGTATCACTCGCAACGATTCTGGATTGACCTGCCCGATGAACAATGGTGCTCGGTGTCGCATGATATGGTGGTTGTTGGCAGCGCGGCGAGTGTAGACCAGAAACAGTCCACCACCGATGGTGACCCAGTGCTGCTGTGTGTTGTAGCTTCCGAGGGGTTTTCCATCATCGAACTTCCATTCCTTGATTGGAGCAAAATGAAGGCCATCGGTGCTGTGGGTAACAAAGGCTGTGTGGTCAGCACGCAGCGTTACGTAATAGTTCCCATCGAATGAAGTCAGTGAGGGTTCGTAAAGCCCGCGACCCTGTGGAATGTTGAGCTCGGTGCCGTGTTCTTGATAACGAAGTTCGTTTCCGTCAAATGAACATCGTGCGATGGTGCTTGTGTAATTTCGTTTTTTTGGATTCCGAGCGTAGCGAATGGGTAATAGAACATCGCCATCGGGTAGATCGTATCTTTGTGTGCACCCAGCGTTCGCGGCGATGATCGGGTAACCAGCATGGTCACGATTGGGTAGTTCAAGGAATTGCAGTGCACCCCATGATTTTTTACGCTTCATTACTGCGTAGGATACCTTTTCGCGGAGATAATCCTCTTTCTTCCCATCGCGAAAATTAAACGTTTTGCCAGTCGCCAAAATGGTCTGGGTCGCAGCATGCCAACTTGGCCATAGATCGCCAGGGGCGACCTGATAGCCATCAGCTTCGGTTCGCCTCTGAAGTGATGGAACCAGCTGAGCCGCCGACCACGTTTGGCCGTGATCTTTGCTGACAGACTGAAAGATGTCGTGAAAATCGTGGCTTGTTGTCTTGCCGGTTTCCGACATGGTGGTGATCCACATCGGTTCCCTGCCGGGGACATATGCGGTTCTTGCCTGCCACCAATCCCACTGGTTGATTCCGGGGATTGCCCCGAGTGATTTAAGACGCAGTTCCACTGATGGCGGTAGCGGTCGTTCCGCGACAGTCGTTCCAGCCAACAGAAATACGACACCGCAAATGATAAAAATATGCCGTGAGGTCGTGTTCCACGTCATGAAACTCAAGGAATGCTGCCCCATGCTTTTCGCCTCTTGTTCAGTTCTGGTACTTCCGGATCAGTGCTCAACGTGGTGCCCAGCATTGGAAGTCACTTATCTTCACGAAGTCTTCAAGGTAAGGTTTTTGGGTTCGCTGTTTTTGTCCGGTTTTTCTCATTGTAACCGATGTTCAGCACGATCTAATCTAGGTGGGTATATGATCGTTAGCCATCCTGATTTGCTTTCTGTTGACAGCTATCTAAGCTATTGACGCGGGCTGTATGGCCACGCAAAGTGCTCACATTAGTTCACAACGTTCAAGTGTCGCAATGTTGACCTATCTCCATCTAACTTGGCAGCTCGGTCTCGCAGGCCTCCGCATGGCTTGTGTTTTGGCTGTTGTTGGTCTACCAGCTATCTCACCGCTGGTTTCCGAAGTCATGGATTCGGTGGTTGAGGTCGAGACCTGTGAAGATTGTGAGGCATGCGTGTCCAGCAGTCGCCAAGAACGCCGGTATGCAGGCAGCACCTGGGGCGTGGCAAAGCAACGTACTGACACAGCGTGTCGTGCTTTGGCGATTAAGCGATACCACGCGACTGCAGGTGGGCACCGTTTGCATAATGGTATCCTTGCTCCCTTGAGGTGTTAGGTCGCTTTTGTGTGAACGTCATCTCATCGTGTAGCGAGCGTTGTTTGCCGCACGGGATTCTTCTGACGATTCACCGCGTGCGCTCGGCTATCGGGTTGCGGGACTTTGAGAAGGTAAATTTAGAAGGAACGATCTGCCAAAAGCAGCTTTTCCGGTTTTAACCTTCGATGAAAACCGTCCTCCGTTCGTCGCAAATCAGATCCTGCTGCCAGTGGTTGGGATCGTTTGCGGTTCGATGACGCGCTCGCAACTGCTCTGCGAGAGGCAGAAAGGCTCTCTTGGAGCCTACTACGTTCGTGCCGCCCAGAGTGGGTATGCCGATCTTTTGATGTAACGCATGTCACCACAATGCATGTCATCTTGAATCAGTTTTTCTTTGCCTTTTGTAACCGGATGAATTTGCCATGTCTGGGCAACCTGAACGTAATATCGCCGAAAGCGGCTACACCGTGTCGACTGTATCCCGTGACTTGGTTGCGGGGATCGTGGTCTTCCTTGTAGCTCTACCACTTTGTCTGGGCATCGCGCTGGCTTCCAATGCGCCGCCGATCGCGGGTCTGATCGCCGGAATTATCGGTGGAATCGTCGTGGGTTCGATCAGTGGTTCCCACACCAGTGTCAGCGGTCCTGCCGCTGGGCTTGCTGCGATTGTCGTGGCACAGCTCAGTGCACTTGGCTCGTTCGAAGCCTTCTTGCTGGCAGTGTTCATGGCAGGGCTATTGCAGATTGGGTTAGGGATTGCTCGTGCAGGTTCGCTGTCTGCATTTTTTCCAACCAGTGTGATTAAAGGGTTGTTGTCTGCGATCGGTGTCTTGCTGATTCTGAAGCAGCTTCCGCATGTGTTTGGTGATGACAATGATCCCGAAGGCGAAATGGCATTTTTTCAGCCGGACGGCGAAAATACGTTTTCGGAATTGTTCAGTGCTTTGCTGGCTAACTATCACTTGGGAGCCGCGCTGGTTGGCGTCTCATCGGTGATCATTCTGGTCCTCTGGAATCGTATTCCCTACTTGAAAAGCATCCCGGCTGCTTTGGTTGTGGTCGCGTTTGGCATTGGCATGCAAATTCTTTTTGAAAATGCTGACCCCGAATGGAGTATTCAGGGCAATCACTTAGTCATCATTCCACCCGCTGATGGTGGTGTCATGAGCTACATTACCTTCCCGGACTTTTCGGCATGGTCAGATTCGGGAGTTTATTTTGCGGCGGTCACGATCGCGATCGTTGCTTCTTTGGAAACGCTGCTGAACCTGGAAGCAGTAGACAAGTTGGACCCGCAGCAACGCAACTCGCCATCAAGCCGGGAGTTGGTCGCACAAGGGATCGGGAACACCATGTCAGGCTTGATCGGTGGCTTGCCGATTACCAGCGTGATCGTTCGCAGTAGTGTGAACGTCAGCATTGGCGCGAAAAGCAAGCTTTCCGCGGTGTTCCACGGTGTTTTGCTGGTGGGAAGTGTCTTGCTATTCCCTGCACTTCTGAATCGAATTCCGCTCGCTGCTCTGGCCGCCATTCTTCTTGTGACCGGATTTCGCCTCGCAAGTCCGAAGTTGTTCAAACAGATGTGGAGTCAGGGACGCTATCAATTTGCACCCTTCATCATCACGTTGGTGGCGATCGTCATGACGGACCTTTTGATCGGGGTGATCATTGGCCTGGTCGTCAGTTTGATGTTCATCCTCAACAGCAGTTTGCGTACCCCTGTTCGCCGTGTGGTGGAAACGAAAACAACCGGGGATGTCGTGCACATTGAATTGGCTAATCAGGTCAGCTTCCTCAATCGTGCTGCTCTGATGCAGATCCTTGACAAAGCACAAACCGGAGCGGAGTTGTTAATCGATGCTTCGGAATCCGATTACATCGATCCTGATATTCTAGGCGTGATTCGTGAGTTCAAGGAAAAGACCGCACCCGCACGTGGGGTAAAGGTTCGGCTGTCAGGATTTCGCGAGAAGTACAACCTTGCCAATGATGGTGGTGCCAATGAACAGGATTACAATGCGTTGAAGGATATTGCGCCGCACGACGCATTGGCGATTTTACAGGAAGGAAATCGTCGGTTTCGAACTGGGCAATTACTGAATCGGAAATTCGATCGTCGAGCCGTCGAGATGGCTCAAAGCCGCACTCCCATGGCAGCCGTTCTCAGTTGCAGTGATCTGCGAGTGTCGCCTGATGTGCTTTTCGATATGGGAATCGGAGAATTTTTCAGTGTGCGTGTCGCAGGCAGCGTTGTTGGCAATAAGTCGTTGGGGAGTCTCGAGTACGCTGTGCGTGTCAATCATCCAAAGCTATTGATTGTGCTAGGTCATTCCCCATGCGGTGTGGTCGATGCTTCTGTTCAAGCTCTGGCTCAGGAGGGTTCGGGGCAGCAAGGTGGCAATGCTGCTGATGAAATCTCAATCGCCAATGAAGTACTTGAATGCGTGACGCATGAAGAGTGCCGTGAGATGGAGGATTTGGCTCTGCCCGACCGCGAGCAACGTCTCCGCGAACTTGTGAAAAATAGTGTCGAGCGAACTGTGTTGGCGATCACTGAACGCAGTCAGGTGATACAGCAAGCAGTGGCAGATGGAGATTTATTGGTGGTCGGTGCGGTTTACGACGTAGCAGATGGGACGATTGATTTCCTTGGCGAAACGCGTCTCGATGAAGCGGATTGAGTGGGGACGGTAGTGAACCAGGAGGCCGTCTGTTGGGCGGTGAATGGAATGTTGCGACGCCACATGGAGTGAAGCGGATGAATGGATATGCTGCCCTTACGTGACGTCCGAATTGGTGGGCTTGCGGCAGATCACGGTTTGCATTGCTAGATTCAGATAACGCTCAAAAAGTAGGACAGGCGTTAGCAGCAACTGTCCTGCGAAATAGGGGTAAATGGATCGTCGTAAATTCAGGCCCTTCCCTTGCCTTAAGTGAAACGCCAGTCCAGCGTAGAGGTAAAAGTAAGCAGGGAACGCTCCGTAGGGCAGGTAGTCGACCAATTCAAGTCCTGAACGCTTGACGAATTGAAGCAGCATGTCTTTTGAGAACATCACTGTGTGTTGCGGCGCTTGCACACCTGGCCACCTTTTTCCATACATGCGATAAGTCAAACAGTCCAAGCGAGGTACTTCAATTACCAGATGGCCACCGGGTTTAAGAACTCGCAGACTCGTTTCCAAGGTGCGTACGGGATCATAATCATGTTCCAGGAAATGCCACATGGTCACGATGTCATAGAAATTATCGGGTAGTGGTTGTTCATAATAGAGACCCTCGTGAAACGTAACACCTTCGAAGAAGGGCAAGTGAGTCAGGTTCTTGAAATCTACCCCGCTGGCATGGACTTGGTGTTGTTGCCGCAAACGCTGCAATAAAGATCCCGAACCACAGCCCACATCAAGGACTTCCATTCCTGCGGTCATGTTGACGTATCGCGAAACCAGTTTGTCTTTTTCTCGATCATGCTTGCCCATCGCACGCTCGTAGAAACGGGTCAAAATACCCCAGTTGGTCTGTTTCCGGTGCGCGATGTATTCTTCGTCGTAATAGGGGCTGATGTTTTCAACGGTAAGTCGGGGCGATTGATAGGCTAAGCCACATCGGTTGCAGGTCACAAATTGAAAGTCGCCGGGTTTTCCAGATAGATCATCCTGCCCTATCAACAGATCAGTGCTCTCGGTCGCTCCACAGTTGTAGCAAGCAACTGTTTCGAATTTGTCCGCGGTGGGAGCGTTGTTGGTAACGGAATTCATCGATGTGTCTCGGGTTGGAATAGCTTCTGGTGAGGGTCAGAATATCAGAGCAGTGAGTTTGCAATTGATGCTGCGATGATGGCCGCAGTGATCAATTCGATTCCAGCGATGACTCGGCACCACCCATCAGCACGCAGTTTCGGGTCGTGGGCAACTTCGTAGATGCAC
>JBPCVE010000465.1:0-3370 GCA_051010795.1 Rubripirellula sp.
TCGTCGCGGTTTGTGTCGCGGGCATGCAGGCAGTCGGTTTGCTGTTGATCGTTGCACTCCTGATCATCCCGCCCACAGCGGCTCGATTCTGGAGCGATTCCATTGGTCCGAACATTTGGCTGTCCGCTATTTTTGGCGCCATTTCTGCGACGGCCGGCGGAATCGCGAGTGCCTTGGTACCCAAACTCAGCACAGGTGCGATCATTGTGGTGGCGGCAGCCATTGTCCTGATGTTCAGCATCTTGTTGGGATCGAAACACGGGCTATTGCTACGTTGGCGGGCCCGCCGCGTGATGCGAAACAAAGTGCAGAACCCACCACCCGCATGATTATTTTCCACCAACAGGAACGTTTCACCCCATTTTTTCCACTCGGATGATCGATAGCGAGAATACCCAGATGTTGCGGTCTAGTCGTAAACGCGAAAGTAAGTAGAATTTGGGGATAAGCACGCATCCGTAGCTCAACTGGATAGAGCATCGGTCTTCGGAACCGAGGGTTGGGGGTTCGAATCCCTCCGGGTGTACTTGAAAAGACGAGGTGAAAGGCAGTTCGTGACCACTGCACCTCTTTCTGTACTAGGTCGAGTACTCGGTCACGGATCGTGGCCTGGATAATTCAAGTCATCGACTAAGGCCCACTCGTCGCTACGAGGCTTCGCGTACTTCATTGTCAGCCTAGGGTCTGAGTGTCTTGCCAGACGCTGAACTTGGGCGATATTTCTGCCCGCATCAAAAAGACTCGAGATGTAGGTATTCCTAAGCGAGTGAAAACACCGAGTACCTGACTCGGTTCGCACTGGTAGGCCAGCGGCAACGAGGTCGCGCTTAATCATCTTGCTCGTTCGCTTGATTTCGAAGTCCGGGAATAACTGCCCCTTGCGGTCAGCAATCCAAAGCTTCAAATCTTGGACCATCCTGCGGTTCAGGGGTAGGACAGCGAGCTCCTTGTCCTTGGTATACGCAGCGCTCAGCGACACCGTCCGGCTCTCCCAATCGAATGATTCTCTTTGTAGCTTAGCGATCTCTTTGCGGCGGAGTCCCGTCATAACCGCGACCACGTAGGCCCAAGCACGAAACTCGCCAGTGTAATTTTCAATGACTCTGTCAGAGTTCCGAGTTTCTTCGACGAGTGTTGAAAGCTCCTCGGGCTGTAGGCGATCCCTGGGATTTCGCTCCTCCACGACCTTTTTGAGCTTCAATGATTTTATTGGGCTTTTATCGATTCGGCCTTCGTCTTCAAGCCATTTGTAAAACTGTTTTACTGCCCGCATGTGATGCTTACGCGACTGCTCTGATAGCAGAGCGTAGTCCTCGAGCTTCTTCTTCGGATCCCTGACGGAGCACCGTAAACCGTGGACGGTGGTCCTGACTCGCCCAATCGATACATCGAGGATCGTACTTATCTTGGCCTCATTTAGGACTCGCTTGGCACGCTTGTAGGTTAAATCTGCCTGCGCAGCTGAAATGGTTTCCATATCAGCTCTCCAGTCCCTTAAATGTTCGTCACGAGTCCGGTGACGTTCGCGAAATTTCCCTATGCCGCTTAGCAGTTCTGTGGCAAGCACGAGCTTCTCTTGCTCGACGTTTGCCGGGTCTTTGATCTTGCGGTATCGAGGGGCACCGCCCACGTACCATCGGAAGTGCGGGGCACCTCGTCGTTGACAGATGCTTATTTTCGGTAGCTTATTCATAGTTTGAGGTGCAAAGAAGAAAGGCATGGGGGATTCCATTCCACCATGCCCTCAATATCGAACGCAATCCTATGCCTCAGAATCCTCCGCCAAAATCACATGGATTTCCGTCAAGACGGTATCCAATTCAGCGACGGCCTGAGCAACAGCCAACTTCAATTAGACGAGTCTTTCGAGCGACATTTTCCATAATGTCGACAGCTATGTGACTCGACGAATCAAGCCCAACAGCACAAACACATCTAGTTGATTTAACAGCCTCTCCGATCGAATTGCTTACTTACCCTTAGCTCTCCGCCAACCGCGTTTAGTGCAGCCAGCGGCGACCCAAATCTCAATGTCTCGACGTTTCCAACGTCGATAGCCGGGCCCAGGGGTCTTTACCGGAGGCGGCATCTCGTCGGTGCGAAACCAACGATTCACTGTACGAACGCTTACGCCTAATAGCTTGGAAACATCCTTAACAGTGACCAAAATCGCTTCCTGATTCTTAGGCTGGAGTGAATCCAGCCCCTTGTTAACAACCAGGATGCTTGCCTCGGAAACACTTGCCGGGCCGACTTCGCACAACACTCTATCTAAATTCAACATTGCATACTCCTATGAACGGATTAATGCAGGAGCGATCCGGAGTGGAACATACCAAACAGAGACCTCCCGCTTGAGAGAAAAATCACTGACCAAAGCGGGAGGCAGTCAGAAGCACGGCCATAGGATTCAGAATGAATCACTTAACCGGTCAGTGAGAGCCAGGCAGATCAGCGTTTGGAAGTATAAACCGCGCTTCAAGTTTGTCAACTGCTGAAAGGCACTGTTCAGAGATCAATCACTGCACCGCGTCCTCTTGTGTCCATCCATGACTCAGTACGGATCACCATGGCTGTTAAAAAAATCAACGTGGCGGAGGCTCTTCGCGGTTAGGAGGTTTTGGTGGACGTGGCGGTTTTTGTTTCGACATTCTGCTATCTCGCTGGTGTGTTACCCGCCAAAATGTTTACCGAGACCAACGTGCGTAGAGATGTTGCTTCGCCCAGAGCGGGTCCCCACTGAACATTGCGAAAGCGTCGGAAAGCAATCCATCAATACTTAGGTGCGACGTTGGCATCGACCACGTTGAAACCACGTTCCGCAATATACGAGCGTTCAAAATTGTGTGTGATTTTTCGGCCTGATCCAATCGTGTTACATCCTTCGGGACACCCGTTCCGAGACCTGTAACACCCCTTCACAATTGGAACACGCAATGAATCACTTCAAGTCCGCCGATGTCGGATGTAGGGTTACAAAGTCCATTCTGGACTCCATCCACTACCACCTTGCTGATCCCGACTTCGAACAAGACGAAGGCGAAGTCCAGCTTATCGACCATGATGAAGCCTGCCTGTACTTCGGACTCTTCGAAGCCGATCCCGAGAGCGGAAAGCTTTCTGCCGACCCCTCCATCATCTGGACGGTTGAGGTCTCCGCCGATCTGAAAGGAGGTAAGTAATCATGAAAAAGTTCATCGCTTACTACCGCGTCAGTACTGATAGGCAGGGACGCTCAGGGCTCGGGTTGGATGCCCAAACTGCGTCAGTTCGCGAATATGTGGCAAACCAAGGCGAACTCGTTGCCGAGTACACCGAAATCGAATCCGGAAAAAAGTCTGACAGGCCACAACTTGGCAAAGCATTGGCC
>JBPCVE010000466.1:0-5793 GCA_051010795.1 Rubripirellula sp.
TGGGGCTTGGAAGTCGACTACCCCAGTCGTGTTACCGCTGGTGGAGGTAAGTATCGTCATGACGATGATCAGGAAACGCCCGATACCTTGATGGTCACGATGGATTTTCCAGAAGGAAAATCCATCACATGGGAAGGCCTGAGCTGGTCACCTTTGGGAGCACACGACTCAGGGTTTGGTATCAGCTTTCATGGCTCCGAAGGTTCACTGGTGCAACAGGGAACAGGTTATGTCATGTACGACATGAAGGGAAAAGAAATAGCAACCGGGAACGGGGCCGGTGGCGATAAAGACCACTTTGCTGATTTTCTCAACGGTGTACGTACCGGGCAATTAACCAATGCTGATATCGAGATCGCTCATAAGAGTACCTTGTTGTGTCATCTTGGAAATATCGCGTATCGGACAGGGCGTGTTGTCAACACAGATCCGGCGAATGGCCATATCAAGGATAATCCCGCAGCTCAGGCGTTATGGGGACGAGAGTATGCCCCCGGATGGCAACCTACTATTTGAGCCAGTAGCCAAGACTGAGTTCATTATTCATTTTCAAGATGAGACGCATGGCTGGAGGTATCATTCCGGTTCTGCGTCACACCACTACGAACGTGATCTTGCTGAATACACGTCTGTTCCGCGTCTGATGTTTCCGACTGTGTTTGTTGCGCGACGCATTGACGTTGTCGGATTAAGTGACAGAATGCCGGGACAACACGCCACAATTCAGCGAGTATGCGGTGGTTCCAGATAACGAACGACATATCGGACTTGGATCGGCAACGGGCATTGGTGTCGGTGCGATCGTGGGTGGCGGGATCCTGGCTCTCGCTGGTGTTGCCTTTGCCACGACTGGACCAGCTGCCCTGTTAGCATTTGCTTTGAATGGTCTCATTGCTTTGTTAACGGCATTGAGCCTCGGGGAGATGGCTTCGAAGTTTCCTGAATCCGGTGGCACTTACGCATTCAGTCGTAAGGTCTTATCGATCGAAGCTGCTTTTGCTGTTGGCTGGATTGTTTGGTTTGCATCGATCGTTGCTGCGATGCTATACGCGGTTGGCTTTGGATACTTTTCGGTATTACTGCTACGTGAGTGTATCGACGCGCTGGGGTATGCCCTGCCTGTGTGGGTAATCGACCAGCGGTTGGTTCCATGGATTGCAATTTTGGCAGTACTGACACTGGCACTTGGACTGGTGTTGAAGTCTGGGGGCGGCGGCAGTTGGGCAAACGCGGGGAAGGTTCTTGTTTTCGGTATTCTGATTCTGGGTGGTTTGTGGTCGGTTGCTTGGCAACCACTATCGCAAACGCAGGCTTCACTACAGCCATTCTTTTCGTCGGGCGCGGTGGGGCTGTTTGAAGCGATGGGATTCAGTTTTATTGCTTTGCAGGGTTTTGATTTGATTGCAGCCGTAGGCGGAGAAATCCGGAATCCTGCTCGTAATATTCCCAAGGCGATGGTGTTTTCGCTCATCATTGCGCTGCTGATTTATCTGCCGTTGTTGTTTGTGATTACAACGGTTGGTGTTTCTGCCGGACAAGGTATTGCGGATGCTGCGGCTGAGAATCCAGAGGGTATCGTCGCGATTGCTGCCAGAAACTATCTCGGGCCGGTTGGATATGGATTCGTGCTCGTAGCTGCTGTGCTATCGATGTTTACGGCGCTGCAGGCGAATCTTTTTGCGGCATCGCGGATAGCGTTGGCGATGTCACGTGATCATACGTTGCCATCGGTGATGAGCCGTTTGTCACCTCGCCGGCATACCCCGGTTCATGCAATTGCGGTGACAACTGGTCTGATTTCAATTCTTGTGATTGCGTTGCCCGATGTCGCGGCGGCGGGGGCTGCCGCCAGCTTGATTTTCTTGATTACTTTTGCCATGGCTCATTGGCTGGCTGTATTGGTGAGGCGTCGCAGCGTTATTCGGCCACCTTTTCAAACCCCTTGGTACCCCGCTGTGCCGGTGATCGGGGGCTCAGCCTGCGTCGCCCTGGCTGTATTTCAGGGATTGGTAGTGCCTTCCGCTGGAACGATTGCGCTGGTTTGGCTCAGTGTTGGTGGTATCCTTTTCTTGACGCTCTTTGCTCGGCGGGCACGCTTGAAAGATGTTTCCAGCATGGCTGCGAACCCAGAGCTGCTCAGGTTGCGGGGCAATTCACCATTGGTGTTGGTGCCGATTGCCAATCCTCGCAATGCCGAAGCAATGATTTCACTCGCCAACACACTGGTACCCGCTGCGGCCGGCCGCGTATTATTGCAGACGGTTGTTGTCGCCCCCAGTTCGTGGGATCCCGACGCAGATCCCGCGCCAGCCGATCAGTCTCAGACGATGTTGAGAGAATTACTTCGAGCGTCGTCTAAGCTCAAGGTCCCAGTGGAGAGCCTCACGACCGTGTCCCCAGACCCGATGCCCGAGATTGCTCGGGTTGCCAAGCTGCACCGCTGTGAGTCGGTGCTATTGGGGCTCAGTAAAATCAATAGCGATGAGACCGATTCACCGCTGGAGACATTGTTGGGGCAACTTGAGAGTGACGTCGTTGTTCTCAGGGCTTCCGGATCATGGAGTTTGTCAGAGAATCAAAGAATTCTTGTACCGGTCGCAGGACGTGGTGGTCACGATCATCTACTCGCACGACTCTTGGCAAGTTTTTCTCGGCAACAAAAGTGCTTGGTGACTTTCATGAGAGTTCTTCCCACTCGTGTGGATGCGACTGAGTTGAGGCGTGCGAAGCGTGATCTGGACCGAATGGCTCATGACAATGTTTTTGGCAATTCTGAGCAGCTCGTTATCAAGAGTGATGATCCTGTTGCTGTGATTTCTGCCGCTGCCGAAGGGCAACTTGTCATATTGGGCGTACAACGTATCGGCCCTCGCCGTAAGCTGTTCGGTCAGTTCACTCGAAAGATCGCCAACCAAACCGATAGTCCGCTGATTGTGATCAGTCGTCGGGGTTAAACAAACCATTCTTCGTTGTTGTGCAAGGCGTGCCGCTGATTCTCATTTGGGATGTGAATCTGAAGAGGTTTTCCGATCCTGGTCGAATCCGACGACGCCTCAGCTTGGATCAGCTGTCGCATTCACATCGGTGGACAGTTGCTTAAGCTTTGGACGTCGTTTTCGGCGAGTTTTTTCAGGAACCATTCCACGCATGGCTTCTAATTTTCCAAAGCAGAGTAGGCGATCGTTTGGTTCCAGTGTTCGTTTAAGACGAGGATTGGGAATGACCGTTTGTCCTCGATTAAGGGTCAACACATTGATGTCCTGTTCGGGGAGGCCAGACTCATCGATTGACTTTCCGATGAATTCGGAACCTTCTGGAATATGGATCTCGGTGACGCCGTACCCTCGGCTGACGGATAGTCGTTGTCGAACATCCACTTCTGGAAAGTCGATTTGGGCGGCGATGTAATCAACAATTGCACCCGCGATGTCCAGTTGAGTGCAGGTCTCGATCCCCTCAAGCCCAGGCGATGAATTGACTTCCATGACTTGTGGGCCTTCGTCACTTTCAAGCATGTCAACGCCAGCAACCCGTAGCCCCATGATTTGTGTGCATCGCACGGCTGTTTGGCAGTTAGTTTCGTCCAGAATGACTCGTTCAGTTCTGCCGCCACGGTGAACATTACTGCGAAACTCATGTCCCTGAGCAACCCGCCTGATTGCAGCAACGACTCGATCACCCACGACAAAGGCACGAATATCTTTGCCTTTACTTTCGGATACAAACTTTTGAATCAAGACATTTTGTCGAGTGCTTTGAAGTGTTTCAATGATCGCCTCGGCAATCTTGACACTTTCAGCAAGGATCACACCAACACCCTGCGTTCCCTCAAGTAATTTGATGATGATGGGGACTCCGCCTACCCTTTCGATCGCTGGCAGAACATCCCGTTTCTCTCGGACAAATGTGGTTTCAGGAATACCGATTGCATGTCGGCTAAGAATTTGCAGACAGCGTAGCTTGTCACGGGAGTTGGCAATGCCAGCCGAGGATGCAGCTGAGAAGACATCCATTTGTTCAAACTGGCGAACAACGGCAGTGCCGAAGTAGGTGATCGAGGCACCAATACGGGGCACAATGGCGTCGTAGTCACTCAGCGGCTTTGAGCGATAGTACAGGTCAGGTTCGCCTTTCTCCAAGTCGATGGAGAATCGTAAGGTATCAAGTACTTTTACCTTATGACCACGTTGGCTGGCTGCTTCCTTCAGACGACGCGTGCTATAGCAGTTGGAGGCGCGCGAAAGAATGGCAAGCTTCATCTCAAAATCTCGGTAGTGTGACTGTTTACTGCTTCAGGAGTTGTTGGGTTTCTTTCTTCGCTTGGGTCGACCCCCGAAATACGATCTTCCCGGATCGACCAGCATGCGTTCACGCATGGCCTCACGTCCGACCAGCATGCGAAATCCCATTTGTGATCGATCTGCCAGCGTCAAGTCAATCGTCCACTCTTGGTCCAACCATGAGGCTGTTGTCTGAATCACGATCCGGTCAGTCGCTTCGCCACTTGAACTTCGAACGCTACGGATATCATGCACCTCGGCAACGCAGCTGACTTCCATTTGTTCTTGGCGCTGGATTGGGTGTACTTTGAATCGAACCAACGAACAACCTTCCCGCTGGAACTGTTCGATGTCATACGCATGCAGGCTTGAGGAGCGGGCACCCGTATCAATTTTTGCCTTGATGCGTGGTACGCCGAGGTCGGGAAGTGACAACCATTCCCGCCATCCGATGATCAACAAGGGCGAATCGGTATTCGAATTTTGCTCGGGTTTGGACAAGAGTTTGCTCTTACGATGCTGAATTGCAGAGAATCTCACCACGTTACCCTCAGTTGAACCCTCACATCGCGGATTGTCCAGATGGGAATTTGACGTGGTAAATGATCCTCATAACCCCAATGGGATTGGTGCACACTCGTTGTGTGGTTTAGAATCCGAGACCCAGATACCGGAGATATGGTGGTGAAACGTCAACAGTCCCAACCGACGCAAGGAAATGATGCTGAAAAACCGCGGGTGCGCCGCATTGGGTCGATTGTGGGCCAGCTGATTTCGCGACGTGGGTATGCACAGGTGTCAGCCAATGAGGCGATTCACCAATTGATCATCATGGAAGTCGGAACCGAACTCGGTGGAGGCCTGCAGGTAGGTAACCTGAGGCAGGGTGTGCTTCATATTTATGCCTCGGATTCAGTCACTCTTCAGGAATTGAACTTCAGAAAACGTGGCATTCTGAAAAGGATTCAGCGGGAACTTCCCGAGAGCAAAATCAAGGACTTAAGGTTTCGCATCCAGACATGAGTCCAAAAAAAGATTTGCCAGACTACACCGCTGGGTCTGATGGTCGGCAACGCTGTTGGTGGTGTGGAGATGATGAACAATACATCGAGTACCATGACCGCGAATGGGGTAAGCCTGTTGCAGATGACCAGCAGTTGTATGAAAAGATGTGTCTGGAGGGTTTTCAGGCAGGTCTGAGTTGGATCACAATTCTGCGAAAACGTGCTGCTTTTCGATCAGCGTTTGGCAGTTTTAAGATTGAAAGCGTCGCTAAATTCTCATCGACGAGAGTCGACAAAATGCTGCTCGATGAAAAAATTGTTCGGCATCGCGGTAAAATCGAGTCGGCGATCAATAACGCCCAACGGGCACTTGCTCTGCGCAAGGAATTTGGATCACTGGCACACTTTTTCTGGCAGTTTGAACCAGCGAAACCCAAGTATCTGGACCACCGCAAGGAAATGAAGGCTTATCGGCCTGAGTCAACAGCGCTCAGCAAAGAACTGAAAAA
>JBPCVE010000467.1:0-5624 GCA_051010795.1 Rubripirellula sp.
GGCGGAAGCCTGTGATTCGGCAAGGTTTTGATCTTCAAGGGGTTGACGCTTTGTCTCGCTGGGCAGTTATTGGGTGTGCGTGGGGGACCCCCTCTAGTGGTGTTTGGCTGGCGGGTTTAGTGGCTTCGGCGGGTGACGGTCTGTGTCTTGTCGCAGGTGGCGGTCTGTGTTCTTCGAGTTATCAGGCCGCCTATTTTCTATTTGTCGTGTCTTGGCGACGTTTTTTGGAGAAAACACAGTGATTGCGGCGTTTTCTCCGCTAAATGCAGGCAAATACACATCGAGCGAAACTTAGTGGACACTTAGGTTCTGCACATTTCGATTTGCCTAAAAAGCGAGCATCTAGTCGCGACTGCGGCTTACGCAGGGGTGCCTGAAGTTTAGGCAAAAGCTGTAAGTTGTTTTGAAAGCATAGTTTGGGTGTGACGGTTTGACGGGATGTAAGGATTGGCGAAACAAATCAACCACCGATCTATTCTCACACAAAGGACTGTCTTGCGATGGCTCAAACAGAAACCACTGACCTGCGCTATGCGAGCGACCCTGATCCAGAACAGGCCGAGCAAATTGCCTCACGTCTGAATATCGATGCACCGAATTGCGATTTGCCTCTGGAGCAGCGGGGCCAGGAAGTCCTGCGACTTGCTCAGGCTGCATTCGCTCAGACCGGTGCGTGGGTGGTCTTTTATCGTGAGATGCTGGGGACCGACGGCATCGTTCGTCGGCTCTATCCTACCTCAGAAGAAATGAGGTATTTCGAGGATAGCAGTGACTTTACCGAGCTGCAGGAGATGGTGGCTGCCATGCGGAGTCAGGATGCTTCCAAAGGGGATGCGACCGAGCCGGAAAGAATGATTACCATTCGGCTTCCCAAGAGTCTCCACGACTCGCTCAGAATCGAGTCCGAAGAAATGAATCTGAGTATCAATAAGCTATGCATCAGCAAGTTGTTGCAGCGAATCGAGAGCCGATTCATTCCCATTCAGCAAGGGCGTCGAAGGGGCCGTAGACCCGGTCCTCAGGGGCCAAGGAAAAAAGACATTGCGACGTTGGAGACGCATCTTGCAACTGAGCAGCAACCGCTTCAGTAGCCACCTTCGGGGATGGTTTGAACTGGCGTCGTCCGCGTCAAATACGAGGTCCCCGCATGTGCTCTCGAGGGAGTCATGCGAGTGGGGCGTCTGCTGTTACTGCGATGCGCTGAGATGATCGGTCATGTCTGGCGTGTGATGCTTGAACGGTTCTTCTTAGTGAGTCAGTCTGAGGGTTCCAGAGTCGGCAGGCGACGCTCCTTCTCTTGATCCTGCCTGCTACGAGCTGTGCGCAGCGGGCAGATCATCGCGTGGTGTTTTCCAGATGGGGGGGGCTGTGGTTCGTCCTTTTTCGAGTCGTTGTCGGAGCGTTGTCAGATTGTTGGCGACGGCCCAGAGTGAGACCGATCCTATCGGCGGATTCGCCAATTTGTCACAATGATCGGTATTCACTATCGGTCCACGTTTTCACTCCCAGTCACATGTCTACAGTTCGTACCTTCGCTACCTCTCGCAACCACATCGCCGGAATCGCAGTCACGGAACTCGCGGAAAAATTCGGCACGCCGGTTTACGTTTACGACCAGCAGGTCATTGATCAGCGAATTGCTGAGCTCAAGGCTTTTGACGTCGTGCGTTTTGCACAGAAAGCTTGCGGAAACTTGGCAGTGCTGGATCGGATGCGAAAGCAGGATGTGGTCGTCGACGCGGTGAGTGCTGGCGAAATCCGAAGGGCGATGGCTGCCGGGTACTCAGTTGATCCAGGAAAGCACGAAGTCGTTTACACCGCCGACATCTTTGATCGCGACGCGTTTGAACTGGTGATCAAACATTCACTTCATGTGAATTGCGGTTCTCCTGACATGATCAGCCAACTGGGAGAGCGGCGACCAGGCGCCGACGTCACTCTGAGGATCAATCCTGGTTTTGGGCATGGGCATAGCCAGAAAACGAATACGGGTGGCCAGCAGAGCAAGCATGGTATCTGGCATACCCAGATCGACGAGTGCTTGCGGCGTGCGGATCAGACGGGCGTGACCGTGACAGGGCTGCACATGCACATCGGGTCCGGAACAGATTTGGAGCATCTGAGTGAGGTATGCGATGCGATGGAGCGTACCGCGAAGGAAGTTGGACGCACGATCAAAACCATCAGCGCTGGCGGTGGACTGCCCGTCCCTTATAAGGCCGACGAAACGTACGTTGATCTGGCCAAGTATTACGAGCTGTGGGATGCAACACGTACGCGGCTGAGCGAGGCATTTGGGCACCACGTCACGCTGGAGATCGAACCTGGTCGATTCCTCACTGCCGAAAGCGGTTTTCTGATCGCTGAGGTGCGGAGTGTCAAGCAGGTGGGTGACAACCATTTCGTTTTAGTCGACGCTGGTTTCAATGATCTGGCTCGCCCTGTCATGTACGGATCCTACCACCCAATTTCTGTGGCGGCAAAAAGCGGTGATGCATCGGAGCGAGAGCATGCGGCGGTGGTTGTGGGTGGGCCGCTGTGTGAGTCGGGAGATATTTTCACGCAACGTGAGGGTGGCTTTGTCGATTCGAGGCGTCTGCCAATGACCCGCCTCGGAGACTTCGTGGTACTCGAGAATGCAGGTGCCTACGGATTTGTGATGGCGAGTAATTACAACAGCAAGACACGTGCTGCTGAGGTCCTGATTGAATCAGGCGAAGCCAAGTTGATTCGAGAGCGCGAGACTTTTGAAGATCTCGTTCGTGGTGAAGTGATACCTGGCTAGGTCATCGGTCAAAAAGAAAAGCCAGGCTAGAGAGTACGCGGTTCAGAGATTTCTTGGATCCCGTAAGGTGCCGCCTGACGTTGAGTGCTCAGTCAGGCTGCTTGGTTGGATTCGATTTCGGCCAGCGCCAGATGCGCGGCTCGGTGTCCTTCTTCGATCAGTCGCTCGGGGTGTGTGAAGTCAAACCATGGGTAATGACCGACCTTGGGTTGAATCAGGATGTCCGCTGCCGTCATTAATTTTGGGCGGATCATGCTCTCGCAAATGTCATCCATTCGCAACAACGCTTCGATTGCCGTGTCGCATTTCTTGACTCGATTGATGGTTTGGCCCACGTCAACTGCAATCGTCAAGTCGCTGGCATAGGAACTGGCGATCAACGCGGGTACCGATTCAATGACTCCAATATCCGAAAGAAGCATGTCATCCCATCGCACCGCAGGAAATATACCTGGGATGGCAGTGGAGGCCCGAATCGCTTTTCGCAGTGGTCCATTTTCGAGGATCACCCGCTGGCCTGATAGCAGATCGACAGCGACAACACTCATCGGAATCGGCAAATCTTGAATATTGATGTCGGGTAGCAGATGGTCGATTGCTTCTTGCAAGGCAATGTCTGACATCAGTGCCGGGCTCGTGACAGCCTTGGTCAGTTTTCGATGGGCATGGAGATACTTTTTGGCTCTTTCAAACCACGAAAAAATCCCACTCGTCAATTGGTCCTCTGGCGTGGTTCCCCCAAACAACATTCGTTGCCTTTTTTGAAAGGTCGGCGAGTGCAGAAGTTGGGTCGTTTTGGCCTGTGCAAGAGAAGTGTCTGGCGTGACAGCACACAAGGCGCCTGCCAGACTTCCCATGCTGACCCCAACGATCCGCTCGATTTGCACTCCTGACTCGCCGATCGCTTGAATGGTTCCTAGATGTGCCAAACCTCTCGCGCCCCCACCACCGAGCGCAACCACTGCCTTGCGGGGGCCACGTTCTTGTGTTTGGTCTTGTTGTTGGCCCGGCATGAATAGGTTCATGAGTTTCATTTTGGATCTCACAACAGTAATGAAGGGGGAGTGAATCATGGTTTGGACCAGCGGGCATGTGGACGTTGGCCTGCACCCGTCTGCGACTTTTATTTGCAAGTTGAGCAGCCTCCACGTGGTTACCTCTGCCTGTCGCGGTTGTGCAATCGATGGCCTGTCTCAGTTGGCTAACGGTCCCAATGAATTCACCATGGATGCAATTAATCATGCCAGATATTTGGCAAGCAGTTTCATGCCCTTTGGTAGGGCATCATGATCTTTCCAGGGACCACATCCTGAAGTTCGTGCCAGCCTTGATTTGCGATGGTCGCGCCAAGTTCTGTCATGCGGCGGAAGTCTGCATCGGTTGCAGCAGCGCCCGTCATTTTTCGTCTCAGGTCACTGCACAAAATATCGGCTGCCTGTTGGGTTACCAGATCTTGTGACGCTGCTGCGTACAGTGAGGTCACCACGATAGTAATGGCATCTTGCAGGTGTGCTGAAAGAGCCGACATCCGGCACTGGCGATCCGCCAGCTTCAATTGGTGGTGCCGCATCGTCCCGCTGACTAGGAATGCTGACTTTGAAAGTGTCTTTTTTCCAAATACCGCGTGTGCCCGCAGCCTTGATGGCATGTCCGGTAAATCGGTCCAGTGGCTCCCGGACAAACGCCGGGTAGCGTACCAGTTAGCGTATGTGGCAAGAGGTCCTTTCAAAGCCCAAGCATGTCGTGGATTCATTGGATTGGGTTTTCGCACGTTCAGCTTGTGCAGTGTTCGACCAATCGGCTCAAAAAATCGTTTGCCATGATCTTTGACAAGCGACTTAAAGAATGCCATGCCCAGCATCTCGCCTTCACCTTCATAGATGCAGGGTGCCAGAAACTCGTGCACATTATCACCAAACAAGTGGCCGTGCAGGAACGACCGACCTCCATGTGTCTTCATGAACAACTCAATGGCGGCTTCTTTTTGAGCTTCGCTACCAAAGATTTTTGCGATGATGCATTCCATTTCACCTCGATAGCCTTGGTCCAACAAGCCTGCACACCACTGAGTCAAGGCATCGCATCCAACAATCAGCCCAGCCATGCGTGCGATCCGACGGCGAACGAGTTCGCGGTGGTCAATCGCTTGACCATAAGTCGAGCGGTAGGCAGCCCAGGGCAGCATTTCGGCCAGCATCCAACGCATTGTTCCGGAAGCGTTGGCACACAGGGCAACTCGACCGAGATTCAGGCCATGGTAAGCAACCGTGAGGCCATCGCCCTGCTGCGGCCGAAGCAGGTTTTCTTTCGGTACGCGAAAGTTCTTGAAAATCAGCCCATTATTGTGAACACGCTGTAACGCATAAATTCCATAACGATTGAGTCGAAAACTCTCATCCTCCTGTTCCGGAAGATCGACGATCAGGACACTTGGGACACTATCGATTTTGCACACCAGGCCGATGGTTCGGCCAGGCACAGCGTTGGTGATGAAGAGTTTCTCGCCGTTGACAACATAGTCATCGCCATCGAGGACTGCAGTCGTTTTCAGGGCGGTCAGGTCACTTCCGGCCCCCGGTTCCGTTAATGCGAATGCTGACAAACATGTCCCGTCTGCCAGTTTTGGCAGGAATTGCTTCTTTTGTTCTGGCGTACCGAACGATCGGACCGGATCCACCGCCCCGATGCAGCCATGGACTGAGGCGAGGCCGGCAACCGTCGGGTCAAGTGTTGCCATCCGCGTGATCATTTTTGAAAACTGCCTCATCGACGCGCCCGAGCCACCATGCTGTTTATCAACCAGCAGGCCCCAGTACCCGGTTCTGCCAAGATCATCAAG
>JBPCVE010000468.1:0-33721 GCA_051010795.1 Rubripirellula sp.
AGGTAGCACCAACGGCTTTGCCCACAATTGCCCCGGTGTGGCCGCGGCGCGGTTACCAGAGTAGGTGACGGCTACACCGCGGGCATTGCCCACTGATACGACCCGTATGTTGATTTGTTCCCCAGCAGCGATGGGTGAACGGGTTGCAAATCCTCTCTCAAACACGTCCCAGCCACCCGATTGATCTGGGCCCTGACGACCTAGTTCAAGCTCTCCGTTAGGTGCAACGTCTTGAGCATGAAGCGACGACCCAGGTGGCAATGTGGTGGATACAATCACGCTGCTGATTAACAGCAGCAGCATCGAGGGAAAGGCTGCTGCAAGTTGCTCGGAAGGCTTCATTGACTTATCTCCGGCTAAGAAATTGGCTCTTCGTTGTGTGCTCAATCCATGCATGCTCAATCCATTGACCGTACGCTCCATCGTGCCACTCTGCCTGTCTGGGCTGCTGGTAGCCGAGTCGGCGCGGGGGTGCGATTGTACTGTTGGCTGCGAGACCAGTGTTAACGTGTCAGCATAAGAAGGGTGCTAGGTACTGGACCCCGCTGTGTACGAGCGATGGGTGTCGAAGGTGCGACTGGCGCGTGTATTTCCAACTGGGACCATGAAAATGGGACTTTTTGTTGTTCTTAAACCGATACCGGCTGATTGGGGTTCGCACCGAGGTATTTTCAAGGACTTGGTGGTTTGGGCAATTCCAAGGAGGCGCATGGCTCAGAATGTTTGGGGTCCTCTCGCTTAACTCGTTCCGATATCCTTGGCCCATGATTTACAACCAAAATTCCGCAGAGGGCGATTGTTCAGACGACGATTACATGGGGTGCCCACACTGCGGTGCTGTGTTGAACGATGGGGCCACCTTTTGTCGAGAATGTGGAAGTAGTGACGCGGATGGCTGGCAGGACGAGGTCGACATCGGCGATGATGAGTTTGATTACGACGATTATATCGCAGCGGAGTTTTCAGGCTCGGAAGTGAATCGGCAGACACCCATGTTTTGGAGATGGGTGGCGATAGGGCTGATCGTTTTGTTTGGTTTGTTCTACGTACTCGCTTTGCGTTGATTTTGGATGGCATGCGAACAGTAGCCACAGATTTGAATTCTGGGAAACTTCGCAGGGTGTGCCTTCGGAACGCTGGAAATGTCAGGGTCCTGCTAGCGTCCTTGCCAACCAGTGCCCTGATTTGACATGCTTTGTTTGTAGCTGACGCGATTTCTAGCTGCATTCAAAATTCCATTGGTTTCACGTCAGTCCTCAGTTTCTATGACGTCAGTCGATTTATACGGAGATGTTTCAAAGTGCTTGTTGTGGATGGTGATGTTGAATTGGCAGGAATGAGGTCGGTTGAGAGCTTGATTGTCAACGCCGTTGTTCGTTCGGCTGATTACTGCAAAACGACGGAATCAACCAATACAAAAGCGTTGCTGGATGTTCGTAACGGAAACATCGAGGAAACATTATTGCCAAAATGCTATCTGGCGGATGGGCAAACAGCAGGCCGAGGACGCCACGGAAGATCATGGCAAAGCGATGGCGGAACGTTGACTTTCTCGCTCGTCATGAAGCGTTGCGTCAGTGACCTTCGGCAGACGCAGTTACTGCCCTTGGCAGTCGGGTTGGGAGTGGCGAGGTTCATCGACTTTGAGTATGCCCCGCTGCAATCCAAATTGAAGTGGCCCAATGATGTGAATCTTGGCGGTGGAAAAGTTGCAGGAGTGTTGCTGGAAACCAGCGGTGATTCGCCAGGGCTGACGGTGGTTGGAGTGGGGGTGAATGTTTCGTCGGAACCCGGATTGGAGATTAACTCGCAGGGGATTTCCTCAAGGAGTCTATCGCAGGTGGTAGGGCGACAAATCAATCGGTACGACGTCTTTGCTTCCTTGGTGGAATCAATCGTTAATACAGTCTCCGAATCACAGATCGCAGCCGAGTCGATCGTTGACGATTTTCGGAGACGCTGTTTGTTGACCGGACAGCAGATCAGCTTTCAGCATCAGAATCAGAAATGCTTCGGCACTTGCCAAGGTATTTCCGAGGAGGGAACCTTGTTGGTAAATACAGCCCAAGGGGTTCAATCCATCAGCAGCGGTGAAGCCAGACTGGTACGCATCTCCGAGAATTGAAGCAAACCCAAGAACGCGTACGTTGGGGGTGCCAGAAACGCGGTGGATGCCAGAAACGCGAGAAGGTGTGAGGATGGATGAGCTGAACGTTTGACGGGTGCCGTTGATGAGACGGTACATGACTTGATTGCACAAATTTATAATGGAAAGGTTTTGAGATGAGTCCCAAGGAACGACCAGTAGCATTGGTAACCGGGTCAGCCACAGGTGTTGGACGAGCTTGTGTCTTGCAGTTTGCAGCGCGGGGGTATGACGTGGTGGTGAATTATTCACGAAGCGTTGACGAAGCTAACGAGACAGTGATCAAAGCAAAGTCGCTTGGTGCGGAAGTATTGCTGTTTCAATGTGATGTTTCCGATGATGCCGTGGTGCAACAGATGATCGAGGCAATCAGGGCAAAATTCGGAAGGCTCGATGTCCTCGTTAATAACGCGGCTACCACTAATTTTATCGAGCATTCTGATCTTGATTCGATGACAGAAGACTTGTGGGATCGTATTTTAGCAGTAAATCTGAAAGGTGCATTCTTCGTCACTCGTGCTGCTACGCCACTGTTGAAAAATGGAGAGGGTGGTTCTGTGGTCAGTGTCAGTTCTGTAGCAGGCATTACTGGCAGTGGCTCGTCGATTGCGTATTGCGCGAGTAAAGGTGCACTCAATACCATGACCAAATCATTAGCACGTGCATTGGCCCCCGAAGTTCGCGTCAATGCGGTGTGTCCCGGACCCATCGAAAGCCGCTGGATTCGAGAAGGGAGCCCCGAGACAAGTATCGAAGCGATGGTCGAAAATTACCCTTTGCCAAAAGCTTCGATGCCCGAGGATATTGCCGATGCTGTTGTCTTCTTCTCGCTGGGAACGACCATGGCGACGGGGCAGTTGTTGAGCGTTGATGGTGGCCAAACGCTGGGTTGATAACGCTGGGTTGATAACGCTGGGTTCGTTGTTCAACAGGCTGTTATGACAACAGACTGGCGTAACAACAGGCTAACGCAACGGTGGAGAGGTTCAGGTGCCCAAGGATGGGTAGTAATGGGCGATCCTCTCGGAGATCACTTCAGCGATTGGGTAACAGCGATTGGCGGCGGTCGCAGAGTTGTGCGGCAAGGGGTTTGGCCGGCGTTGTTCGCTCGGGCGTTCGCGTTCAAACGCGGTCGGTTCATCAAGCAATGTGGGCGTGACGAGGCAGCAGCGGCTCTCCGCTGGTCGCTGTTTTACAAGAGTTTCAAAATTGCAAGTGCACGGATGTGTGTGTACCAAAATGGTTTTTTGTGGGAGGAATGGGCGACAGAGAGCTCTTGGCCGTACAGATTGATACGCACATGAAAGAATTTACGAGCGATTAGTAGACGATTTGATCGGTGGGTGATTAAACTGGTCGCTCATTCGGATCCTCTCGGATCGAGATCCCCCTACCCTCCCTCCACATAGTTGAGTGTTTTATGAATTTCAAAGTGTTTGGCTCGCTTGCTCTGGCAGCAATCATCTCCATTCCAGCGTTGGCAGCGGACGATGCGAAAGAGAAGAAGAAAGGAAAGAGAGGCCAATACAATGCTGCGGGGCAGTTGCTAAAGCAA
Organism: Rubripirellula sp.; assembly: GCA_051010795.1. Classification (GTDB taxonomy): domain Bacteria; phylum Planctomycetota; class Planctomycetia; order Pirellulales; family Pirellulaceae; genus Rubripirellula. The sequence continues at coordinate 3,702 of JBPCVE010000468.1, forward strand.
CTCGAGGATGTCGGGCTGTCAGATGAGCAGATTGCCAAAATCAAAGAGCTTGGCAAAGACGCTGCTGCGAAGATGAAGAAAATTAAAGACGACGCAGGCATCACGATGGAGTTGACGAAGAAACGTCAGGAGATCGTCAAGGCAATGGCGGATTCTGAAAAGAAAGGGGCGGAGTTGGCCGCAGCGATCAATAAGGAAGCCGGTTTTTCCGAAGCACATGCTAAGGCATTGAAGCTTGTTAACGAAGTTCGGATGGAGTTCAACAAGTCGGTAGTGGGCTTGCTCGATGATGGTCAGAAAGGAAAATTGCCTGAACGAATGAAGCGATTCACTGGCGGAAAAAAAGGCAAGAAGAAGGGTGGCAAAGGCAACAAAGGCGACAAAGCCAAACCTGCCCCCGCGGCTAAGTAGTGGGTGTATTCCACCGACAAACACGCGATCTTTCATTTGCCCGGCTCAAAGCATGCTTTGAGTCGGGTGTTTTTGTGGGCAGGCAGTAACATCGTTTCATGAGCAGGCGTTGAAGCACTTCGATGGTGCTGGGATATCTGGTCCGATCTCTATCGGTCGCTGTTGGAAGCCTGCGTCCGCAGTTGAAGCCTCGGTCCGCAGCAGTTGGCGTGTTCGTGACAGATGTGCCGTGTTTTGCAGAAGCGAAGGACACAACCGCCGCCTCGTCTGGATTCAACTGGACTTTGGCTAGGAACGCGTATTGCCGCCTCGATTTCGGGGGCGGCGGCCTGCCTTTGACGTCCCGGTGGATGTTGGGACGGCCTGTCGGTGGCTGTGGGACTTTCCGTGTGGATTTTTGTTTGGCTGCGGAACTAACGCATCGGATGTATCCGTTACAGTATCGTAGTGTCGGTGAGCATCAATGTTGGTTTGTCAGCATAGAGTGGGTGGTGCACAAAATGGTGACCAAGAGGATTTCTCGTAGATGACTTCGCTTCCGCAAATGAAAATGATCCTTCGAGGATTGGATCCAAAGGACGAGAATTTTGCCGTGGATGCCGTGGATGCGGTCATGACGCAGGCAATGGCTTGTTCTGCATCAGACGTTCATTTTCAGCCCCGAGTTGGCGGCTGGGAGATTCGGTACCGGATCGATGGTGTGCTTTCGGCAGGGGGGATTCTGGCCAGTGGTGGCTCGGGTGATCCTGTGGCACGCTTAATGGTTTTGGCTGGCTTGCCAACGTATCGTACTGGAACACCGATGGAGGGCCGTTTGGTATGGGGCTCGAACCGGCAAGCGGACGGTGAGGACGACCGCGTTTCCATGCGATTGGGTGTGTTTCCAACCGTGCATGGTCCACGGGGCGTTGTGCGTATTTTGCGGCTTGATGGATCGCATCAGAAAATATCGATGCTGGGACTCGATCAGGATCAGCAGCAACCTCTTGCCGCGCTCTGCGATCAAACCAGTGGACTTGTACTGTTATCGGGGCCTGCCGGAAGTGGAAAGACCACAACGATGTATGCACTCCTACGGGAAATTGCAGCGAAGCGGCCCCAACGAAGCGTGATGACGATTGAGGATCCCGTCGAAACTGTCGTGGAATCAATCAGTCAAAGTGAGTTGGATCCTGTCACGGGACTGACTCTTGCAAGCGCTTTGAGGAGCGCGGTTCGGCAGGATAGCGAGGTTCTGCTGGTAAGTGAAATCCGCGATCCTGAGACCGCAGAAGCAGCAGTGCAGGCATCGTTGACTGGGCATCTGATTTTTTCGTCTCTGCACAGTACGGATGTGGCATCAGCTTTGCGAAGACTCACACAATTAGGAGTCCCACATCACTTGGTAAGGAGTGGCGTTCGGGCCGTCATCAACCAAAGATTGCTGAGGAAAATTTGTGAAGCCTGTCAGGGGGGAAGCAGGACGGAAACAAGCACCGCTTCCCATGTGGCGAGCGATTCGGAAGCGGCAGTGACTGAGCAAAGAGAGTCATGTCGGGTTTGTGCGGGTACAGGCTATCACGGCAGGTTTGCCATCGCGGAGATCGTGCGGTTTGATACGAACGATCCTGTAGGAGAAGCATTGGCGGATACGCTGCAGGCAGGGGACACGATCCAGAGCATGCGGGCGGTGGCCCGGGAACGAGGTGCGGTGGACTTGCATGGCATTGCGGCCTCTTATGTTGAGGGTGGTATCACAGACGCAGCCGAGGTCTACCGGGTGCTTGGAAACCGCGAAGCTGCACCGGAAAGCGGATAGCAAAAAGAAAACGCTTCACGCATTCACTTTGCGATGCGGTAATGGGAAGCCACGTCAGACTCAGCATCACGATAGCTGCGGTGCTGGATAATCGCTGGTGATCGCTTTGCGGGTGATTTCCCGGCACGCGTAAATCTCAGGATGGGCTTGCGTAGCGGTGCAGAAAAGCTGCAGTCGTGTCGGATACAAATTGCAAGTCTTCGGGGTTTTTTACAAGCAAGTGGTCTGCATTTCGAAGTGCAATCAAGCTGGGGATTTGTGGGGTGCCGGGAGCATTTTGGATCAGTCCCATGATCCTCAAAGCATGATCAAAATTGACCGTTTCATCGTTGGGCGAATGAAACAGCAAGGTAGCGGCTTTGATTGCCGGGATCATGGCGGGCAAATCGTGAGAGCGAAAGTCTGCCAACATCTGTTTTTCAATTTCCCAACGGATGCCCCCAATCGTGACACTGCCCCTGCCGTGTTTTTCGATATCTGGATCGCGCCGTGCTAACAACTCTGCCAGATGCTTGGTGTCGCTGGGGGCAGCGAGCGTTATCACGGCTTTTAGCGATTCAGAATCAAGTTCTGAGCCTTGACCTGCGTGGGCAAGCGAGACAGCCCCGCCAAAACTGTGCCCCATCAGTGCCGTCACACGACCAAGTTCAGTTTCAGCAAAGCGGAGCGCTGCCGAAAGGTCGGCCTGGTTGGTGCTGAAATTGGTTTGTGAAAAATCACCATCGCTGCCTCCTAATCCCGTCATGTCATAACGCAGCACAGCAATCCCATGCTCGGAAAGAGCTCGTGAAATGCGGACAATGGCTTTCAAATCTTTATTGCAAGTGAAGCAATGACTAAAGACGACGATCGGCATGGCTTGTTGCCCAATACCGCCAGCGTTCGGATCTGGGCGGTCGACAATGCCGGCGAGTTGAAAGCCGTTTCCGCCCGCAAATTTCACGCGATAAGATTTTCGTGCCACGTGTCGTACTTCTGTGGAGAGAGGAGCGGTGGAAAGTTACGATGAGTGGGGTTGGCTGGGAATCGGGGCTGAGTTCTTGTGCAGTGAGGCAAGCAATTGACGGTGCCACGTTCAAGCGGTGGGGCTCAAAACAGCGGGCATCCCGCAGCGATAGCGATTTAGTTGCTGCGACATTCCCAAGCGGATCTCGCTGCAGCGACCCACGGTTGGGAATTCAGCAGCAGTAATTCAGCAGCAATGAGGAGCGAAACTGGAGACGCCAGATTACGGAGGTTGTGCGGCTTTGCCGACGGGGAATCGAAGCTCCGTGTTTTGGCGTGATCCTGATGATTGGCATACCGGAGCAGCACGAGATCACGATGAGCCGTTCAGTACCAGGCGTTGCGTTGCAGTGGGAGCGATAAGCTCCAAAGCAGCGACAAAATCCAATCCCCGTCTACATGGGGTCAGCCTGCATCAATACGACCAGCCTTGAATGCCTCTGCCATGGCTTTCGGCACTTCAGCCTCCGAGAGCACAAATTGCGATCGGTTTTCCGTTACTCTTGCTTTCATCTGTTGTTCCTCAGCAATCGCCTCGGCACGCCGTCGCTCTGCTTGTGCACGCGCGACTCGTGTGTCTGCTTCGGCTTGGTCGCTTTGTAAGCGGGCTCCAATATTTTCACCGACGTCGATGTCTGCGATGTCAATCGAAACAATTTCGAATGCTGTTTGTGCGTCCAGACCACGCGACAACACCACGCGGGTGATCATGTCAGGATTTTCCAGAACATTAAAGTGCGTGCCTGCAGAGCCGATCGAACTGATGATTGCCTCGCCAACGCGTGCAATGATCGTGTCTTCCGTGGCACCGCCAATCAATTGAGCGATGTTGGTACGGACGGTCACTCGAGCTCGAACGCGAAGTTCAATACCATTTTTTGTGATTGCACTTAGCGTCGTCTTACCACTGCGACTGGGGTCAGGGCAGTCAATTACTTTGGGATAAACGCTGGTCTGAACTGCATCCAGAACATCTCTTCCGGCAAGGTCAATCGCAGCAGCTTGGTCAAAGTCGAGAGGGATTTCGGCGCGGTGGGCTGCAATGATCGCATGAATGACATTCATCACGTTTCCACCAGCCAGATAGTGAGCTTCCAGACGCCGCGTGCTGATACCGGTCTCACGGTTCGTGTCGAGTTCGGCTTGCGCTGACATCACCTTGGCTTGGACAACCACGTTTGGATTGACCTTGGTGAAATGCATCCGAATCAGACTGTGCAGTTGAATGTCCGCGGCCGACATGTACGCCTGAAACCAGAGTTTCCAATATCTCGCGATGAAAAAGAGAGCGATCACTCCCAGGAAACCGAAGACACCCAGAATGCCCCACAGGATGGGATTAGTCGATGTCTTGTCTTGTCCCAGCAGGAAAACTTCGTTGGTGGCGAGAATTTCGTAGGCGGCTGAGTGTCCAAGCAAACTTGGCTGATGGGTCAAGTCACTGAGAATCGATGTCATGAGGATGCCTTTACAAACGTGCGAACAATCTTCTTCACGCCTAATGATAGGGATGCAAAGAGCGGCTGGAAAGCCTGCCGTTAAGCGGGGGGTATCTATGAAGACACGGGGCTCAATCGACTGGGCGTGGTTGGGCCGAACTGTATTTGGGGCTGAATGCGGCCCGGAGGTCGATCACTGGGTGAGGATCAGAATGCTGATTTTGGTCTCCGCTTGCGGCCGAGATGAGCAGGCTGGAACGCAGAAAGTATCAGGTGCAAATCAGGGGATGCTTGCGGAATCCAACATGATTGACCGCCTTTTACGGTGGTTTGCGACCAAGCATCGAACCGTGGCAGGACGGGAACCGCCGCATCGACGCCACGCAGAACGCGGCAGGCTGGCATGGATTGCCCTGCTTTCAAAACAATCCCTGCGGCTGGGAAAGGGAGTTTTGCGGTTCGGAAAGCGACCAATGCGGTTACGCTGACGCGTTCAACACCTCGGCGTGAGAATCTAACAGGAATGGGCTGTGGGCACCGAAGATTGCCTGTGTTTACAGGCAATTATCGGGACCAGAGATGGTGAGAAGCTGGCCCGTCTCGTTTAGAACTCTTGATTGCCGCAACCCGAGTGGATCTCCACGCGGCAGTCAACTGCATGCTCATTATCGTCCAACGGCACAAACTAGCCTCGGACGTTTAAATTAAAAACGCCTTCAACGGTCCAAAGATTGGTGTTCGCTAGCGGCAGGCGTCGAGTGCCAAGGCGGTGCTTCACAGCCCGTCGAAGTGGGTGACATGTGCTGAACAAGGGCCTGCCGCTGGGCGAAAACGCTGGTTTTAAACAAATTTTTTGAGAATATTTGCCACCATCTCCGGGTCGTCTTTTTCCCGTAAGTGTTCGATTTGATCGGCCGGTAGACCGACTTTTTCCAAATGGCTTGCAAGTCGTTTCCAGACGGTTGCCCGTTTTTTGCCCTCGCTGAGGTACAGCTCGGTGATGGCTTCCTGTGCTTTCTGCAGACCTATCGCATCTCGATTGCGATAGTAGTTTTTGATAATCTTTTCCTGGTGACTGCTGCGTTCGGGTGGCATCGGGTGATTCTCAGCGAAGGCGGGTTGCGTATTTTTGGAACTGACCCGATTATCGGCTTTCGAGACTCGGATCTATAGTGGCTTTGGCGTGAATCGGTCCGCAGGGCGGCCATCGATATGAACTTTTGTTTTATTAAATGAAGAGTGAGCAGGGAATGACCGTTTGTCGTGGAGTTCGTGGTGCTACCACTGTTGAGTCGGACGATCGCGACCAGATCCTTCGTTCGACTCGTCAGATGTTGGCTTTGATGATTCGCCGGAATGAGATCGAGGCGACGGATGTCGCGAGTGTGATGTTCACTGTCACGCACGATTTGACTGCTGAGTTTCCGGCTTTGGCGGCCAGACAATTGGGATGGCTCGAGGTGCCGCTGCTGTGTGCCTACGAATTGTCAGTGCCCGACTCTTTACCGCTCTGTATCCGCATGATGCTGCACTGGAATACCGACAAGGATCAATCCGAAATTCAGCACATTTATTTGCACGAGGCCAAGAAACTTCGGCCCGATCTGAACGTTTTGCCGCCCGTTGATTTTGAGGAACTGGAAAGTTGGATCAACGATCACATGTGTGAGGGATGAAAGGTTGGCCGGGAAAACAAGAATTCAATGGGTGTCGCATCCGGAACTAAGTGCTGCGCACGCCGCGTACCTGGTTGCCACTCGCGCTCAGTGCAATGATCAGAAAACTGAACAGTCGCTCATTCAACCGGTGACGGAAGTGAACAATCGTTTGTTCGCGTCTGCTATCGATGTAAGTCAGTTCTGGCAGCAGTATCTGTTGCAGATCCTTTCTGATGTGCCAATGGAGCAAGCTTGTGGCGTTGCGTTGCTTTCGGCGGGCGCGAATGAGATGCAGGTCGACCAAATCGCCAAAGCAATTGTCAACCGATTGGCCGATGCGCGACTTGCCTTCAATCATCGGTACCCCAAGCTGGCTGAACAACTCGATCTGCGAGCGAGACCACTCAGAGAACGCTGGGAAACGTATGGGCCAGGATTGCTGAACCACGTGGGGAAACAAATCTGGGGCGACAGTCCGCCTGAGGAATGGTGGATCCCGAATGTGACCGCACTGATGGTGCAGCCGATCCGCGGTGGAGATGGTGGTTGCGATGCCAGCAGTGCGCGGCTGTGGCTGGAGGCGATGCTTACCGACGTCGACCAGCGTGTTCCCGAGGCCCTGAGAGTTGCGTGGCTGGTTACCACGATGGCTATCGATAATTATGCCAGAAAAACCTCAAGGGATTTGCGTTTGATGCGGCCTTGGTCTCTCGTGTCTGTACCGCTCGTACTCAGTGCCGGACGTGAACTGGAGCTAGTGCGAGGCGACGAGCTCCCTATTGGTGAAGCGATGAAGTTGTGGCACTTTGGAGATGATCAGGTGGCTGAGACCGTATCGCAGTGGTGGAAGGGGCAAGCGGACAGTACCGCTCCGATGCCTGCGCGCTTGAAACGCCTGAATGAATTGCTTCCCGAACGCTCGACGCGCGTTGACGTCGAGGACGCGGTGTAGACGCCACGTGCTCGAGTATGTCGCTCACTGCGAATCTACTCTCCGGTATCCCACTCACGAGGTTTCAGTGTGGGGTGGTGAGTTGGCGGCGACCAGAACGACGTAGCCTTGACAGTGTGACGGTGCAATCTGGATTTCTGTGTTCATTCCAATTTGACGCACGCAGGGGCGACTGCCTGGTTGTATCTGTGATCAATACGGCACACCTAACGCGTCGCACAAAAACTTCATGAATGGTTTCGCAGCTCTCACTTGGGCCTGCAGGTTAGCGATGAAGTCTGGGTCGCAAATTTCTGAAATCTCAAGGGGGGCCGTGCCAATGAAATCAATGCGCCGTAAGTCATGAATTTGCGGGTGATCACGCGGAATCCCTCGAGGAGCGGTCTTCAAGGAATCCCCCGCCAACTCAAAGTATTCACAGAAACGCTTGCCAGTCACGATTCGCTTCCAGACTGACGGTTGTTCCTGAATGGTTGACCGGATCGCTGCGAGGGCAGGTCGTTCGGGGCGCCAACAACCCACGCCCAAAAAAGAGGCAAGGGGATCCAGATGAAGATAAACCCCGGGAGCATGGATGGTGCCGTCTGCCTCATGGCGAAAAGAAATCCCAACACTGGTTTTGTAGGGAGTTTTGTCCCGCGAAAAGCGTGTGTCTTTGTAAATTCGCATCACCGAGCCTCCGTGTCGTTTGGGCGACGCGTCCAGCATGGGCGCAAGTTTCGCGAGTGGTTTCACCAATTGGCTGACCAGTTCTACCGCCGGATCAAGCACTTCGGAATCGTAGCGACTCCTGTTCGACTTGAACCAATCCCTGCGATTGTTGTCAGACAACTCAGACAGGAAATCAAATAGTTGAGGGGTGATCGGTGACATGAGGGCTTTGGAAACGGTGAAGGGACTGGGGTGGATGTACCGAATATCCGCTTGCTCCTCACCACCGTGACCCGATCGGACTGGCTGGAATTGAACGAACGACCACGGAAAGATTCTGATCGGGGCGGAAATGCCGTCAATTTGAAGTTGCTCGGTTATACTGAAACACCTCCAATAGTCTCGCGGGGTGGCAAATCAGTGAACAGGCCCAGCATCGAAAGGATTCCGTTGGTCCTCATCGCAAGGTTCCAGCAAGGTCCCAGCAAGAGCAATCGGCAGCAGCAGAATCGCAGTAGCAAGATCACTGGGCACCAGTAAACGTAACTTCTGGGGACCAGCAACCGTCCACGCTTAGTAAGCGGCGCCGGTTACCAAACGACCTGAGTGAAACGCCGCGGTCATCCCGTCGCTATCGCTATGATTTGACCATCCAACTTTTGTTTACCCTTCTCGATCTGCGTTCCATTGTACGACCACGGCATCTTCCGAATCACTGTTGCGGCGCCCGCAATGTCCGTCGCCAATCCGTCTGCCAACGCCCATGCTTCGATCCAGATGGTCGAGGGTGCGGATACTGACCTGATTGTGTTGCCCGAACTGGGGATTTCGGGTTACACCTGCGGCGATTTATTTGCGACCGAAGGTTTGTTGAGCGGATGTTTGGATGCACTGCAGCAGATCGTTGAGCACACTGCAGGCCACGGAACCATGGTGGTGGTGGGGCTGCCCTTGTCGGTTCAAAGTGGTTTGATGAATTGCGCTGCATTGGTTGCCGAGGGGCGGATTCACGGCATCGTGCCCAAAAGCTTTTTGCCCAACTACCGTGAATTTTACGAACAGCGACATTTTCGAGCAGCATCGGCTGTTGATCCGAAAACGATCGAGGTGCTTGGGCAGCAGGTGCCTTTTGGTACGGACTTGTTGTTCGCACGTGGTGAAGCAACCATCGGGATTGAAATTTGCGAAGACCTCTGGATGCCGATTCCTCCCAGCAGTCACGCCGCGCTTGCGGGAGCGAATGTACTCGTTAATTTGTCGGCGAGTAACGAGACGATTGGCAAGGCTGCATGGCGGCGGGACCTCGTTCGAAGTCAATCTGGTAGATGTTTGGCAGCGTATGCTTATGCATCGGCCGGGGCCGGGGAATCGACCTCGGACCTGGTGTTTGGTGGTCACTGCATGATCGCTGAAAATGGTTCGATGTTGGATGAATCTCGGCGCATTGGCGATGGGATGGAGCCCGTGGTCGTGCCGTCCATGTGCGTGACTTGCGATGTGGATTTGCAGCGATTGGAACATGACCGTCGGGTGATGGGCTCGTTTGATGATGCGAAGACTCAACAGCACGATTTCCGTAGCGTTGACTGCAATCCTGAAAGAAAAACCGGACGATCACCGCGTTCTGAGCTGAAACGATCCGTCGACGGTCAACCGTTTGTGCCATCAGGCGAGCGAGAGCTGGAAGATCGTTGTAGCGAAATCTTTTCAATACAGATTGCCGGTCTTGTGAAGCGTCTGTCGCGTCTGCCCGCCGCGACCAAACTTGCAATTGGAATTTCCGGTGGCCTTGATAGCACCTTGGCCCTTCTGGTGGCGATTCGTGCCTGTGACGTTGCAGGCCGGTCACGAGCTGACATCCACGGGGTCACGATGCCGGGGTTTGGGACAACCGAGCACACAAGGCAAAGTGCGGATCAGCTAATCGCTGTCACCGGAATTACGGGCGAGTGCATTGAGATTCGAGACTTGTGCCTGGATACTTTCCGTTCTCTCAGTCACGATCCGCTTGGGATCAAAATTGATGACGGAACGACCGCACACAGCTTGCAGCAGCAGTTGATGAATGTTCCTGCCGGAACACCAGATCTCACCTTCGAGAATGTTCAGGCCCGAGTCCGGACCATGTTGCTGATGAGCCGTGGATTTGTGCTTGGGACAGGCGATATGAGTGAACAAGCATTGGGGTGGTGCACCTACAATGCAGACCACATTTCCATGTACAACGTGAACACGTCGATCCCCAAGACGCTGGTCCGATTTCTGGTGCGCTATGCGGCGGAGAACTATTTCGGTGGACAGTGGAAGGAGCTTCTGCATCGTGTTGCCGACACACCCATCTCACCAGAATTGCTGCCGCCAGCGGCGGATGGCTCGATTCAGCAAAGCACCGAAGCTGAAATCGGTGATTATGAATTGCACGACTTCTTTCTGTTCCACTTTGTACGTCATGGATTCAGTCAACAGAAAATCCTGTTCTTGGCCAAGCATGCAAGCTTCAGTCGCGAATATCCTGCCGAAGTGATCTTGGCCACGTTCGAGAAGTTCATCGGGCGATTCTTTGCAAATCAGTTCAAACGAAACTGTGTCCCAGACGGCCCCAAAGTTGGATCCGTCAGCCTTTCACCTCGGGGTGACTGGAGAATGCCAAGTGATGCCGATGCGGACGCGTTTCGCGACGGAAGTTGACACGGAACACTGGCGGTGGCTTCAACTTGCACGCAGCAGACGCTGCTTGGACTCGATTTCAGCCACGGCATCGCATACTCTCTCAAAGGTGATCGGATGCGCGGTCGGCTTTTTTCGATTCGTCCCCGACCGCTGGCCTGAGCCACCGAAGTGATTCGAGCTTTCATCATCGCCACCTGACTGTAACGTCAATTGGCGATACGTACCGTAGTTCCGGTCAGTCGTTGCCGAATGAAGATTAATTGTTGGTGTTCCCAAGGCAACAGAAACATGCAATGGCTCGATAGCTCCACTGACGAACAGGTCTGACTGTTCCAGCAAAGCGGCTAAATGTTGGAGGTCCGTGTGCGGTGCCAGACTTGCAGAACAGCGGGATTGGTCAACAATCCGATTGGCGAACGCTCGTTCCCTGTGGGTACTCCAGCAGATAATACTGCGGTACTGGTACGCTGAGCGTAAATGGCATGCAACCTTCGCGAAATTTGTGGCGTCCCAATGCTTGGAATTGAGCCCGCTTGCCGGGTCGAGGATTGCCAGTTTGGGATTCGGGCTGTTGCGTGTCCACGAGGTGGCCCACCTTCGGGCGGCAGCGGGAATAGGAAGATGCCAACGAACTTTGGGTGAGTGAATCCCAAGCGGGATCAATAGCTCAAGTGAGCGGTCAGTCAGGTGGTCGAACACCGAAGTGACTTGTTCAGTATTGAAGCAGCGGTTCAACAAGTTGCTGTGAGGCCTTGAGAAACCAATCCGTTGACCGATCGCTGCAAGCCAGCCAAGCATGCCAGTTCGGGTGGTGCCGTCACAATCAATCATGACGTCAAAGTGGTGGGTTTGGAGCATCCGCGCCGTTGCCAGCACTCCACTCCATGACTCTGACCAGCCCGCTTCCACTTGAAGCACCTCGTCCAGCGCGCGGTGTTCTCGAATCAGTGATGCTGCGTGCTTCTCGACGAGCCAAGCCAGATGGGCTTTGGGAAAGTGATCCCGCAGAGCACATGCAATGGGCATGGTCAGAACGGTGTCCCCGAGTGAACTCATTCGGCAGATGAGGATTCTGGGGGCAGCTTCGTTCGACATCGTTGCGATCCTTCGCGCGGAGGCTGGGCTGATTGGCCTTTCAGTTTAAGCGGCTCGATTCCCGCACTGCCAGACCGTTTTGACGCTCCCGCGAGCTTGTAAATGCATGCATTTCTCGCTCCACGCCTATTTCCTCCAACCTGGGCGGAAGAAATTGTTTTCTCATTTCAGGGGCAGAAGGCACTGTGAAAAGCTTGTTTCGACGTTAAAACTAGCACCTGCGAGACGTGGTGATGCTGCTCGCATGGTTTGCTATCAAGCCTTCGTGGTTTCGATTCCCCGATTTGGTTTCAAAACAAATGAAATTCCAACTGGTTTCTCTTCTGATGTTGCAATTCGCTTTTCTGTACTCAACGCCCCAATTGAAGGGTGATGAGGGCATGTACTTGTTCAATGATTTGCCTGGGAAAGTCTTGCAGGATCGTTATGGATTCGAGGCAACCGAGGCGTGGGCAAACCACCTAAGACTAAGTTCGGTACGTTTCAACAGTGGTGGTTCAGGCTCGTTCATCTCGAGTAACGGTTTGGTCTTAACCAATCATCATGTCGCCAGCGACACACTGCACAAATTAAGCACGCCGGAACGCAATCTGATTGACGATGGATACTTGGCCACCTCGATGGACCAGGAACTGAAGGCACCGGATCTGGAGTTGAATCAATTGGTTTCGATTGAGGATGTGACCTCACGTGTTGATCAGGCCGTTGACGCGGATGCAGCACCCGCAGAGTCCGCAAAACAACGCCGAGCTGTGATTGCCACCATCGAAAAAGAGTCGCTTGAGTCGACCGGCTTCCGCAGTGATGTGGTCACCTTATTCGGCGGGGCCAAGTATCATCTGTACCGGTACAAGAAGTACACAGACGTGCGTTTGGTTTGGGCACCCGAAACAGAGGCTGCGTTCTTTGGTGGGGATGCGGATAACTTTGAGTATCCGCGTTACAACCTCGATGCGACCATCATGCGGGTTTATGAAGACGGTAAGCCGGCAAAGTTGAAGAACTTTTTGAAGTGGAGTGCCGATCCGTTGAAATCCGGCGAACTGGTTTTTGTAAGCGGAAACCCCGGACGCACGCAACGTATTTTCACGGTCGCTGCACTCAAGTATTTGCGTGACTCTCGAATCCCCTATCTGCTTGACTATCTGAGACGCAAAGAGGTGTTGATGCAGCAGTTCAGTTTGGAGGGTCAGGAGGCATCCCGACGCGCCCGTGATGAGTTGTTTGGGATTCAGAATTCACGAAAGGCGTACACCGGAATGTTGGCAGGCTTGCAAAACCCACTGACCTTGCAGAACAAACAGGGACGCGAGGATGTTTTGCTGGCGGCTGTCGCCAAGGATCCTAAAGTGAGTGACCTGGCAGAGGCTTGGCCAGAAATCGCCGCGATTCAACAGGAAAAAGCGGAAATGCTGGGCAAGTCTGTCAGCTTTCGTAGCAGCCTGTTTGGGTACGCGTCGCAGCTTGTTTTGTTGGCGGCAGAAGATCAAAAACCCAACGAACAACGATTACGGGGTTACACCGACGCGGCACGCGACTCGTTGCTGCAGTCTCTGCTCAGTACGGCGCCGGTTTACGATGATCTGGAACAAGTCAAGCTGGCAGACGAATTGTCCCGATTCATTGAAACGCGGGGTGCCGATAACCCGTTGGTGGTGCAGGTGCTCGCTGGCAAAAGCCCGCGGGAACGCGCCGCAGAACTGGTGAATGGAACCAAATTGGGGACGGTTGCTGAGCGTAAGAAATTAGTCGACGGTGGTAGTGATGCGATTGCTGACAGCGCCGATCCAATGATTGTGTTGGCCCGGTCGGTGGAACAAGAGTATCGCCGACTACGAAGCGAAAATGAAAGAATTGCGGAAAGCGAGCGACAAGCGTACGCTCGAGTGAGCGAAGCAGTTACCGCCATCGAAGGAACGGGGGGGTATCCCGACGCAACCTTCACGCTGCGTTTGGCGTTCGGAGAAGTCAAAGGCTACCTCGAAGATGGCAAAAAGATCCCCGCAACCACAGATTTTGCAGGTGCTTACCAACACGCACTGGATCATGCAGGTCAACAGGATTTCGACTTGCCAAAATCATGGCTGGACGCTGAGTCAAAAGTGAATCTGAAGACCCAGCTGAACTTCGTCTGTACTGCTGATATCATTGGTGGCAATAGCGGATCTCCTGTGGTCAATCGCGAAGGGGAATTAGTCGGACTGATCTTTGATGGAAACATTCAAAGCCTCACCAGCGACTACCTCTATAGCGATGAACAAGGACGAGCCGTCAGCGTTGCTGGAGTCGGTATCATTGAGGCTTTGAGAGCGATTTACAATGCCGATGAGTTGGCTGACCAGATCGGGCAGTGAATGTGCTGCCCGATTCAATGTTGATGATTGCCAAACCCGTTCTAACTGGAAGTTGACTGCGTGACTGAACCAACCACTGAATCGTTGAGACAGAAGAAATGCTTGCCCTGTGAGGGTGGAGTGCCTGTGATCGAGCCTGAACAGGCTGCGAGCTATCTCAGCACAACACCACAGTGGAAGATGTCCGATGATGCCAAATGGGTGTCTCGCACAGTTGTGTGCAAGAACTTCGTCGAAGTGATGGGGGTCGTGAATCAGATCGCCGAACTCGCTGAGTCGGATGGACATCACCCTGATTTGCATATTACCGGCTACCGGCAGTTGAAAATCGACCTGACGACGCATGCGATCGGTGGTCTCAGTGAGAATGATTTTATTTTGGCAGCGAAGATTGATCAGTTGTTGGATTGATCAGCTGGTGATCTTATCCAAACGGTTAGATGACTCATTGGGAAGAACTGGGCCTTGGGAAGAACTGGGCCTTGGGAAGAACTGGGAGCGGAACGTCGATTCAAACAGGTGAGCGAGCGACGCACCCCAGAGATGCATCATCACCAGAGACGCGGAACCGAGGTTGACGGATCACGCGTTCCTGGGGGTAACGTTAACTCAGACGTCAGGAGTCAGACGTCAGGAGCGTCTGTTAGCGTGCAAGCTGAACAAATAGCGGCAGTGGGATAAAAGACTGGTCAGCCGGCGTTGAATACGCGGTGAACATCGTTTCAGGGACGGGACACATGGATGAGATTTTGCGGGAGGAACCTGAGATCGGCTTCGGGGCCGATCCGTTCAATCCCCACAAGGCCCGCCCTCTCGAAGTGGTAGGTGGAACCAGTGCCGGAGAGTTGAAAGCTCGGATGGTGGAATCTTGCCCGAGGGTCCCTGGTGTTTATGGAATGTTGGATCGCAAAGGATGCTTGATTTATGTCGGCAAGAGTAAGTCGTTGCGATCTCGCCTGTTGAGCTATTTCGCTGCATCCAATGCACGGGAGAAGGGCGGGCGAATCATCGAGAACGCCCGTGCAATCCAGTGGGAAACCCAGCCGAGTGAATTTGCTGCGCTCGTTCGCGAACAGCATTTGATTCGCAAGTATGCACCCCGGTGGAATGTGCAGGGGGTTCCGCAGCGGCAGCGGCCGGTCTATCTGTGCCTCGGCAGGAATCCAGCCTACTTCTTTTTGGCAGCGGTTCCTCCGCCTGACTGCATCGGGGTTGAAGGACCTTTTTATGGTGCCTCCAGAATGCGACGCGCGGTGGACTCGCTTAACAAGGTGTTCCACCTACGCGACTGCAGTGAAAAGCAGGTGTTTCATTTCGCCGAGCAATTGCAATTGTTCGATCTCGAGCATCGACCCGGTTGTTTGCGGCTTGAGGTGGGAACGTGTGCCGGTCCGTGTGCTGCCGGTTGCACGCGAAACGAGTACGACGAATTGGTGAGTGCTGCTGAGAGCTTTCTGGACGGGTTCAACCATGAGCCATTGCTGGCAATGCGCGATCAGATGCAAGCCGCGGTCGCCAATCGTCAATATGAACTCGCTGGCAGGGCACAAGAAACGATCAAATCACTGGAATACATCGATCGTAAGCTTGTGATGCTAGCTCGGGCCCGGCGGCGATATACGTTTATCTACGCTGTACCCGGCTATGACGGGTGTGGGGCTTGGTACTTGATTCACTGTGGCGAGATTGCCGATGTGGTAGCCGCGCCCCGAAATCAACACCAATACGACTCTTTGCGTGAACGAATTGCTCATTGGTCGGCCGTGACGTCGCAGCGGTTGGCAAGGGGGCATGGGCATCATCCTCACACCCTGCAACTGGTTGCGTCTTGGTTTCGCAAGCACCGTGGTGAGCTGGAGTCGACTTTTCCAACTTCCCAAGCCTTTCAAGGTGCTGCCCAGACCACTCGTTCGGGCCGAGGGGTTTCCCCCGCCCTATAGTCTAAAATCACTTCAACAAACTCCTTTCAGAGGCACTCAAATGCGTTTCACTTCTTTCTCCGGTGCTCTGCTAGCACTTTCCGCGTTCCTACCTGGGACTGCCTCTGCAGCAGACTGGAACCAGTGGCGTGGGCCCAACCGCGACAGTCAGTTGAGCGAAAGCGAATGGCCTGATGCCCTGAATGGTCGAATGGAGTTGTTGTGGGAAAAGCCGCACGCACCCAGTTACAGCGGACCAATCACACAAGATGGGATCGTGTTCACGACCGAGACGATCGGAAAAAAGACAGAGAAGGTCACTGCCTACAATGTAAAAACTGGTGAGATGGTTTGGGAGAAAGAATGGCCCGGCGCGATGGCTGTCCCATTCTTCGCTGCATCCAACGGAGATTGGATTCGCTCCACGCCTGCCGTCTCTGGCGATAAACTGCTCATTCTTGGCATGCGTGATGTACTCGTTTGTCTCGACACGAAGACCGGTAACGAAAACTGGAGACTCGATTTCCCATCGAAGACCGGTTCACCTTTGCCAGCGTTCGGGGCGGTTTGTTCGCCGCTGATCGATGGCGACGTTGCTTACGTGCAGTCTGGCGGCGCGCTCGTCAAGGTGTCGATGGCAGATGGCAAAGTTCTGTGGTCCTCACTTGAAGATACGAAGGGGATGATGAGCAGTGGATCGTTCTCAAGCCCAGTGATCGCCACATTGGCCGAACAGCGGCAACTGGTGGTTCAGACTCGCCAAGCACTTTGCGGTGTTGATCTGGAGTCCGGTAAGCTGCTGTGGCAGCAACCGATTGAGTCGTTCCGGGGAATGAACATTCTTACGCCAGTCATCAAGGGCAATCGTGTTTTCAACACAGCACACAGCGGTAAAGCCCAGCTATTCGAGATCGCCAAAAGCGACGACGGAGAGTGGTCAGTCGATGAGATCTGGAGTCAGAAGAGTCAGGGATACATGTCCTCGCCGGTCTTGATCGGTGACACGATTTATCTGCACCAGAAGAATCAGCGTGCCACTGCCCTGGGCACTGAGGATGGAGAGATCCGCTGGACAAGCTCGCCCTTCGGAAAGTACTGGAGCATGGCCACCAATGGCCAGAAAATTCTAGCCTTGGACAATTCGGGTGAACTGCTGCTTGTTACTCCCTCGAGCATCGAATTGGAAATCGATGATAGGATGAAGGTAGCGGATGACGCTTGGGCGCACATTGCCATCCAAGACGACTTGGTCATTGTTCGCGATTTGAAAGCGCTCAAAGTCTATCAGTGGAAGTAGTCCTTTTAGCTTCTCACATTGCCGAAAACTCTGACTGCCAGCATCACTGCTGGCAGTTTTTTTGTGGCTACTCGGCAGGCCTTCGCAAGCTATCTCGCTCGAACATTTGAAATGAGCGAGACTTTGAGCTTGGACGCAGGCTTCAGGCTCAAAGTTAATGCCCTGCGGTGGATGGTGAGTCTTGAGTCACCAGTCGTGCAGTTCGTTGGGCCGTCGTGGCTAGCATGACGCTCGCCCTGGAACCAGATGAATGTCGCTTCAAATTGACAATGCTCTAGAACCTGACGGTAGCACCTGTGATCAAGTATTCACGCCCGCCCACGCCGGCTTCGATCATAATCTGAAGCCTCTCATCAATGCCCCACAGACCACCGAAAAGCAGATTCCATGGGTCTGGTTCGTACTGATCGACCTCGACGGCGATCTGTCCCAAGCCAGGCTGTTCCAGTAAGACTTCGACTGTCTGCTTGGTGTCTTGATACATGGCACCGACGTGAATTTCCCCCTTGAAGTACTTTCGGTTAATAATGGCGCCAAATCGTGGCGTGATCACGAAAGCGAACAGGGTGTTATCGAGCTCGTTGAAATCAGTATGTGAGTAGTTGACATCAAGTGCGGCGAAATAGTCTTTTGTGCCTACCGCGGCTGTGGCTCCGCCGCCATACGTGAATCCGTTCAGTTCGAAATTGATCGGGATCTGGAGGTCGGGGGAACTCGCCAAGGGAAACTCCTCGACATCGAGTACCAAGCTTCCGTAGGAGTGGGTATGTCCGGCCAGTCCATACACGTTCAGGCACGGTAGCACCCAAAGGTCGGCTCGCGCAATCTGGTTTTCGGCGTTTGAAACAAATGGGTTAACGGATGCTCGCTCAATTTTCGACAGAGGCAAGTTTCCAAGTGCGATCCGAACCTCGCTGACAGCTACGTTTCGCTTCATGAAGGTGGCAACTAGGCTGCCTCCAACTGGCAAGGGCAGCGTTACGCCGCGGTCATCAGCCATGCTGGAGAGCAAGGGAAGGCCGATATCTGTTCGGGGCAGACAGTGGTCCAAACAGCTTCCACCGTCATACCACTGCAGGCAGGAGCAGCAGCCGCAACTGCGAGAGCGACCCGAGCGGCATGCCGAGTCACATCCCAGAGCGTCACATCCCAGAGCGTCGCACTCATTCGCTGCACAGCCCGCCGAATCGCAGGGGGCATTGTATGAGACGGCAGTAAGGGGCAGTTGATCAGTGCCTGGGGTCGGACTCACAACAGCGAGCGTGTCAGTGTGTTCGCTTAACTTGTTTTGCCATTTTGCGAACAAACGGTCGGCCGCATTCGCTCGCTGGTCTGTTGGAGCCGTGACCACGGCAATGAGAAAAAGAAGACAAACTGGAAGAATATTTTTCATGGCGACCATCCTTGGTACGACTAAGTGTTCCAGTATGTATCGTCATCAACTCGTTCGGCTTTGCGGAAACGGACAGCGTTTTTTGAGGTAATGGTCAGCGTTTTGTTAAGGTGTGCGTGCTGGGGCAGTTGTGTCCCCATCAATCAAGGGCACGACCATCTGTGGGGGGCGTCTATCTCTGCGGCGTCTACCTCCCCTGTGAGGGTCTCAATGCTAGAGGTCACAGTCCGTAAGATTCTCCAGAGTCTATCTTCGCGAAGCATCGAACGGTGGTGCCTCGTATTTCTCTCGCAATCGGTTGAACTTGGTGGTCAGTGCACCGCGGATCGCTTGGTAGTCTTGTTCCGCGTGGACGCTCTTCATCTCATTAGGATCTTCTACCAAATCATAAAGGTTCCATTCATCACTTTTGGGAAAGTAAATCAGTTTGTGGGTGTCGGTCCTGACACCAAAGTGTTGTGGAACCGCATGTTCGCCGAGTTCGTAGTAAGCGTAGTACAGCGAGTCTCGCCATGTCTTTGGCCCCTGTTTAAAGAGCGGCAACAACGACTTGCCCTGAACTTCACTGGGAGTCTCCAATCCCGCGGCATCAAGAAAGGTCGGAGCATAATCGATGTTCTGAATCAACTGAGCGGGGCGTGAGCCTGGTTGCACCATGTCGGGCCAGCGGATCAGAAAAGGCATTCTGAATGATTCTTCGAACATCCAACGCTTGTCGTACCAGCCATGCTCACCAAGGAAAAAACCTTGGTCTGACGAATAGATCACGATGGTGTTCTCGGCCAGTCCGTTGGCATCCAGGTAATCAAGCATTTGTCCAACGCTTTCATCGACAGCTTTGACGGTGCTGAGGTAGTTCCGCATGTACCGTCGGTATTTCCAGCGAACGATATCCTCGTCGCTCAGACTACCTGAGGCGAAGTTCTTCAGGAACTGCTGGTTAAGTGGTGAAAAATACGCGTCCCACTCCTTCTTTTGAGCAGGTGTCATGCGGTTGTGTTCCGGTGTTCCGTACCGATCAGGTTTGGGAAGCTTGACGGCTCCACGTTCGTCTTTCCTGATCTTTACATCGTAAGCCCAGTCAAAGTGGCGATCGATTTCCATTTCGTTCGACGCCAGCGACGAGTGCCGGTTGTAGTAATTGTCGAATAGTGTTTCTGGCTCTGGGATTTTTACATCATCGAATGAGCCTAAGTGTCTTAACGCTGGGGCAAAAGTGCGATGGGGAGCTTTATGTTGACACATTAAAAAGAAAGGTTTCGATTCGTCACGTCCATCCAGCCAGTCGATGGCTTTCTGTGTGGTCAGATCTGTGGCATACCCCTCGAAGCGTTGCTTTTTACCATCCATCTGAATGAACACTGGGTTGTAGTAACTTCCTTGGCCAGGGAAAACCTCCCAGTGATCGAATCCAACCGGATTTGTCTTGAGGTGCCATTTTCCGATCACGGCGGTCTCGTAACCGCCTTTCTGAAGTGACTTTGCGACCGTCCATTGTTTAGGATCGAACGTGTTTCCATTTCGCATGAAGCCGTTCTTGTGACTGTGCTTGCCAGTCAGAATCGTCGCTCGGGATGGGCCGCAAATCGAATTGGCGCAAAATGAATTGGTGAAAACTGATCCCTGTTTCGCAATCCGATCGATATTAGGAGTCGGAGCAACGGTCGCCAGAGCACCACCGTAGGCAGAGATCGATTTGATCGCATGATCATCCGAAAACAAAAACAGGATGTTCGGACGTTCAGCTGATGCGAGGTTGCATAACAAAACTGCAAGGAGCGGGAGTGCCAAAATGGTGCGGGGCAGGCGTGGGGCAGTGTTCATCATAGAGGGAACTCGCTGGTGGTCTGTTATCATTGACTCGAACGGCTGTTTACGGAAGCGGATGATTCCCAATGTTGCGGTTCGGTTTCCATCAGCTAAAACGATAACACGCTATGGCAAAAGATGACAGGCTCGCGGATACTTTCCAGATGTGAACAGCGCCTCGATGACTCATCGCAAGTCTGCGCATCGGGGGGCAACGTGGCATCACGCGATGGAATATCATAAGAACGAGCTTGACCCTAACGAGTGCGTCGGTTCATTTAATAGGTGGCGTGCGTGCATCCGCAGCGCTGATACGATCGCGAGTAGGTCTCGTGCGACCCGACGGGTCGATGTTCTGCCTTACCTCGTCGATGTATTGTTCGGGACTTGAGCGATGAAGTTCTGGGATTCACCTGCATTGATGTGAAGAGTTTTGAAAGTGAAAAGTATGGGTGTGAGGCGGGACTTCCGTGGTGGATTCTGTACGTTGGGAATTGGTTTGGGTTGTACTGCGAGGATTTGTGCGATGGAAAATGAGGCGATACGATTTCGTGGACGTGCTAGTGTTGACGCGGTGATTCGGTTTGGGGGCTGGTTGCTGTTCGCCCTTGTGTTGACGAATCTCCACACGCAAAGTGGGCATGGTGAAACGCTGCACGTGCCGGAACAATTTCGCTCGATTCAGCATGCAATTGATCAGGCAAGTCCCGGAGATTCAGTGTTGGTTCAACAGGGAACTTACAATGAGCGTTTGAAGATGGCTGCAGGCGTGACAGTGCGTAGTATGGGCGGGGATGAAAAGGGCGAGGTTGGGCTCACGCGTGCAGAGAGGACCATACTCGATGGTGGGGGGGGGGATTCAAGTAACTTGCCAG
Source organism: Rubripirellula sp. (assembly GCA_051010795.1). Classification (GTDB taxonomy): domain Bacteria; phylum Planctomycetota; class Planctomycetia; order Pirellulales; family Pirellulaceae; genus Rubripirellula. The sequence continues at coordinate 25,028 of JBPCVE010000468.1, forward strand.
GCGTGCAAATGGCTAGGGGAAGTGTGTTGGATGGTTTTACGGTTACCAACGTGGGTAACTTTGATGCACCACGTTGGGATAAGCATTACAAAACCTCAGGGAGTCAGCAAAAACACGAGTTGATTGGTGCTCCGGGAGTTGCAGGCATTGAGGTTGACAATGTTGAATGTCAGTTGGTCAATAACATAGTGCATCATATTGGCTATACAGGGATTGCGGTGAGTGGTCGGGCAACCGCAGGGTGCAAGGTTTTGAATAACGTCTGCTATCGAAACATGGGTGGCGGGATTGGTTTCATGGATCAATCACGTGGCTTGGCGCAGGGCAATCAATGCTTTGAAAACTTCTATGCTGGGATTGGACATGAAAACGCCAGTCCGATGATTATTGAGAACACTTGTTGGAACAATGTCAGAGCCGGAATTGGAATTAGCGAGGGTGCCTGTCCGGTCGTAATGCGGAATCGGTGCTATGAAAATCGGCGGGCAGGGATCGGAACCCGGACCGGTGCAACAACGCGTCCGTTGATCGAGGACAATGATTGTTACCGAAATGGCATGGCGGGGATTGGTGCCGATGAGGAAGCATCGCCCATGATTCGCGGAAATAGGTGCTATCAGAATGAGATGGCGGGGATCGGTTCTCGGGCACACGCGTCTCCAACCATTGTGGGGAATGAGTGTTACGAAAACGAGATGTCGGGGATTGGGCAGGAAGGCGACGCCAAGCCAACGCTACTCAATAATCACTGCCACCACAACAAACTTTCCGGTCTTGGCTTCAATGCTTGCGACGACGGTTCATGCATTGTCATCGGCAATCGCATTGTTGAAAATTCAAAGGTCGCTGTCGGGGTACAAGCAGGATGGACGGTGACGTTTCTGTCGAACCATTTTGAACGAACGGGCGGACTGCCGCCGATTGTGATGGTCTTTGAAGGGGCCACGGCAGTTTTCCGTGACAACGTGATTTCAGGGCAGGGAGTCGCAGGCGTGCGAGTTGCTGGCACGGTGGTCATGGATGGGAATCGGTTCGTCGGGAAAGCAATGAGACCAGCGGGGCCACCAAACTTCGGAGTCTGGGCTCTTGCTGGTTCCAATGTCACTTTGCGAGATAATCAGTTCAGCAAGTGGCGACATGCAGTTCACGCCTCAGAGGCGATGGTAAATGTGCATGAAAATCGAGTGTCTGGATTTCATCGCTATGCGTTTCAGCTTCAAAAGTTGAAGCCACACAGCGTGATCTCGGGTAATCAAGTGACGAGTGACAACGAAGGTGACGCAGTTTTAGGCGGCGATGTTGGTAGCGATGGAGCCAATAAGATACGCGTTGAACGTAACACGCTGGCCTCGGTGAAGAGTGGCAATAACTGAATGGGACGCGGCTTGATTACTAAACACGCGGGGTTGGTGCAGCATTCATGCATGCCCCGAAAAGAGAGGTCACGCTCCGCCATAGCGGCATTACTGTGCGAATAGCCATTTCCATGTGTTGGGATCGCTATATGCCATTTCCCACGCGGCAACGTGTCCAGCACCGGGGTAGATGGTGAACTTGCAATTCTGATTGCCGGCCTCACGCAGCGATTTCACCAGGTCTTCGGTTTCAACCACGGGAACAGAATTGTCGTGACTGCCGTGAAAGGTCCAGATCGGTAATGAGGTTGCTTTGCGCAGGCCCGCGGGCGAGAACTCGTTGGTGATGCCACGTTTCCGCCCCGGGCGGTTGGCTGGCAAGTTGAAAGGGTTGCCGCCACCACAGATTGGCATCGCTGCAGCGAAGTAGTCAGGGTAATTGGAAATAAAACTCCAGATGCCATAGCCACCCATGCTAAGCCCTGTCACGTACAGTCGATCCTTATTAATGTCATTTCGCCCCTGAATGACTTCGTCGACGAGAGCTTTGATCGTTTCGGTGCGCCACCAACTGTCACGTGGACATTGAGGCGAGATCACAATGCAGTGGTTCAGTTCGTCAAACTGTTGGATCAGTTTTGGCGGCCCGTGCTTTTTGACTTTGGGTAAGTCATCGCCACATTCACCATATCCGTGCAGAAACAGCAGCACAGGCCAGCCATCCTTGGGGGGCGTTGTCGAGGGTTCTTGAAGCAGGTAATTCAGTTGTTGGTCACCAACCTGCTTAGACATTCGCTTTGATGATTCTGCTGTCGCGGGGCGTGTGCGTTCCTGAGCGTTCACCGAAACAACAAACGCGAGCATGAAAGCGGTAAGATATGGCGTGAAGTGAGGCATTGAGATGGCAAGAGAGGTTGTGTGTGATCGGCAGTAGCTAACGGTCAGTCGTCGTAAGTGTTGATCGTCTTGACCACGGACTCAATATCTCCGTGTTCCACACGACTTCGGATGATATCTCCGGCTTTCACTTGGGTTGGATTTTGAATGGTCTGGTCATCAGAATCCAAAGTAACGCTATACCCTCGGGCTAAAACGTTCAGAGGCGACAAGGCAGAGAGTGTCGCTGCAGCTTTACCCAGTTTGGCTTTATTCAGTTTCATACGAGTGAACATTGCCTTCCTGCCTCGGGCGTCAAGTTCATCGAGTTGACGGAATCGGCGTTGCACAAGCTCATGAGGACGCTTGAGGATGGAACGGGTTTGCAACGCATCGAGGCGGCTCTGTCGCGTATTGATGACGTTTCTGGCCGTTCTATCCAATCTCGCTCGCATGTCGGTCAGGCTGCGTACGACCAAGTCCCGGTCAGGTAAGGCGCAGGTGGCACCATCGGTTGGCGTTAAAGCACGAACATCGGCGGCAAGGTCGCATAGCGTAATGTCCACTTCATGACCCACGGCAGACACCGTCGGGATCTTGCACTGCGAGATAGCGCGCACCACCGGTTCCTCGTTGAAACACCACAGGTCCTCCAAGCTGCCACCGCCGCGAGTGACCACCAAGGTGTCAAGGATTGGGCTGATCGTCTGAGCGGTTCGGATTGCCTTGGCGATGGACTCAGACGCACCCTGCCCTTGAACAAGGGTGGGGATGATCAGAATTTCAACACCAGGCCAGCGCTGTGCCGCAGCTTTCAAAAAATCACGGATGGCTGCACCACTGGGGCTGGTAACCACGCCTAGTCGCTTCGGGAAACGCGGCAGTGGTCGTTTGCGTTCTGCAGCGAAGAGTCCTTCCGCGTTCAGCTTCTGCTTCAATTCCAGGAAGGCTTGCTGTAGTGGCCCAAGACCCTGTGTCTGTACCTTCCGCACGACCAGTGAGTACGTTCCCCGAGCGGCATAGACTTCAACATCGCCAAAACAGAGGACCGACTGACCCTCCTTCAGTTGGGTGGTCATCCTCGCGGCAGTGCTACGCCAAATCACACCCCTGATCTGTGAGTGTTCATCTTTGAGCGTGAAGTAGATATGTCCGCTACGTGGTCTGGTGAGGTCTGATATTTCGCCTTCGACGCAAATGGAGGGAAAGGTCCCTTCAAGAATCGCTTTGACGTGGCCCGTCAATTCGCTGACTGAGACCGGTCTTGGGGGGGCAGAGCTCAACGCTTGTTCTTTCAATCAGTGGGATGATTCGATTGGTTTCATCATTGTCGAGGATGCATCAAGTCTACGCTGCATGGTCCGCGCGCTCGGCTTGTCTCGACAATTTTATCTTCTGGCACTTCAACGGTGTGTGGGCAGTAATCAGCATTCCCATATTCCGCTGAATACCTCCGTCGCAGGCCCGGTCATCATCACGTGGTTATCCGATTCGTTCCATTCTAGAACAAGATCACCGCCTCGTAAGTGATTCGTGATGCGCCGTTCGGTTCGGTTGGTCAATACACCGGCAACACAAACAGCTGAGGCACCGGTGCCGCAGGCCCAGGTTTCCCCCGAGCCACGCTCCCAAGTTCGCTGCCGAACCTCGGTTGCTGAGATGATTTCCACGAATTCAATGTTGGTTCGGTTGGGGAAGCGTGGGTCACTCTCAATCTGAGGACCTACTTGCAGGACCAATTCATCGCTCGCTTTTTGAACGAAAACAATGCAGTGCGGATTCCCCATCGAAACACAAGTTGCCTTGAAAGGGCGCCCCGCGAACTCGACATCCAGGTCGATCACGTGTCCCGCGTTTTGGAGCGTGGTGGGGACTTGCGGAGCTTCAAGTTCCGGAATCCCCATATCTACGGTGACCTGCGAAACCTTTTGATCATCGCCCAAATGGAGGTCAATTGCCAGATTGCCAGCACCAGTTTCGATGGTCAGCGACGGTTTCTGGGCAATTCCGTGATCATGCACGTACTTGGCAACGCAACGAATCCCGTTGCCACACATCTCTGACTCGCTGCCGTCAGCATTGAACATCTGCATTCGTGCATCGGCGACTGCGCTCGGGTGAATCAAAATCAAGCCGTCTGCCCCAACCCCAAAATGGCGATGGGAGATTTTCCGTGCCAAGTCTGGCAAGTCGTGAGGCAGCTGTTCGGTAAAGCAGTCCACGTAAACGTAGTCGTTGCCGGCACCATGCATTTTTGTGAATTTCATGAGACTCATATTACCTTGATTCGTGGTGGGTTGGAACCAAACTGAAATTCACCAGTGTCACGAAGTTTAAAGGTTGGGTTGCAACGCATGGAATTGGAAACACCTGAAGTTCCGTCGGTGCGATTGATCCTGGTCGTGACCTGCTCGCAGTGACTCATCACAGTGAGGTGAATGCTACAAGTGGGATGGGGGACCCCGGTTTTCGCTCATGGGAGATGCACATTAAATCGCAAATTCAATATTGCTTGTAAGCTGGTGGCCGAGCTGTCCGTTGGCAAGGACTAATTGTAAGTTGCGACGTCGGCAGTGGTTTCTCATGCTCCTAATCTGAGATCAGCGTATCGGTTCTAACGACTCGACTTCAATCTCCGGATATTGTCACTCAAGATCGAAAATGGCAGGATCCGGCATTGCCAGCAGGTTCCCGCCACTTCCCTGACAGGGGGTTGTGCTTTACTGTTTGTGCTTTGCATGAACGAGGTTCTTCCGCTTTTCACTGTTGAATGCACCGAAGGTTTCCATGGTTGATTTGAAGAAATATGTCCGTGATGTGCCGGATTATCCCAAGCCAGGCATCCTGTTTCGTGACATTACTCCTTTGTTGGCAGATGCAGCGGCGTTGGAGGCAGCGACGGAAGCTTTGGCGGAGTTGTTTGCGGGAGAGGACATTGATGTTCTTGCTGCTGCGGAAGCACGTGGTTTCATTTTTGCCGCACCTTTGGCATTGCGATTGGGGGTCGGGTTTGTGCCGATTCGCAAGCCAGGGAAATTACCGTACGAGTCGCATCGCTATGCGTATGATCTGGAATACGGCAGTGATGAGTTGCAAATTCATGTAGATGGAGTGCAAAAGGGTCAGCGTGTCCTGCTGGTCGATGATCTGCTCGCGACCGGGGGAACCATGGAAGCGTGTTGCCGACTATTGGAAAAGGCGGGGGCTGAGATCGTTGGTTGTGCGTTTCTGATTCACCTCGTTGACCTAGCGGGCGAGCGTAAGATGGAACCCTATCGGTGTCGGTCGGTCTTGAGTTACAGTGGCGAGTGAGTCACGTTGCATGTGGCACGTAGTCTGTTTGCCTGACTATCGCTTGACGATTTAAACGCCGTCAGGCAGTAACACGTTTGGTGAAAGCCACTCAAGCCTGGTCAATATTGCGGCTAGCTGTCTTGGCGGCTTCCTACAAAAAAGTTCTTGAGGTACTGCTGCAACAGCAGGTCAGCGGGGGCTCCAGACTTCCCTCGCTTTTAGATCACTTCGTTTCGTGTAGCACCTATCGTTCCACTTAAACTGGGAAACGCTTTCCGCAGCGGTAGCAGTATTCGGCATCTGCGCGTTGGCCGTTTGCATTGCATTGTTCGCACGGCGGCGCTTGCTCGTTTGCCCGTTGATGCTGCTGGATGAATTCCGCGCTTACGAAGGTGGATGGCACAATGATCAAGCTGTAACCTAGCAAAATCAGCAAGGCTGAAATGACTTTGCCAACGGCAGTTTGGGGGACAACGTCGCCATAGCCAACTGTGGTCATTGTGACGATTGCCCAGTACATCGCCTGGGGAATGGATGTGAACTGGCTCTCTGGTCGGTTGGCAACTTCGCGGATTGAGCTCACGACATCGAGTTCCTGCTGGAATTGTGCCTTGATTTCGTTGGATGTTGCCGTGTCAACTTTATCCTGCAGTTTGTCAACCACCTCGTCCAGGTTGACCGCTCCCACCATCTTCAGAATGGCATCAGGGCCGGTGTCAGCGAAAAAGGCGTTGTCGTTGTATTCATCTTGAGCTGCCAGGTATTCAGAGGGTGTCAGCAGTTTGTGAAGCGGCAGCGGGGTCGTGCCGCTATCCAGAACAACGTATTCATCCTGGTCAATGATTTTCTCGATTGAGACTGCATCAATGTCCAAGACAAATGCCAGGTCATTGACCGGTTCGTCCACGATTCCTTGCGAGTAGGTTTCAATGTGATACATCAAGGTGCCGCTAATGGTGACTGCTACGAGCACCACGGCGACAAACACGATGATCTTGTCACGCACTTTCCAGATCGCTGAAGCAAGTTCGTCAGCTTCGTTCATCATCCGCCATAACTTCAGAACACGGAAGACTCGGAGCAGACGGACGCTTCGGATGATCACGAAGGACCGCGATGAGCTACCAATGAAGTAGGTGACATAGGACGGCATGATGCTCAGTAGGTCAATCAAACCCCAGAAACTAAAGACGTATCTGAGGGGCTGTCGAACGCAATACAGTCGCAGTACATACTCGATCGTGAACAGGACGGTCAAAATCCATTCCGCGATATTGAAAGATTGAAGTAGCTGTGGCTGCTCAGTAAAGCCGGGCACGGTCTGCAGTGATTCAATCGTGATGCTGGCTAGAATCGCGATCAGCAAGCCGATGTCAAAGCCGCGACCCGCTGGGGTTTCTGCTTCGAAGATGATGTCGTAAAGACCACTGCGGATGTTGCTTCCCTTTGGTCGAAGACTTTCGCGGCGCCGTTGGGTTCGATCTGGATTCAGTGACATCGGGGTGCGGTCGTTTGTTTGCGAAGCGATAGGGCGAACGGGTTTCGTTCGTGAAAAAACGAAAGTCTTAAACCCGGATTTTGAGGTGAGGGCCGGTCACAGTAGGGTGCCCAATGGGGTGAACTTAACCTGGCTGATGTTGTTGGGCATGATTTGAGTTCACCGCAGGCGAAAAATTCAGCATTGCCCTCAGAATTTCCAACGATACTCCATTCGCGTTCCATAAACATCCTCTAAACCGTCACGCCAGCCATACATTGTGTCAAATCGCCACAATGTTGAATTACTTGTCCAACTCGCTTCCCAACAGGTCCATCCCAATCGACCCACCGGCAGTGTCGCTGCCAGAAGCGTCAAGTGTCGCCAGTCCGTTGACGCCATCTGTGTCGAAATTGATCCTCGTGTTCCGCAGGATCCCGCCAGCAATGCCGTCGCGGGCGATCGATTGGGGGCGATCGATTGGGGGCGATTCCAGCCTGCAAAGAAGTTGGCATACGGAACCAACGTCAGCGGGTTTGCGGTGATCCAACTATTTTCAACCAGGAGAAGCACACCATCCGCTGTGCGATCAGCCGTCGGTAGGTCTTGGCTAGTATTAACGCTCACTCGGAGACTGTTGCTGATCCGGTCAAGGTAGCCCTGGGTGTAACTGACGGTCATGTTGTGATAGCTGAGTTCGTCCTGATTCCGATCACGAATGTAGGCATACCCTGACTCGATATAGTCGTGGTAAGCCTCGATGAACCAAGCCGTTCCGAACGCCTGCGCCGCGTGTTCATTGTTGCCAAACGCCGGGCTGTCCAACTGGTCGAATACTGCAAAGAAGGTGGCGTCGTAGTTTGACCAGTTCAATAGATTACTGGGGCGTGACTGTCGGAGGCAAGCAGCATCAAGATTAAGCTTGGTGCTCGGACGAGTGGGGCCTTTGTGTTTGCATCTTTTCACGCACGGTGGTGAGCATCATTTGAACAACCGCTTCGAATGTGAGTCCATCACTATGAATCACGACTGCGTCGTCGGCGGGGCGGAGTGAGCCCTGAGGCCGTTCTCGATCTTCCGCGTCTCGGCGATTTTGTGCGTCAAGAATCTGTTCCAATGGGATAGGTCGCCCTAATTCTGCAAGTTGTTGGTGCCGCCTTTTGGCGCGTTCAGCAGCTGATGCGGTGAGAAAGATTTTGCATCCAGCATGGGGGAACACGTCGGTGCCCTGGTCGCGACCTTCGGTAACGATGTCCTGGTTCTCTGCGATGCGTCGCTGCTGTGCTGACAATGCTTCCCGAATCTCTGTAATGTTGGCAACGTATTTGATTGAATCGGTGACGATGGGTGAACGTATCTCCTGAGTCACATCATCATCGTTGAGAAGAATTCTGGCGTCTTTCCATTCGATGGTGGACGTTTGTGCGTACGAAATCAACAGTGCTTTGTCAGAGAATTCAATTTGTTTTCGAATGGCTCCCAATGTGATCGCCCGGTACATCGCGCCAGTGTCAAGAAAACTGAAGCCAAGGGCTTCAGCAAGTTGTCGTGCGATCGTACTTTTGCCAGCGCCCGCCGGTCCATCGATGGTCACAATCATGTTGTTGGCTTCGAGCGAGAAGATTCCTGAATCAACACGTCGATATTCTGTGACAGGTCCCGCAATGCCTGATCAATCGACTCCCGTGAAGC
>JBPCVE010000469.1:0-7112 GCA_051010795.1 Rubripirellula sp.
ATCGTCCTGCCCTATGCACCTTTGGCCCTAACAACCATTCACTGCGTGGTAATCGGTACCGATACTCACGCTATGCCGATGGAAGCGAAGAACTATACGACCACCAAAATGATACGAATGAGTGGAAGAATCTCATTTCCGACCAAGCCACTTCTGTCGAATCTCGCCAAATCGCTGACAAAATGAAACGCTGGCTACCCAACAACAACGCTACCCCAGTTCTGGGCAGCGCCGGGTCTGACTCTCCACTCTACGGTGAAGGCACAATTTCACTTGGGGAAGCCATGAAACGAGGAGCAGCCGAACAAAAATCCAAGTAGCTCCCCTCCTGTCACAACGCCCTGTTTAAAAAAGAGAATCAAATCGTGTGCTAAACCCTACTCGGAGGCCGAATTCTCGGTGGGATTCACTGGGACCGAATAGTGGAAGAAACCAATCATCATCTCATCCCAGGTTTGTTCACCAAATCGAACGTCGTTCAGCGGACCAGGATTGCTCAAGTTACTAAGACTGTTGTCATAAACCGCTTTACAGTGGAGCTTGCTCCCAGCTGGCACCGCAAGCCGTTTGTCCAACACGTAGGTCGTCTGCCAATTGAAGTCGTAATTCGGAACATCGAGTAACATGCGAGATTCCCCATCAGGTGTCCTTAATTCATAACTGAATGATTTACCCCTGAGGTGCATGTGAGGACTGAATGCCAGGAGAGTCGCATTAGCTGGCAAGGAACCACTTGTTGCTTCTATTGGAAAGCTAGATGGTCCTTCGCGTTTCCCCAAACTGCGGCCACCAGGAATGCGGAACCGTCGTTCTGTAGCGCTACTGGTTCTTACCTCGTGGGTCACGTCTTCTGGATCAGCAAAGACCAAACCCATTCGACTTTGCACTTTTTGCGGAGTCCCATTCGGTGTGTAGTGAACCTGAAAGTAAATATTGTGACCAGCTTTAATTCTCTTTGCATGACCCGGCGGTAATGTTTCGACTCTTGCTCCAGGAACATAACCAAACAAGTACTCAACATCAGCCCGCCCGAGCGTCCTCCGTTCCTCTCCGGGTTTCACAGCGAAGGCTAGGATGTGGTGCACGACATCTATGTTTCCCGGACGCAACTCCGCAGCCGTCACCCATTTGTCCTCCGTGAAGCCTGGCGCTTGCATATACCACTGGTATCGCACGCCACGAGGCCCAGCCTCAGCTGGCACTGAAACAGGAGTGAAAGTTACAGGTAGAACCAAATCAGGTTCTTTTGGCAGTTGCCACCCTACTGGCTTGGCAGGCAGTGGCGGCAGATTTGGTTCCGGTCCGATCGGCGCCCCAGCCTCAGCCCATTTAAAGATCAACTGTTTCTCTTCTTCCGTTAATACCCGCTCGTTGGCAAACTTCTCATGCAAACCATCGGCGTGCCAAGGTGGCATACGTTCCTCGCGAATCACCTCAGCGATCATGTCTGCCCAATGAGAGGCTTCTTCGCCATCGGTAAGAACAAAAGGAGCCAGCTCATCCTCACGATGACAGCCAACACAATTCTTCCTCAAGATTTTGGCAATATGAGTGCCATAGGTAATCTCGCTTTCCAAATCAACTTGCTTGGCACGACTGATGATGCACCCCGAGGCCTCGGTTCTTGGAACACTTACCTCTTTGCCCTTGAGCAATTCGTCGATTGCCAACTGAAGGTCTCGCCGACGCGGCTTCAGCAAGTCATGAGCAACACCGCGCTGATCATCGATGCGGCCACGGTATCGTAAATTTCTGCCAGAGTCGTAGACAAAAACCTCCGGTGTCCGTTCGGCACCAATCTGATCAGCAAATCGATTCGCGGGATCCTTCGCAACTGGGTAGCTCAACTCTCTCCGCGTAGCGAAAGCAGCGATTTCCTTAAGCGAATCCTGTCGATTGCTTAGAACGGCGATTACCTGAACAGATTCGTCCGTGTACTGCTTCGCGATCCGATTCAAGCGAGTCGCATAAAACTGAGCCAACGGACATTCGGTTCCAAAGAAGGCAACGACTAAAATGGAATCGTCTTCAAAATCTTTCAGAGTCCAATTGCGGCCACCAAAATCTGTCAGGTCCAAGGCCTCTAACTTCGCAGATTCGAGACGGGGCGAAGCAGCATGAAGGACAACACCCACCGATGCAAACGATGAACAGGAAATCAGCAACATCGAAAAATACTTTAAAAACATAGCAGTCAACCACTCGCGAACTTAAGTCAGATGATCTCAATAAACGAAGAGAAATTCTCCCCAATCGCAAAGGTCATCCTACCCATTTCACTCACCAATGAGAGGGCCAATTTCCTGTAACACTGTGTCACAGAACTGGCGACTTGGATGACCTACAATCGTGGCTCTGTTAAGGATGAATTGTATGATCACAACAAGGCCCGCCGTGAAATCAGACAGCATTGGTCAGACGCAAATTGACGCCATTAAGCGAAGCTCACCATGTCGCAATACAGATCGAATGCGACTTGTACCGCATACTTACAAACGCTAAACCACACACGCGACTGTGTTACAGTTCTGATACAAACCGAAGTTTTCTGCGGTCAAACAACGCAACTCAGGGCTTTGAGGCATCCAGCAGTGATCAACCGACATGACAGATAAAATCGAATTCCAACCGACTGAAGATGCATGGGCATGCACTCTCGAAGACCTCTGCCTGTCCAAATTGCAGATTGCGATGGTAGTCACAGGTGGCGGCACAGGGGCAATCTCTCGCTGCCTACGTCGCCCCGGTGCCTCACTCAACTTTGTAGAAGCTGTCGTGCCTTACTCCCGCATGGCAACACAAGATTACCTTGGCGTCGAACCTACCGAGGGCTACGCATCCCAACAGACCGCGATAGCACTTGCACAAAACGCCCATCGCAGGGCAGCGGCATTAAGCAATACACCCCGACATGCATGCGGTATCGCACTAACAGCAACCTTGCCGACGAACCCTGCCGATTCCGATGCAAGATTGACTCAGAATTGCTGCGTCCATGTTGCGTCCCAATGCGAGGGCATTTTCAGAGGTTGGTCACTTTGCTTTGTAGCACAACCAAGCGAACGTGAAGTGTCAGAATCAATTGCGGAACAGATGTTTTTAATCGCCCTCCACGCTTCACTACACCAACACGGTTTCCCGATTGAGTCGGACCCAGTGCAGGCTTTGAACGCTGCTGGTTTGACAGTGACCCTGACTGATGCCAAAGGCACCTAAACCGTTAACGAATCACTCCTGGGATACCACACTTCACTCCTGAGATACCACACCGGCGGTCTGGGGCCATGCTCGTCACAGCAACCCGAACACCACGGCTAGCACACCACGACTAGCAATCACTGCCCAACACCTTGCTCATGCTTCAGACAAGGCGGCAGCAAGTTGTTCGTAGGTTCGCTTACTATCCATCTTTGCACCTCGATTATCGAGTGCAATTCGATAGAGATGTTGACCGCAAGTCGTCGGATAAGTCCCAGTCACACACGCTTGGCAAAGATGGTCTGCCGGCTTACCGATTGCACGCGAAATTGCCTCCACTGGCAAATACCTCAATGAATCAGCCCCCAAATCATCTGCCATTCGTTGCTGACTATCATCCGTCAACCCACCGCCAGGCGAAAAATACTTGGGACCAATCAACTGATCGACTGTACTCATATCGATCCCGTAAAAACAGGGTGCAATGATTGGCGGACACGCCACGCGCACATGAATTTCCTTGGCGCCGCCAACCTCCCGAATTCGATCGAGCAAAACGTTCATTGTGGTGCTACGAACAATTGAGTCTTCGACCAGAATGACACGTTTATCTTTTAGTACTTCCCTGAGTGGGGTGTACTTGGTGGCAGCCTTGGCTTTACGTGCCCGGCCCGCTTCGATGAAGGTACGACCCGCGTAACGATTACGGATCAGCCCTTCACGACTGGGGATCGATAGCTCATAGGCCATCGAATCCGCAGCAGCTTTACTTGTATCAGGCACAGGTACAATGATGGTGTCATCAGGATTGAGATCGACTCCACCAAATTCGCGTTCAGCATTCGCGAGCTCAACACCAAGTTTGGTTCGACTCAGATAGACACTTCGATCATCCAGTGTGCTGGCAACATTTGCGAAATAGATCCACTCAAAAAAGCAATGGGCCGGCTTTTGCTCTGGCGCAAATCGTTCCATTCGGAATCCAGTTTTCGGATCGATTACAATTGCATGTCCCGGCGGCAATGATTTGATCTGCTCATTCTCAAAGCCAAGATTGAGCAGCGCAACACTCTCACTGGCAGCAGCAAACAAGGGTCCCTCGTGCACGTAGCACATTGGTTTGATACCCAATGGATCACGAGCAACAATCATCTCGCCTTCGGCAGTCAACAAAGCGAGACTGTAGGCACCATCGAATCCGGCAGTCGTTTTTCGTAGCACATCGATCCAGTCGATGCGTGATTGCGACTTACTTAACAAGCGCCCGAATTCGTGAAGAATAATCTCTGTATCGGTGTCGAGTGCCAGATGATGATCTCCATCAGCGAGCAATCTCTCTTTCAGAATACCGTAATTTGAAAGCTGGCCATTAAAGCAGAAGCTAAACCACTTTCGTTTGTGGATGTGTTTCCGTTCGAAAGGCTGTGCATAATTACGATCGTCCTGACCGCAGGTGGCGTAGCGAACATGCCCGATGGCAGCGCGTCCGGCCAGTGACTTCATCAGAGCCTCTGCCTTGGCACGATGATTCAACCGAAAGACTTCCGTGACGGTTCCAACATCTTTCCGGTTTTTGAGCAGTGAAGCACAATCCGGATTGAACGTCGTCATACCAGCAGCAAGCTGACCACGATTTTGAATGTCCAACAGCATTCGGGGCAGCAGCCGGGAAATGTGCCGTGGTCCGTCATCCGTGCAAAGCGGACTGCGACCACGACCTGACAAGTGGTAAATGGCTGCAACACCACACTCGTGATGTATTTCGCTCATATCGAGGGTATTCCGTTGAAGTCGGAACCGGCATGTCGAACACCGGCAGAAGCTAAGTAAACCGCTATCGTGCATCGCACAGCGTCCCAAAGTACAGCGGGCTTCCAAGCTCGTCGATTCCCCATGACAATGGAACTGATGCAGCTGGTGCATTTTGCACGCAACCGGCGGTAAAATCACTAAAAAGTCCGGAAAAAATCATTTACCCCAGTCGATCCATGGACATACCCACTACCGAGGCACTGCGGCTTGCCGCGATCGAACACGCCCGCAGCGTGGTCGTAAAAGTGGGCACCCGTGTGATCACGACGTCTGATGGCAAATTGGACCGTCGCCGAATTGACCTACTGGCTGAACAACTCTGCCGAATTGCCGACACAGGCCGTCAAACGGTAATGGTTAGCAGCGGCGCCGTGGGCGCTGGGATGGGCAAACTGGGCCTCGAGCAGCGTCCTAGTGGTTTGGCACAATTACAAGCTGTAGCAGCTATCGGGCAAACGGATCTGATGCAGGCTTATGAATCGTCTCTCGCCAATATGGGCCGACACGCATCGCAAGTCCTTTTAACCGCAGAAGACTTGCGACGGCGAAACGCCTACCTGAATGTCCGGAATGCCCTCATTCAGATTCATGCCTACAACGCCATTGCCATTGTCAATGAAAACGATTCCGTTGCTGTTTCTGAATTGATGACTACTTTTGGCGACAATGACCGGTTGGCAGCGCAAGTAGCAGGCCTGCTACCCGAAGCAATTTTGATCATTTTGTCTGACATCGATGGGCTTTATGATGGGCCGCCTGATCACCCAGACAGCAAGCGAATCGATCTGGTGAAAACCATTGATGAGAAAGTTCTCGCCCTCGCACAGGATCAGCAAAACAACCACAGCAAAGGTGGTATGTCGAGTAAGCTCGAGGCTGCCCAAGTAGCAACTTCGCACGGCCAAACCATGATCATTGCTCCCGGGCGAGATGATCAGGTTCTGGACAAAATCTTTTCAGACACGCCCATTGGAACATTGTTCCTACCTCCGGAGAAAGCAATCCGTGGGCGGCGGCGGTGGATCAGTAGTGCTGCGCGTGTTACTGGCACTCTTGTTCTGGATGATGGGGCCGTTGACGCTGTCTGCCAACATGGTCGCAGCCTACTTGCCATCGGTATCACTGAAAGCAATGGCTCCTACGAACAAGGCAGTGTTGTTTCCATTCATAATCGCAACAACAGAGAAATCGCTCGCGGGCTCATCAACTACCCATCCACGGAAGTTGATCAGATCATCGGACAGCCAAGCGAAAGCATTTCAGAAATCCTCGGCCATCGTCCCTATGAGAATGTTGTTCATCGTGACAATCTGGTGCTGACAAATCAATCTGAATTCTGATTTAGCTATTCACCCATTGCTTGATCAACAACCCTTACTGACAAAATGTCATCGTAACTTCACAACTCGCCGCCCAGTTGCTTTCCAAGAAAACCAGCACCAACATCGATGTTGGCCTCCGTTTCATTGCAAACGTGGTTCAGTTGCGTTTACGGCTTACGCCAAACGACTGGTGTTCGTCGTCTCGGATACAACTCACGGCAAAGAGGGCACTTGGTTCCATCACAACCACGCGCAGTGCAATACTCCCGTCCATAGAAAATAATTTGCAAATGCAAGTCATTCCAATCGGACTCAGGAAAGAGTTTTTTTAGATCCTTCTCGGTTTGCACCACATTTTTTCCACTGGAGAGTCCCCATCGCTGGGCTAGACGATGAATGTGCGTATCGACCGGAAATGCAGGGACTCCGAATGCCTGCGCCATCACCACACTCGCCGTTTTGTGGCCGACACCTGGCAAACTCTCAAGCCCTTCAAACGACTGTGGCACCTCTCCATCAAATTCTTTAATGACCATCGCAGCGAGACCGGCCAGACTCTTCGCTTTCTGCCGGGACAAACCAAGCGGCCGAATAATAGATAGAATTTTCTTCTCACCCAACTGACGCATTGAACCAGGGTCCGGAGCGCGTCTAAACAATTCAGGCGTGACTTCATTCACCTTCTTATCAGTGCACTGCGCGCTCAACAGAACAGCGACCAATAACGTAAATTCATCCTGATGATCCAAAGGAACGGGTGGGTCAGGGTACAATGCACCC
>JBPCVE010000470.1:0-2529 GCA_051010795.1 Rubripirellula sp.
TCGAAATGTCATACTGGTTGCGGAAACCGATGCAAACTAATTCCTGCTCCAAGGTTTCAGGATTAAGTCGAGTAACCCATCCACCCGGAGCGAGTTTTCCTCGGGCGTGACCGTTTGCATCCCACATCCGTGTCAGCAGCAGGTCTTCTTCCCATGATCGCACACGACGGCGAGACAACTCTGCCAAAGGTGCGTGGTTTCCACCTGCCATGTAGATGCCTTGGCCGTCTTCTGTCTCGATCACTGCATGGTTCCCGTGTTCACCACCACCACGCTGGCTTGGGACCTGTTCCGCCTGATCCAAAACACCGTCTCCATTTGAATCCGTTACCCGGTAAAGGTGGCCCCCATTCTGGTGAAACCACAAGGCGTCGTGTGCCCATAGCAGTCCCTGAGCGCCGCTGAGAGGGCTGTTGGTTCCCGGACGATTCACTGCCAAGGGGGAAACCGTAGCACTCGGACCAGCATCAGATTCATTGACCTGGATCCAAAAGGCACCTTTGCCACCTTGGTCACAGGCAATCAGTTTGCCATCTGGGCCAGTGGTCAACGAAACCCATGAACCTTCTTGATCTTTCGGAACTTCGTAGACAAGTTCAACAGCAAAGTCATCCACGGTTTGGGGGGTACTGTTGACCACCGATTTCGAGCCGCCCTGTTTACCGGGTACACCCCAGGGGGCGTCACCCATCGTTCCGACTTTGGTTAGTTTGCCCATCCACTTTGAGGCATCGTAGCCTTTTTCCGTCCACGCTCCTTGCGGCTCGGTTGGACTCATTTTCCACTGCTTGTCAGACAGAATGAGGATGTCCTTTGCACCCTGTTGTTTGACAACAAGCTTCAGGGTGAAGCCAGCGGGGCCACCTTGGTTGGCTGCTTGGACAGCAATCGTGTTGACGCCCGGAGAAAGTTGCTTGGCAATATCTTTTTGGATAGGTGAAGACCATTCACTGCTTTGGCCGACAAGCTTGCCATTCACCCACACCTTCAAGGTGTTATCACAAACGGTAAACAGGGAAGCGGATGTTGCCTTGGCCGCCAAGTTGAACTGTTTTTGCAGGTAGATCGGTTTGTTGCTAGAAGTGCCCGTTGCATCCCAAATCCAGTCGGCACGGGGATTCTCCATTGAAAAATCTGCGGCAGTTGAGACGCGGCCAAACACCGCAATGGAAAAGAACAGTAGGCCAATACTCAGGTGTCGAAAAATCATGGGGTGGGTCTCTACAAATGACAAAACATGGGAGTCGACATGATAACCGATTAGGCTCGATTTTGTCGGGATGCTGACAAATCTTTGAATGTGTTGATTACCCCCAGAATCGCGTTTCAGCACTCGGGCGGGGCTGGCGTTTTTCCGATGGCGTCGATTATCAGTTGTTACGTTTCGCAGTTGTTGCATCGCACCACCCTCGTCTGCCAGGTCGCAGTGTTCTCCGTTGTTGCGTCGCACCATCCGAGGCCGTTGGGGTGATTCGCCAGCTGGGTTCCGATCGTACAGGAGGGGGGGCGTCCAAAAATCTTGATCATCGAGCAATGAGGGGGAGTGGTCACCAATGCGGTACCTACCACCCTTTGAATTCTAAAAACCGTTGATGTTTTGAGGCAGGCGGTGTCTTTTATGAACCGAGTTGCGTGTTGCTTGCAAAATGAGCAATGGCGAGCGTGGCGCCGTTCATTGGCGAGCATGAAGGGGCGGCATTCCTTTCCGGTCCGCTGTTGAGAGAGCACACGGATCGGTGCGTGAGGCGGGAAGCAGGGCACTATTATTGAGTACTTGCGCTGTTGCTCGACTTGGTCGGAGCAGCGATACGTTCAGGAAAGGAGGGGGTTTTTTTCCGTTTGCGTTGAGTTTGCCGAAATTCCTGATTTTTCTGATTTTGGGGCGATGTCTGGGCATGGGCCTGCCGATACCTGTTGTGAGCCGGTAGTTGAAGTGCTTTAGTTTTCAGCTGCTGGATCATTAAACAGGGGGGGAAACCTGTTTCGGTGATGTTTCACAACACGCCATCCTAGCTTTCCATTGGTGAAGCCAGTGTTAATCCTCCGCCTGTCCATAAATACAACTCTCATTGTTGCCGCTTTGCTGGTCAACAATCTTCAAGCTCAGGAATCTGCCCGCAGTCGCAGTGTTCGCAGAAGCGAGCAAACTGCCCGAGCGAACTGGCAACCCACACGTTCGCGGGTTCGAGAAACCCGCGTTGTTGTGCCTGCCGTTGATCCGCGTGCCGACGTCCGGAGTATTCAGCAAGTTCAAGCTGAGGGAATTCCGAGTCCTCCGCCTGAATCAGCAATTTCAATCGTCTCACCTTCTAATTCTGGATCGCTTGACGGTCAGATCACGCTTGCCCCGGTCTACGAGGGTGAGATCATCGGAGAACATTTCTCAAGTGACTGTGGTTGTGACGACCCCGGGTGTGTCGGCTGCGACACCATTGGCTGTGATGGTGGGTGTGGCGCGAGCTGTTGCGGTGAACACTGTGGCGGAAACGCGTGGCGACCATGCTTGACCCTCTGCATGCCACAGGACGG
>JBPCVE010000471.1:0-10738 GCA_051010795.1 Rubripirellula sp.
GGCTTGCAAGCTCGATGCTGTTGTTGCTCCAGAGCATCGGAGCAAGGGCATCAGAAAGCGTCTCCATCTGCAATTTCAGATCTTCATGGACTGAATCTCGCAATTCATCCTCGAGACGTGGTAGCCAGTATCCTAAATGGAAGATCGTAACCACGAATACGAACGAAACCAGGATCGCTAAAATTCGAAAACCTAGCTTGTCAATGAAACGGGATTGTTTCATAACCCTCGCCCCTACACTTATTCGGGTGCCTGGTAAAATTCTTCTAGTTTCAAATCGACCAGAGGCTGGTAATCTTCGCGGGTCGCAGTACCCGGTTTTGTCATTGGAATCCCAGCAAGCAGCTTTTTACCTTCTTCAGACGTCGCCATTTCGATCATTGCCGTCGTGACTTTAGCGGCAACATGTTCTGGGACTCTGGGGTGATAAGCAAGTGGATGTGGAGCCACGCCTGGCGTTTCATAAATCACCCGTAATCGTTCCTGCAGTTCAGGTATCTGCGCCTCCAGAGTTCTACGCACGCCTCCGCCGGCGACCGCTTTACCGGATATCACATTGAGGTAAACCGACTCATGGGTTTGCACGAATTTCGGCACGCATTCAACATTGAACTCTCTCGCTAACAGCGTCCTCATGTACAACGAGGCACCGAGAGCGTTCGGCGAAGGGAAATCGACTCTTTGACCCTCTAGTTGTTCGATGCTCTTAATGTCCGAATCTTTTGCCGATACGAGAATCCCAGTCAGTTGTCGTTTGTGATCTCGAACGAGAGGCAAATAACCCTGGTCTCGTTGAGCGCAAACGAAGTGGTATGGATTCATGTAAGCAAAATCGTATTCTCCTTCGCTAAAACCCTTTTCAAAATTTGGAATCGAAAACGTGGGCTCAAGTTTCAGGTTCAACCCTGTCTGATCGGACAGGTGGGTGACGAGAGGCTGCCAGATTTCAAACAATCGTTCCGAGCCCCATTGTGGAACCACACCGATTGTGTAGACCGGTCCCTTCGTAACAACCTTTGGAACGGTTGCTGGTGCAGGCGGATTCAACACAGGGGTTTGGGATTCGCAACCCATTAGCCCTCCCGTGAGAAGAAGGCACCAAGGTAAATATGAAGAGAGGATTTTTGCACGCAAAATTCAGGGCACCTAGAAAACGATCCAATGATGTGTGTTTGGGATTTCACGACAGCTCATACGAGATCATCCCTCCAGACATCTGTTGATTTCTTAAAATATCGCGGGAATCTACTTTCCGTGTCGTGAAGTTCGCTTTTCATGTGAGGGGCAATGAGCATACTTTCATGCATGTTACCACTCTCCAGCCCCTTTTTCATGGAAATCATAGGTTAACCGAGACGGTGATGATGAAATATGTCTTGAAATCGTTCGATTGCGCAGGCTGGAACCTAACCGCTGAATTCAAGGTCACACTTCATGACCGGCGGGATCAACTTACTCAGCCGAGAGTTAAGCACTACTAAAAGTTGCCTCTCTAGAAATGCCGCCGTCACCATTGGGCCGAGGTCAGTGACGCGATGATGTTCTCACTTTGCCCACAACTGTTTGTTCATCGGAGCGCTGCGAGTCCTTGCTCGATCACTGGATTGGCGATCCAACTTTACTTTCAGGTCGCCAGTCATGCCCGCCTCGGATTTGCCGAACTGTCGAGACGGCGATTGAATTCGTTCTGCAACCATGGCCCTGGGCGCTGATCACTGTTTCCGGCTGAATCATTTGAAAACAATGAGAAACCATTGAGTACCACCTGCTGGGAATGCGGTCTTCAGCGAGAAGGTCGGGCAGAAGCGAATGCTGCTAGTCGATGGTCAGCGACGTTGTCTGGCAGTCAAGGGCAATGTGCTTGTCGACCGAATTAGCTTTTTCGATGGTCTTTCTGTTGGCCGTTCCGTAAACTTCATGCCGTAATTTTTGAGTGTCTTCTTGATCCACTTTTCAGCTCTCTGCATTGAAAACTTTCACCGCCCATTTGGTTTGTTGTTGTTTTGCGGATGTCACCACTTTGTATCTTTTCTCGATCATCGACATTACCCAGTTGTGATAGGGCATCAGATAAGCGAAAATTACTGCTCGTTTCGAAGCGTGGCCTAAGGTGCGAGAGACTGTTCTGCTGTCCAAGGCGAGATCATTGAGTCTAAGATGAGTGGTAATCATGAATATCCCGTGCTGACGCGTAGCGAGCATCGTGAAATATTTCGTGCGGCCCAACAAAGTGGTCCAGTCGTATTTCCATGGCACCTGATTGCATTGCTGGTTGCCTTCCTGCTGATGCTAAGTAGCTATTGGGTGCTGATGCTCGAAAGTACTTGGGCGTGTTGTCTCAGTGGCTTGCTGTTGGCCAACGGGATGCTCATGTTGCAAGTTGTATTGCATGAGGCGGCACACCACTCTCTTTTTCGTAGCAGTTGGGTTAACGCTGTGATGGGATGGTTTGCTGGCCTTTTGGTGCTGACGCCGTTCTCCAGTTATCGACGCGGGCACGTTGCCCATCATTGTTTTGCCGGTACCATGCGTGATCCCACCGCAGCACCTGACGCTCCGCGGTGGCACAAAGGGGTGGTTACTTGCTTGGTGAAACTGCATGTTGTGCCGATCTTATACCTCGGAGGAGTCTATGTTCCGTACTTGATTTATGATTCGAAATCAAAGTCAACAAAGCACAAGCTGGAATGGTGTTTGAATCTGTTGGAAATCATATTGCTGCAAGCAATGCTGGCGTGGCTGCTGGGGCCGGTGCGGTATCTCATTGTTCTCGCATTCGCTTTCTGGTTATCAGCGATGCTCTATGAGTATCTGTTCACTCAGCATCAGCATGTGGGGCTTTTGCCTGTTCCACGGAGTAATGAACGTTACAGTCTGCGCGAGCAACAGGTTTTTTCACGTTCAGTACGTATGCGTTGTGCGGGTCTATTGATGTTTTTCAATCTCCACAAGGAACATCATCTCTTTCCCAGTCTTCCCTGTTGTTATTTGCCTCGCGTGCACCATTGGCTACAGCAGAATCGTCCTGACGTGCTTGGCTTCACGTCCGAGCATCTTGGTGTTTTGCAACGAAGATCCGATTTGAGGATTTATGCGCCTTCAGAGGGTGATCATGAAGGCTGACTTTGATTGGATTCGGCACTCTGATTTTCCTGACCCGAATTGGGATGACTTTCGTTTCAAGAGTTTGCTTGAACTGGTGGGCTTCGCTAGTGACGAGTCGGATGTCAGTCGCCCGATTCTGATTGGGATAGTGGATGGCCAACAGTCCATCGTTCGCCTGGCCGATCTGCAGGCCGCAGTCCAGTCGGCTGAGCGATGGCGTTTACAGCAGAAGTTGGTGTGTGGTAGTCGCGTGATGCTTGTTCGATTGCCGTACTGCTCTGAATTAATCATTGCGGTCAATGCGTTGGCTTTGATGGCCATCGGTGTGAGTGTTGTATTGCCCACCGAAGGTGCGACTGAGGATCTCGAGAACCTGCTGATACGCAGCAATGCAGAACGCTTGCTCTATCCGGTGGACAGCATGGGGCAGCAACTGAAAACACAGGTCACCATCGCAGCGGATCGGCTGCGTGCACTGGCTAAAAAATTGAAAATTCCTGAGTGTCCACTGCCGGTACCTTTTCCGATTCCGGAAGAACTGGAGTCCAGTAGACGAGATTGTCGGTGGGACCGAGACGCGATGGAGCCCGAGGTTGGGTGGAGGGATCATGACGAGAGGTGTGAGCAGGGGGATGAACGTAATGAATTGTCGACATCTCGTGAAGTTCTTGTGTTGACCACGTCGGCCAGCAGTGGTGCACCAAAACTTGTCCGCTACACTGAACGAGCTTTACTGACGGTCGCGGAATCATGGCATGCGGCGGGCTTGTTGGGGCGTGAGGTTACAGGTGGACCATCGTTGTGCCCGCTGCTATCGCACTCCATGGGAATGCGGAACGTGTTACATGCGGTCTGGACGAGACAACCAACGTTAATGGTACCGCCTGAGTGGATGCATGAAGCACCTCACCGCGCATTGCAGCTATTGCAGAACTGGCCACCGAGTCATCTCACTGCAGGCCCAGCAGTGATTGATGCGATCGCACAGCTGTCAAGAAGTTTCCCCGAAGCACGCAAGGTACTTCGTTCGCTGGGTGTCGTCGTTTCGTCGGGATCAACTTGGACGCATCGCAGCACCACTGCTTTTGCTGAGGCACGTGTTGCCAATGCCTTTGGCATGACCGAAACACAGCAGGTAACGTCCACATTGCTGTCTCTTCAAACACGGTCGAACCCGCAAACAAACGCAAGTATTGACGAGAGCACCCACGGATCAACGCTCGAGCATCAGTTGGGGCTGCCTTTGCCAGGAGTGTCTGTGGCAGTACGTTTTGATGATCAGACAACCTTCACCGGTGGTCTGTTTGTACGTTCCGCTTTCAAAGCGACCGGGTATGTGGGGCAGGATGATTTTGGCGAATGGCTGGACACCGGTGATGTTGTTCGTGTGATCAACGATCAGCTTGAATACGTCGGGCGGCGCGAGAGCGACTTTCTTTGCATCGGCACCGGATTGAAAGTTGCCATGTCGGATTTGCGACGTCGATATCAGCAACTGCAAAACGATTTTCCTTGGGTTGCTTTTAGGATAAGTGCTCGTCGCACGGGTGTTGTCGCATTGATTTATTGTGATTCACGTGATCCTGCTTCACCAGAATTGCATCGTCGTGTTCGTGAACAAGTCAGTGCTTTACATGAGCAGACTGATTCAAGCCACGCAGATTTTCACCTGCGTCATGCGCCGTTGGTTGCGGTTGGGTTCGTGTCTGGTCATCCACCCCAACGGGGCATCGGGAAAACCAATCAGTCAGCGGTTGAGGAGGAAAACAGTGCTTTGATTGAGGCATTGAACGACGCAGAGGGGCGTCATCCTCACATGGTTGAGATTGAACCACCCAGCTTGGGCGACAACGCATGGTATCAATCCAGCATGCCACTTGTGGGTAATTTGATGCAGGCCTTGAAGTTGGATGTTGAGTTCACCGAGGGACGCGGCGATTGGCTGATTCAGAAGCAGAAAGACGAGACTCGGCAAGTGCTCGATCTGGTAGGTGGGTTTGGTGCCAACTTGCTCGGTCACGGCCGAGCTGATTTGAAAAAGGTGGCGATTGAAGCCTTGGATGAAATCCCCATGCTGGATCAAGGCAGTCGGCGTTCGACTGCCTCGCGTTTGGCTGCACAATTGTCAGTGCGACTTGGGCGCGAAACAGGTCGGCGGTATGTGTGTCTACTGAGTTCGACCGGATCCGAAGCAGTCGAAACCGCATTGAAGCATGCCATGTACAAGTGGCGGCGACGGTGCGAGGAAGTCAATGCTGGGATCCAACTTGAGTTCGGGGCCAAGTACCCCGAGGTCACTGCGGCATGCTGTGATGCAAACCAGAGACTGCTCAATGCTTTTCAACCACTTCTGATTGCGTTGCAGGGCGGGTTTCATGGCAAGACAACGGGGGCGCTGAACGCGATGTCCGATGATGCGCAAAGGACGCCGTTTGGCGAATTACTGGGGGCACGCACGAAGTTCATTGCTCGCAATGACTTTTCGATGGCATCACAGATGCTGGATCAAATGTGTTCAGCGGAAGTTCTGAGGTTCAAGCGTCCGCATGCAGCAGACCCAAAGAATCGGCTGGAGGATCTTGTGGTGTCCGGTGTGTTCGCAGTGGTCGCGGAACCCATTCAGGGTGAAGGTGGCATATTCGAAGTACCGAGGGAGTTCTTCCAGGCCGTGTACGATCATGACCTGCCCTTGATTGCGGACGAAATTCAATCTGGCCTGGGACGCAGCGGGCAATTTCTCGCTACCGGTGGGATTGCTGCAGATTACTACCTGATTGGTAAGTCGCTCGGGGGTGGGATCGCAAAAATTGCAGCCACGCTTGTCGATCGTGAGGTTTACGAGGACCAGTTTGATTTGCAGACAGGCGCTACATTTTCATCGGATCGATTCGCGTGCGCCGTCGCATCCAAAGTACTTGAAATCATTGACTTAGAAAATGTTCCGGATCGAGCCAGGCGATTGGGGGAATTGCTGCAGGACAGACTGACTGCCTTACAGCATCAGTTTCCTGCTGTCGTTGGGAAAGTGACTGGCCGCGGGGCGATGTTCGGTATCACATTGCGATTGCCGGAAAATTGCAATCGGTTTCTTGAGCAGCTTGCTGCCAAGCAATTGGGCTATCTGGCAGCGTCATACCTGTTGAACCGCCATGGTATTCGCATCTTGCCAACTCTCTCGGCACCGTGCGTGCTAAGGATTGAACCCTCGGCTTATATGGCAGAGACGGAGGTGGATTTGATGCTGCGGGGACTGACAGACTTTTGCAAGCGGCTTGTCGAAAACGATCTTGCAGGATTGATAGGTCACTGGGCACAGGAGACCCCATTGTCATCGATGCCTGAGGCGACGTCTTGTGATGCAACATCGGATTGGGCTTCTCACAAAAACAATCAAACGTCACCAGCCTCCCGGCGGAAAGCAAGACGATTTTCCTTTCATCATGAAACTCCTGCAGAAGGATCCCGTCGGATTGGATTCATATTCAATCCGATTTATCCCGCGGACGAGCTGTTCGTGGAGATGCCAGATTTTACGGATTTTTCGACGGAACAGCGGATGGAATTGGTTTGGCGTATACAAAGTCTGATGGAGCTGCATCCGTTTCAGATTTTCAGCAAGAATCTGTTCAATGGACGGGTTTGGATGTCTGGCATTCTCCTGCCAGTTAGCCCACAGGTGTTGGGGCAGTGGCATCGCAGGGGTGATCTCGCGTTGGTGCGTCAACGACTTGACGAGGCTGTCATGCTGGCGTCACGGCAAGGCTGCCAGACCGTTGTATTGGGAGCTCAAACGAGCATTGTGACCCACAATGCTGCTGCCGTCTCAACACCACCTGGAATGCAAATCGCTTCAGGGAATTCATTCACCGTGGCATCGATGGTATCGGCGATTGAAATAGAACGGCATCAAAGAGGAATTCCGAATGATGTCACGATGGGGATTGTCGGTGCGACGGGAAATATTGGATCAGCAGTCTTACATTGGTACGCGCAAAACGACCGTTGGAAAGGACCGATAACACTGTTGGGCCGTTCTGGTGCTGCGCAAAGGCTCGCGAGCCTACGTCGTTCCCTGATCGACACGACTACAGCTGACAGGATTGACGTCTCGCTTGATTCACGGAGTTTGCGTGATTGTGGTTTGATTGTCGTTGCTGTGGGGGAGCAGGGAATCGTTGTCGAGGGGTGTCACGTGCATCCTACAAACAAGGTGTTGATTGCTGATGTGTCACAACCGCGAGCTGTCTCGCCAAAATTGGAGCGGGACCGACCGCAGGCAAAGGTCATTCAAACGGGGTTGGTTCGTTTGAAGCAGGATCGTCGATTTCGACTGACACCGCATACGCCTGCTGGGACATGTTTCGCTTGCGCCGCGGAGGCGATTTTGATGGGACTTGAACCCCACCCCATACGACTTTCTGGTGAAGTTGATGCTGAGGCAGTCGACATCATGCAGGCACTGGGTGAAAAGCATGGCATGCTTGCCTCTAGGCCGATGCGATAAGAAGGTTCAGCGAACGCTTTTGTCGAGGAATTCTTTTGTCGAGGAATTCTCAGAGGGAAAATTCAACGGGCCATGAAACGGCGACAAGTTCACCTTTTTGTTTCTAACGCCTTCCTGTTTTTATTGCGGTAGATTCCAACCAGAAATGTTTCATGCTTTGGGTTGCCCGTTGATTGCTTCCATGAAGTGCGCGTGTCTGGCTGCTGGGATGTGATTCTCTCCCTGCTGGGCTGTGCGTCCCAGCAAATCGCTTGCATTGAGACCAAGTGGGGGGCCTTGGAAAGCTTGATTTCTTACATTTTTCTTCTAGGAATTGGCTTTCCAATGCTCGATGCACTGCCCCGGCGAGACTAAGCTTGTGGGTCGATAATCCTCTTTTGAATACGCACCTCCAGTGAGTCCTGTTATGCACCCTTCGGTATGCTTCCGTTCCCTTTTGATGGTGATCGTGCTTTCGGTCCCATCGCTCGCACAGGACAAGAAAGCCGAGGCAAAGAAAACAGTCGACGGCAAGGCCGCGAACGGAGAGAAAACGGAAACTGCTTCCTCGCCCAAAGCGAAGCAAGCGGACAAGAAGGCAGCAAAGAAGCCAGCCCCGGCAGCAAAGAAGCCAGCCCCCCAACCGAAGATCGGCGTTCGCCAGATCAAGATCAGCGGCGACTACGTTGACTTGGTCCAGCCAGCAGGGCTTGACCCGCTTTCGCTGTTGGGCGGCGGCCCTGGCTCGAAGCGTTCCTATTTCAAGCTGACACGGTTTCTCGACACTTTCTCTGAAGACGATGACTTTGACCACTTGGTGGTGGACTTGTCCTCGGGTTTCTCCATGAATTCAGCTCAACTGGATGAGCTTTCACGTCACTTCAAGAAGGTGACGGGTTCCGGCAAAAAAACGCACGCATGGTTGGAATCGGCGAGCCGCGAGGCACTCGAAATTGCATCCATGTGCGACACCGTCTACATGGCCGACTTCGGTGAGGTCGATATCCCCTCTGTTTCGATGCAATCGATGTTTTATCGCGACGCGATGGATTTGGTGGGCGTCAAAGCATCCGTGGTTCGAGCCGGCGACTTCAAGGGCGCGGTAGAGCCCTATTTGAATGCACGGATGAGTGATCACTTGCGTCAACATTATCTGAATATGCTGACGACCATCAACGATGCGGCGGTGGATCGCATCGCGAAAGGCCGTGGGCTTAAGACGGCCGATGTGCGAGAACTGCAATCCAAACGGATGTGGCTTGCAAAGGAGGCCTTGGCCAAAGGGCTTGTCGATAAACTAGCACCCTATGGAGCGATGGAAAAAACAATCGGCGATGACATCGGTGAGAACCTGAACTGGGTCACCCCCAGGAAAGCAGCGAAGAAGGACGTTTCCTTCTTTCAGCTGATGGGTGAACTGATGGCCGGCAACAGTTCAAATGGCTCGGTTCAAGACAACACGATCGTCGTGCTGCACCTAAGCGGTGCGATCGTCGATGCGGGAGGTGCTGGGTCGATCGTGGCGGGACCGACCGTGGAGCGAATCCAAAAACTGACGGATGAGGATCGGGTAAAAGGCGTTGTCGTCCGCATCAACTCGCCGGGCGGAAGCGCGACAGCCAGCGAAGCGATCCGCCAGGCATTGAAGAAACTTGCTGAAAAGAAACCGACCGTCATTTCAATGGGAGACGTCGCTGCGTCCGGGGGATATTGGATCAGTTGCATCGGGACCCCTATCTACGCCGAACGGGGCACGGTCACTGGATCGATTGGCGTCTTCGCGATGAAGTTGAGCGGCGGGGCTTTGATGCGACGGGTGGGGCTGCATGCAGAAAATATTCAGCTCGACGAATCCGCGAGCCTGTTTTCGCTCGACCGAGGGTTCACAGAGGATGAAACCAAGGTGATGCAAAAGTCGATCGACTCGGTTTATGGACGATTCCTCAAGCTTGTCAGTGGGGCCAGAAAGATCCCCGTTGATAAGCTTCGCACGCTTGCTGGCGGCCGGGTTTGGTCCGGAAGCCAAGCGATCCGGAATAAGCTCGTCGATCAAATCGGCGGAGTCGACGATTGCATTCGGCATATCGCCAAGAAGGCAGAGCTTGGGGACGCATACAAGGTGACCCACCGCCCGATCACCAAATCAGGCTTGGATCTCAGTAGCTTGTTGGGGGGTGAAGACGAGGACATCATCTCGATCGATCGTCTCGGGGGAAGACTGCTCCAGGCAAATTCCATCACCCTTCGACTTCTGAAAAGGCAAGGTCTCAACACGGATACCTTGCAGTTGCTGATCAATGATTCTCTGGAAACGCATCAGAAACCAACCGCTTGGCTGATGGGCCCTTCCAGTCTCTCGATCCGCTGATGTGCCACCACGCCGTCCATCGGTTGCTCCGTGCTGAGCCTGTCATCAAGGCACGCTCAAAAACGGTCCCTGACATCTTTTGCACCTGTTGCTGATCTGGCGTGTCATCAAAGCAACTACGGAACGAGAAGCTGGCGGGGACCGCCATCACTGCTGCCGAACTGGCCGACATCTATGTTGTGATCATGCAACAGTTCGAGCCACAGGTTACACAGTGGCGTTGGCTTTTCTGGCACGGCATGAGCCTGATGCCGGTAACCGCCGCCAGCCACTATGGTAGGCAGATTGCTGCAGGTGTGATTTGATGCGTCTCCAAAGTTGCTGCCGATGACCACGGTGGTGTGATCAAGCAACGTTCCGTCTGCTTCGGGGATGCTATCGAGATCAGTCAAGAATTGGTTGAGATGTTTGATGATGTCACGTTCGATCCGGCTCAGCGATTCCAGCAGGGTTTGCTTGCCACCGTGGTGCGATAGTGTGTGCCAACCGCCGGTGGCCCCAGGGACTTTGATCGCTCCGTAGATCCAATCCAGGCTCAGCGTGATCACACGAGTTGAATCGGTTTGGAAGGCAAGCTTCGACAGCTCCAGCAGGTTCCTGATCTTCGTTGAAAAAGTAAACTCAGGGTCTGTGTTGAGCGTGTTGGGGACTTCAGGCTTTGCTGTCTTGAGCCAGAAAGATTCATGAGAAATCTGTTTTTCAAGTTCTGTGATAACGTTGCGATAGGTTTCGATCTTGGATGTGTCAGATCCCTTACTGACGTTTCGGGCTTCAATCTGCTG
>JBPCVE010000472.1:0-3762 GCA_051010795.1 Rubripirellula sp.
TCAAGTCAAAGAAAGTCGACTTGGCTGAAGGTGACCTGACGCCAATGATCGACATGGTGTTTCAGCTGATCGCGTTCTTCATGGTTCTGATCAATTTTGCGCAGACTGAGTCCAATGATCGCGTCAAGTTGCCCAGCAGCCAGTTGGTGAAGCCACCCGAGGTACCGTTGGAGTTTCCCATCATCCTGCATGTAGCGCAGGATGGTGAGATCATCCTCGGCGGTGATGACTATACGGCAGAGACCCTGCGAGTTGGTTTGCAGAAAGAACTGGCGGTCATCAAAGCAGAAGGCAAAACCGTTGGAGACGCCAACGTTGTCATCCGAGCACACAAGGATACGTCTGCGGGAGATGTTCAGGAAGTGATTCGAGTTGCCCAAGA
Source organism: Rubripirellula sp. (assembly GCA_051010795.1). Lineage (GTDB taxonomy): Bacteria > Planctomycetota > Planctomycetia > Pirellulales > Pirellulaceae > Rubripirellula. Next base: position 383 of record JBPCVE010000472.1, read on the forward strand.
ACAACAGCTTGAAAACTTTGCGTTACGCGTGAAGGAGGACAATTCGTGAAAATCCGAAATCGTGCAGATGCGGAAAAAAGTGGCTTGAACATGACCAGCATGATTGACGTTGTCTTTCTGCTGCTCATCTTCTTCGTCATGACCTTCAAAATTGTGGAACTCGAGGGCGACTTCAGTGTTCGCATGCCATTGGCTGGAAGTGATTCCATGACCATGGATCCGACTGACCTGCCCCTGAAATTAAGGCTGCAGGCCGATGAGAACGGCAAACTGACTACGATGTCGCTCAATGAGATCAATTTGGGGACTGATTTTGATCAGTTGCGTGCCAATGTCGTTGAACTGATCGGCACCACTGCCCCCGTCGAGGGTGAGGATGGACCTGAGATCGAGATCGATACAGACTACAATCTTCGCTATGAGTATGTAATTCGCTCAATTACTGCGGTAAGTGGGTACAAACAGGGCAATGAAGTTGTCAAACTGATTGAAAAGATCAAGTTTGCCAAACCACGCCGATAATCTGTGATTCTGCTCCTCGATAATTACGACTCCTTTGTTCATAACCTTGCCCGTTATTTGAGGCGGTTGGGTGCTGATACGCTCGTGGTGCGCAGCGATCAAATTGATCGCCGCGAATGCCAACGGCTCGATCCAACTGCTGTCGTTTTGTCGCCTGGCCCCAAGGGGCCATTCGAGGCAGGTTGCTCGGTGGATGTGGTTCGGAATCTTGACGCTGAGATACCCATCCTTGGCGTCTGTCTTGGGCATCAGGCTATTGCAGCCGCGTTCGGTGCAACCGTCGGTCCCTGTCCTCCGCGACACGGCATGGTTAGCCCTGTCACGCATGGTGCTGCCGGTTTATTCGCCGGTCTTCCCGCCACAATCAATGTGGGTAGATACCATTCACTGGCAGTTGATGAAGATAGCCTGCCTGCCGAATTGGTAGTGACGGCTCGTAGTCAGGATGATGGTGTGATCATGGGGATTCAGCATGTCACGCGACCAGTGCATGGCGTTCAGTTCCATCCGGAGTCGGTGCTCACAGACGATGGAATGGCGTTGCTTGAAAATTTTGTTGTGGTGGCGAGACGCAGAAATTTGCACCATTCAAAGCATGCACCCAATGAAATGCGCCCCAAAGCACTTCGTGATTCGACACGTGGGGAATTGGCCTCGTGATCCTTGAAGCGATCGTGACCTCGATCGATTTAAATGGAATCGTCAACCTGGCGCCCATGGGACCAGTGGTGGCTGATGATTTCGGTGAGCAGAAGACGCCGGAGCGATTGGTTCTCAAACCGTTCCGCTCATCACTGACCTATCAAAATCTAGTGGCCACCGGAAAAGCGGTTGTGCATGTCACGGATGATGTCAGCTTGATCGCTCGGACGGCGGTTGGCAAACTCAGCACCAGCGAGATCGCGGATCTTGTGAAGCAGTGGGATGATTCTGATTGGTGGCGATTGCGAAGTTGCCATCGTTGGATGGCTGTACAAGTGGAGGCGGTCTCAGAAGATCAGCCTCGTGTGGAAATGACTTGTCGCGTCGTCCATTCCGAAATCGAGAAACCGTTTTTTGGTTTCAATCGTGCAAAGTTCGCTGTGATCGAAGCTGCTATTCTGGCAACGAGAACACATCTGCTGTCTGCTGACCAAATTCAGGAAGAATTGAATCGTTTGCAACCATTGATCGATAAGACGGGCGGTCAGACTGAACAGACAGCGTTCGATTTCCTTCGAAAGACGATCGATGAACGCATCACAAGCCATTAATCCCCCAGACTCTGATGGCGATGATTTCACGGTGCGAATCTGTACTGGTTCTCGTTTGCATTTTGGCTTGTTGGATACGGTTCGCCCTTTTGGCGGAGTTGGCGTCATGCTCAATACGCCTTGCACGGAAGTGGTGGTTTCGACATCCGACAGGTTTCGCTGTCCAGATGATTATCAGGATCGAATTGATCCGATTGCCGAGCGAGTTCGTCAATTCAACGGTGCAGCGGCCTTGCCATCATGTAGCGTGCAAGTCCTGCAAACCGCGCCAACGCATTGTGGGCTGGGGAGTGGAACACAGCTTGCGTTGGCAGTTACCGAAAGTCTCTGTCTTCACCAAGCTTTGGCTGTGGATCAAAGCACAATCGCAAATGCTCTGGCAAGTCGTGGACAAAGATCTGTGGTTGGCACTCATGGTTACTGGCAAGGTGGAATGATCTATGAAGCAGGCGATGGCGAAGCATTGAACGGCGAAGCAGATGAAAAGGCTGTGGGTGGGAAGCTCAATGCTGTTCAGGAGGGAGTTTACTTGCCGGAGGAATGGCGTGTTGCAGTATTGAGGCCACTGGATCACGTGGTCGCTGTTAGTGGTGAGCAGGAGCGTGAGAAGTTTTCACGTCTGCAACCAGCCTCTGAGAAGATGGGGCATGAATTGCGGCGTTTGGTAATTGAGGAAATCATGCCGGCTGCGAAACAGGGCCACTTCAAGGCATTTGCCAATGGTACGCGAACTTACAACGAGTTAAGCGGTCGGTTGTTTGCGAGCGTCCAAGGAGGATCCTACAACGGCGAGGCTGTCACACAGGTGATTGAGTGGCTAAGCGATCGAGGGGTGCTGGGGCACGGGCAGAGTAGTTGGGGCCCGGGGGTTTTCGCTTGGTTCGAATCACAGAACGCAGCCGAGGCAGGCTTGGCATCGCTGCCCGATAATGTTGAGCTGATAACGCTGGCATCTGTCCGTAACGAGCCGAGATCAGTGCAGATTCACGGCAGAAGGTAAAACCTACTTGCCCGCCTGGAATCTATCACTGATTCACTCGTGTGCAGCGATCGCATCATCGTCGTTCGTCACAGGTGACCGAGCATTCGGATGCATAGACCATGCGACCAGCAGGATGGCAGATGCGAAGTAGCCTGCAACGTACTCAATGACGGCTCCACGGTTGGCATCGTCGAGAACGATATTGCCCCAACTCTCCGGTCCAAACAGAACGAATAGCTGATTGCCTGGCAGTGGTGAATGAATGACCCCAAAAGCCGTCAGTACACCAGCCAATGCCATCACCAAGGCTGCCACCTTAATTTCGCGATCCACAATTTTTGCTAACGTCCAAGCCCATAGCAAGCTGGTGATGATGAAACCACTGCTTAGCATGCCGATAGTCTTGAGGTTCGTTTGTAGCAAACTGTTCTGCAACGTCGAGAGTTGAATCCCTGCATCTCGGAGCGCTGCATCACCAAACATTTGATTGGGGAAGCTGAGTGCAAGAAATGCCAGCGCCGGTAAGCAAGCCAAAGCGACGGCGGCATAGTGTTTTCGCGGTGTTGCCAAAAAACTCTGAGCGGTGATTTCTAAACCTACAAAGACCAGAATGGGGTATACCG
>JBPCVE010000473.1:0-2619 GCA_051010795.1 Rubripirellula sp.
AATTTGAGATTCAGCCGCGGCGACTGCTGCCGGAAGAAACATTTCTTCCAGTAGCGGCAAACCAATCAAAATACCACTCGCTCCACGGAGCATCGTTCGACGGTGCATTTGAGTCTGTTTCATGGCAGTATAAAAATCAGGGTAAATAGGATTTAGCACGAAAGCTGACACAGCATCGATGCTTTGCAAGACTAGCAAAATTGATCCGACAACTGGATTTTAACGGCACGCCTTTCAAGGCCAGCAACAGAATGATTGTTCGAACGACGTCACTGATCGGGCTCAGACTCAGTTTGTGTCGTGCGAACCAGGTCACTCAGTACGATCGCCGTGACCAAGCTCTGATAAGTGCCACCACTTTTTTGTGAAGCTTCATGGATTCTCCTTAGACTGGCAGCATCGGTCAGATTTAATGGCCGCCCCAACAAAAACTGGCTAACCTTCCGCGTCAGACACTCCTTGACACGATCACTGTCGGCCAGCAAATCCATCATTTCCGCTGATGTTTGATAAGCAGTCGGTTCCGCATCCCCAGGAAACAGGATTTCGCCATCCTGCCGTAATTGATTGCCATGCTGATCCACGGTTTGAAAGGCGCCGATGCCGTTGTAACGTTCCAGCCCATAAGCCAATGGTTCAAACCGCGAATGACAACCACCGCAAGATTCACTTTTCACCCGCGCTGTCGCGATCACTCGATGTGTTTTTCCTGGACTTGTCGGCACGGGGGTAATATCCAGCCCCGGTGGCGGATCCCCGACTTCACTGAAAAGCAAATCACTGAGCACAAATAAGCCACGAGTCACCATCGAGGCATCATCCCCGCCCATGGTCAAGACACTCGCTTGAGTCAGCAAGCCGCCGCGAGAGGGAATTTCAGAAAGGTCATAACGTTGTGTCCCCGCTCCTGTTTCCGTGATCCCGTAATGCTTCGCAAGTTCTGGTGTCAGGTGGGTAAACTGAGCATTCAACAGATCCGATAAAGGTCGGGTCTGTTCCCACACGAGCTCCGTGAAAAAATTGATCGTTTCCTGCCGCATATCATTGGCAAGTGAAGCCCGCCAATCAGGGAAGCGCTGTCGATCAGGCCGCAGGTTCTCAAGTCGCTCAAGATTCAGCCACTGAATAATGAACTGTTCAGATTGGGCACGAGCCTTAGGAGTTGCGAGAAGGCGTTTTACCTGTTGTCGCAGTTCCTCAGGATCAGTGAGCTGCCCTGACTCTGCCGCTTTCAACAAGATATCGTCGGGAGCCGATCCACAAACAATAAAACTGACCCGAGATGCGAGTTCATAATCATTCACCGGCCAACGCGTTCCATCTCCGAGTTGATTCTCAATGCGATAAAGAAATCTGGGTGATTGCAGCATCGCCTCGAGTATCATTTCCACAGCCTCCGAAAAATCGCCCCCGGAACTGGCCACAGTGGTGGAGATTCCACGGTACAAAGCAACTTCCTGCTCGGTCAGCGGTGCACGCAAGACCCATTTACCCAGATCAGCGATCAATCGACGCATATTGTCATCCGTCAACTTCTTGCTCTTCCCAAAACGGCGGGCAAACCGCACAACGTCAACTTGCTCGACAATCAGGGCAGCCATTTGGGCATAAGCTTCTACATGTTTCAGATCGACATTCAGATTGTATGCAGTATTACGAAAACCATCTGCCCGCTGATCTTTTGGCAAACTTCTTTCTGCTTCGCTCGATACATCAACATCAAAGATCGCTTTCACCGTTGCCACATACTCTGGGATCGTGAGACGCTGGACCCAATTACCTGCCTGCCGCACATGCCGATAAATTGCCGGATCGACAAAATCAACACTCCAAACAGCACCGTCATCAATCCACTTCTTCACAGCCTGCTTCTGGCTAAGACTGAGAGCAGGACGATCGTGAGGCATCTCATCTGCATCAATCGCCACCCAGAGCGGACTCTTGGCGGCTTGCCCTGCGATGACTGACTTACCGGAATCGCCCCCCCGAAGAGCCATATCTTTGTGCGACAAATCAAGCCCGCCCTCACGCGAAGCAGAATCATGACATTCAAGACAGTGGTTCGAAAGAATAGGCGCTATTTTGGTTTCGAAAAATCTCGGGCGAGTATCAACGGCGACTGCCAGCGATCTCCGACTCCCATTGTCGGGCCCGTTTGCGTATCGAGTGGTAACGTCATTGGGCCGCCAAGCATGGCTGTAGACAGCCACCCAATGCAAATCTCCTAACCACGGACGATCGCCTGACAACTCATTGCCAATGGCCAACCGATACTGATCACTCCACCCGCTGAAATCCCCGGCAACTCGTCCCCGCTGATTGAGCCTACCGTTGATATAGATACTGACATTGCCAGCTCGGTCCCGCGTGTAGACAACGTGTGCCAACTCTTCTTTCAGGCTGCGATCTTTGGAAGTCACAGCTGGAATTCCATTCGTCGAAGTTTTCGAAGTCCGCAACCTGACCTGAATACTGCCGTTTTCCTGACCCAGAGTAAAATTCCGTGCCCCAGAATCCTTTGAGAGTGTCACAACTCGAGCCGGTCCATCCTGCCGTAACGTTCTCGGTTGCAACCACACTTCGATCGTGATTGCCCCAGTTCGTTGGATTGCCTTGACC
>JBPCVE010000474.1:0-5324 GCA_051010795.1 Rubripirellula sp.
CGAAGCGCGAATTGGTGACGCGTCCTTCAGCTTGCTGCAATTCCAGCGGGAGGAAACCGCGTGCGAGCCCGCCATCAAGCAGGCTGATACCACCGGCGTAAGATAGCTGCACATGATCAAAACTGACATTCGAAGTTGGGCCGGCATAAATACCAGCCCAGTCACCGCGAACAGGCGACGCAGGTGGCGTCTGCAGATTGTTGTCGTTATTGGTGTCAAACGTTCCACCAGCGCCGAATCGATCATCCAGTGAACTGGTAAACACAACAGGACTTTGTAACTGCCCCTCTGCCAACAACTGCGTGCCGGGCTCTAATTCGATTCGTGACCCACGTAGTTTTACAATCAAAGACGGATCAAGTACCAGCGACGCGTCGACTCGCCCTCGAACACCCGTGAGCGATAAAAGTTCAAATCCTTCACCGGGCGCGGGAAGTGGCGTGTCGTCCGTGAAGGTCACCGTGGAAGCGTCAAGTCGTCCCACGAGCACGTAGTCATCAAGTCCAGTCTGTGATCGATAGAGGCGACGCGATACATAGTCCCCAGTGGCTGGTACTGCCGGCAAAGTAGTGAATTCCACAACGGAATCCGAAACAGCGACATTAAAGGTAAAAGGAACCGGGCTTGCCAGCGACTCGAAACCATTCGCGTCAACAAATGTCATTTTGTAATCATAGACGCCTGGTTCCACCTGCCCACCAGCAAGACGACGACCCGTGACTAAAGCCATGGATGGCGCTACACCATCTTGGATAGATCCGCCTGGCGATCCCGCCAAAACAAGATTCTCGGAAACGTAATGAACCAGCTCAGTGTCATCGAACCGCGCTGCCAATGTAAATTCTTTTGGTGCTTCCACCGGTGTCGTGGCAACGCGAATAAAGACACCATTGACACTGTTATCAAGCAACAAGTTGTGATACATGTCCGGACCGACTCGATCATAGTCAGCAGTAAAGATACCGCCTTTTTGAAACTGCGGTGCCTGATAACTGGTTTCTTCAAAGCTATTGGGAGCGGCGCTAATTGCTGAGTCAGCGCTCAACATAATTTCATTGAAACTGACCGTTGGTCGCATGTCGACAATCTGAATCGGATTTACCAACTGCTGCACAGAGTCGATTAGAACGTTGCTACCGCCACCGTAACGCATCTCAGCATGGTTGACAGTTTGCAGGAAGATACCGTCACCTTCCAAGTCTTTCCTTCCTTCCGAGCGATCCACATCACGTCGAAAAATAATTCCGCCCCAATTACCGGGTGCTGGATCAGGGCTGAAACCTGAAGCAGCGGAATCAACAGCGCGGTCTCGCATACTGGTCAGAATCACGCTGCCGTCGGCATAACCTTCTGCATCACTCCCGACATCATCGCCCAAAAGCGTGGTTTCTACCGGATCATCTCCCTGAAGACTAAGCTGAACATGACGCGGGGTACCGAGAACCTGCAACGCTGATTCACTTCGGTCAATTAGTGTCGTGCTACTACCAACATTGATATACGAATTTCGCAGTTTAAATATTGCTCCTGCATCCACCATGGTCGTCACACCATGAGGAATATTCATCGCAACCCCATCACGAAGAGGTGCTCCGCCTACCTCGGAAATTCCAAGTTGGTAACTGAAGTTATCTTGCTCCGTTAACAAATCACCATCCAAGCCGCCATTGCCGACGATTCGGATGATATCTCCAAAGTATGCTGAACCGATCGCGTTGGAGACGTCAGGGTTGGCAATGTTGTTGAAGGGTTTCTCCAACGATCCATCAGATGCTGCACCAGCGACTCGATCAACAAACAGGTTTCGCCCGAGAACCTCGAAGCCCTGAAAATCCGCTGACAGTGTGACGGAACGGTCACCGCTCAAGACCACAACATCACGAACAAAACCCTCGTAAGACTCCTGACTTGTACCTGCGCTCACACCAGTGTTTGACGTCTGGTTCTGGTTGTTGATCGCAATCACCAAAGCATTTGCGACTGACTGTGCGGTTCCGAGCGAGTTATAACTGACCGCGATATTCCCCGGACTAGGGTCACCCCCAGTTGGCACGAACTCATAGTTACGAAGTGTCCCATCCCAACTCATGATTTCGAGAGTTTGGCCTGGTTCGACCGTTGCCCCATCACCTTTGACGACGATCATTCGATCAAGTGCGCGTGTCTGGAACCAGAAGTTGTGCACTCCGCCGGGAACACCGTCTCCATCAGCATCGATAGGCGTGCCAGGGACATCAACTCGTGTTCCATCCCGATCACGCAGCACGTCCGACTCATCAACTTGCGGTTCAAACTTCAGATGAAGGTCGTAGGCGCCTTGTGTCCGCCCTCCGTTCCCTGAGCCAGAAATGGTTGGGTCATACTGATCGTTACCACTCGCAGCAACTCCCAGATAGTAGACACCCTCGCCAAGTGATGCCCGAATCCGAGAATCTTCCCCAAAGTAATCATCATTCGCCTGAATGCGGTTCAAGCCACCACCGCCTAGCCTCAGTGGCGAGAAGGTCCCCAGATCGACACCAACAATATTGGTCGTCGGCTCACCAACCGTGATTGACGCCCGGAAAATTGAACTGGCGAATGGATCGTTGTTGATCGCATCGACTAAAGCAGTTGCCTCGAGTAATTCGGCTACACCAGTTTCCTCGCGTGGCAAATCAATCAGGATGCCATTAGACACCTCAACGCCCGAAGCATCTTGGGCCCTGAGCACACGAACCTCGGTGTCACCTGCAACACGGTCAGTTTGCACAAACGAAAGCTGTGAACCATTTCCCTGCCGACCGCGAAGCAATGAGGTGATGGTCACACCCAAATCGATTCCCAAACCAAAGTCTGTGGTGATCGATGCTGTGGTCTCTTCAAAGAGTGTCAGGCTCGTATCAAGCAAACTTGAATCTGCCAATCTCTCGGCGAAACTCTCAGCGGTCAACGTACCCTTTTGCGTTGGATCATCCAGATCCACCTCGAATCGGTAAAGGTCAATATCAACGCTGTCGGCTCGATGCAGATACTGTCCGTGCAGCACATCGGTATTACCGGGGAAAACCGGCTCATTATCTGAAAGAACATCAATACTCGCGTTCAAGAACGCGTTATTGAAAGACATGATCGTCGCAGGCGAAAGCTCGCTGGACTGTTCCAAACCGAGCAATAAGCCAATGCCACCCACAGCCTTGCGAGTCAGATCCTCACCGTAATCGGTTCCGAAGACTGCGGATCGGTTGAAGACCAATGCAGACTCGGTGAACGTGGGGTCGATGCGTAAGCTTGCATTCAGAGCAGGCTCGCTCACGCTTGAAACAGGTCCAACATCCTGCAGGACTCCATCGTCCCCAAAGGCAAACGTGATGCCCTGATCCACCGTCTCACGAAACTGAACACCTATTTTGCTGGCCCATAGGTTCAGCGCTTCACGAATCCGCTCTTTTTCGACCGCATTGATCTGGTTCAAGTGAGAAACAGCACCCACCTGCTCAAAAATACCTTGGAAGTTGTAGGGAACTTCCGTCACGCCATTGGTGAGATCTGGTCCGAACAGAGGATTAATGTGGCTTCGTGTAGGACTGTGCCCTAGATCGTCATCCCCACCAATCGGCTCAACCAGAAATGCTTGGGCGTCGATCGATTCCGACAACACAAGACTTGTCAGAGCACCATCGCTACCACTATTTCCGAACACACCGACGTCCAGCGATGTTTCCAGAGTCTCTCCTACGGCGACCAAACTCAGTGCTGGCGCATCAACCACTCGTGATGGCAGAAGAGTGGCACCTAAAGCGGGAGCAAGAGGATCAGCGGGATCGTCACCAGGATTCTCAACCAGACTGATAAAGCCCTGAATTTGAAGCTCTGTCTTCAACTGGTCGATGGTTGGCGAATCCCCACCAAAATTAACGACGATCGTATCTGGACCTGAAGCGACTGCTTCCGTAGTGACCGAAAAACCTCCGACACCAACATCCTCAAACCGCACCATCCGACCAGAGTTGGACTCGCCAACGGCCAAAGACTGGAGGGTCACGCGGAGACCTGGGATACCAAAATCAGTTACCACCAATGGCACGACGTTGCGTGCTTCGAGGGGGACGATCAAATCAACACGGTCATCAACTGCCGTTCCAATTCTCAATCGGAACGTACCACCTGCAAGGTCAACCCCCGCCTTCCCGTCTACAGCAGGTAATTCATTCAGGTCACCCGAGAAAATCAGCCTCGCTGTGTGGGTTGCCTCGTCATAAACAACACTGTCGGGGTGGTAGAGCGCATCATCGACCGTGCTGACAGTTTCCTGCGTCAGCAGCAATTGATAGAACCGCGGATTTTCAACGGATCGCAGCGTCGGTTGGCCCGACTCATCATTTTCAATAAACAACGGATCTTCGTTGAAATAAACTACGATCTCGTTGCGATTCTGAGACAAACTTCCGTCCGCTGAGCGGACCATCGGTTGTGGCACGATGGCTTCAATGAGCGCTCCCAAACGCAAATCAAAACGCGTCACGTCAGATTGCTGCTGCGGATCCTGCGTCTGCAGTAATTCGCCGCGTGTGTTTCTCAGGCCAATCAAGCCTTCCGTAGGATCATCGAAACCGATGACTTCGATTTTGTAGAGGTCATCAACCAACGCTTCAGAAAAACGGACAACCACTTCGTTGTCCGCATCCTCGCCTAAGGTGACAAGCCCAGGAACGATGGCGACATCGTCTTCGGTGCCCAGCAGATTATCCTCGCCGGCACGCGTCACCTGCACGGCACTCAGCGTACCGGGATCGATCTGTTGATCCTCATCAAATCGCAAGGTCAGAACGCGGGGCCGCGACTGGACAATTGAGTTGTCGACAATCACCTCGCCCGTGTTCGGCTGAATCCCGATCAACTGCGGACCACCATCGGCAGCCAGCAATTGCCGCGCCTCAAGGGTTTCGAGGATATTTTGGCGTCGCTTTTTGTGCGTCTGCCTTCTTTTTTTGGCTTTGAGCTCAGGCGAACGATCAGAATCTGCACCGCGGAGGGCACTTAAGTTGAACGTCGAGGAGTTATTTCGCTTACGCGAGGTCATAGACCGAACCTTCCAGGCGTTGGCGTTTTTGCTGCATAATCGGCGGCAAACACGACAGTGATGGGGTTTAGTAGTTAAAAATCAGTCACTACGAGCAAGGGAGCTGGCAACAGGTTACGAGCCATGCGCGACCGACCACGTGACACTGGTTCCATCTTCATGGAATCAGCCGAAACGCAGTCGCCGAGTATAGTTAGGCCCAAAAAACCCGCAAACATTTGCCGCTTCTCTCCTTACCACAGGGACAACATCATTTGAAATG
>JBPCVE010000475.1:0-7971 GCA_051010795.1 Rubripirellula sp.
CTGGAGCAGACTGTGTTCTTTTGATCGCCGAATGTTTGTCACCTGATCAGCTGCTTAGCCTGCATGATCAGGCGATTGAACTTGGAATGCAGACGTTGATCGAATTGTTTGATCCGGCGAATTTGCCCGCTGTGCTCGCGACAGGTACAAGGCTCGTTGGCGTCAATAATCGGAACCTGCATACGTTCGAAACATCTCTCGATCACACGCTGACACTTCGTCCTGAAATTCCCGAAGATCGACTGCTAGTGGGGGAAAGTGGAATTCGCACCCATCAAGATGTCCAAGCATTGGGTGCAGGCGGTGTGAAGGGAATTCTCGTGGGCGAGTCGCTGATGAGACAGCCCGACATTGCCTTGGCGACTCGGATGTTGCTGGGAACTGCCCTGTAGCTGAAGGGTAGTTCAGCTGAAGCGTGCTGCTCGTGAAACGGTGCTGTGAGAATATCGCGGTGCAGTGAGAATATCGCGGTGCAGGTGCTCTTGAGCTGGTCTAGGCTTCTGGCGGCGTGGGAGGCGGTTCAAAAGCGAATTCCTGCCACTTCACTGCTTTGTCCATCGGTTCAATTCGCATCACCAGATTGCCGTCTTGATAAAGTCGGACCGTGCCCGTGGACTGGCTGACAACGACGGAAATCGCTTTTGTTTTTCGCGTGATCGCTGCCGCTGCCCAGTGTCGTGCACCTAGGCCTTTCGTCATGGTCAGGTCCTCGTGTGAGACCTCCAGCATTTGCCGACTGCGTTCGATCACCCCGTCACTGCCAATCAGAAATGCGCCGTCCAGCTGTGCGATTTCTTTGGCATCTTCCTGGACACGGGCATCCAGCAGGTTTCGGTGCTTCTTGTTGTATCCGCGAAAGGGATCGACACCACTGTCATTGGAATGTTCCAAAACCTTGCGGGTATCACCGACCACGAATAAGGTGCCTACGGCTTTGCCCTCACGACCTTCCCGTCCAATCTGGGCAGCCAAGTCGACGACCACTTTGATGGTTTGCAATGGTACACGGCTCTCAAGCATCTGCAGGTCACGACTGGTCAACCGCCGCATGCGTTCATCGAGCTGCAAGTGGCTGATGGAATCGAGTCGATTCTGCTGAAAACCACGATATACCGCTACCACTTCTCCGTTGGTGCGGATCAATTCGTCCGCAGCAGCTTCCAGTAAAGCATGCTGTAGGCGTTCCAGGAGTGGAGCTTTTTCTTTATTGAGTACGACGGTTTTCAGGCCAGCTTCTGAGGCACCTTCGAGGTCTTCCTGAGAATCCAGAGCAACAATCACTGGTTTGCTCATCTCGCCCGTCAGTTCGACGATCCGCTTCCAGTCAGTCGAACCGTCCAGAAGAATCAGCAACGCATCCGCATTCCGAGCCTGAAGCAGCGCTATGGCTGAGGAAACCATGGCGGAGTTGTGTTTGGTCAGTCGTTGCGTTGCCATCGACAGCCGAGCCCTAGGAAGAAACGGGACAGGATGACAATATTCTAGTCGATGGTACGCTTCGCGGACAGGCAAACCACGCAAAAGATGATCAACGGCGGGATTGACTGCCCGATTTTGCCATTGAACTTGATTGCCATGCTTTGTCGCCTCCGTAAGCACGTTCGTAATACATCGCCAGAGAACGCAATGCATGACCTTTGGGACCTATCTTCCAGTCGTGTCCACGTTCGGTGTAGATGGTATTGGCCAGAAAACGCACTGCATTGACCAGACGTGGTTCCTGAAGCTTGGCATCCGGAGTGATTGTGAGTAACCACTCCACCATATGACCTGTGGTCTGAATCTTGCGATCCATATCACCGTTATCTTCACGACCCTCGAACCAGTCTGTGCTCATTGAGCCATCACGATTCTGTAGCCGATAAGCGTATTTCTCGAAATCCTTCATGAAGATCTCGGCTCGCTTCCACTGGCCGGTAATCGGCTTGCCAGCAGCACGTCGCTTCCTCAGAGCATGGGCAAAACCCATCAGACGGTGTGTTCCCCCACAAGCTGCCCCCACAATGGGCTGTGAAAGCTCTTCCTTAATCAAACGCTCGAAACTCCATGTTTCGCCATCGGCATTGAGCCAAATGGTGTCAGTATCGAGATAGTGGGATAAACCAATCAGCGAGAAGGTCAGTTCTTCCCCGGAACGGCAAGCCAACATCTCTGACTCGACCATCTCACGTATCGAAAACTTCTCGTTTGAGGCGTAAACGGGGTAGTCGAGTGGCACATCACAGAGCGAGAAAACCGCGAGGAACTGGGCTTGGTGACCCTGCAGACCCACACCGCTGCGAGCGGCAATGGCATCGTTTTCAGTTGTCAGCAAACGCTGCCCTCGGCATGCGTTGTTTCCAGCGATCCAAGCGATTGCACTGTGCTTGCGATTGTTGACACGAATCTTGGTATCCGCCCCAAATACCATGATCGAGTGCAACATGCCCCAGTTGCTTCGCTCGTTGGCAGCTTCTGGTCTGGCGTAGTGATACAGCAGCCCCTGTTTGATCGTATTCCGCATTCGTGAAACCGAACGCGTCAATTTGATCGGCTCGGCAGGCCGACCTGTGTAGTCGAGCTTTGTGGCAAGCGGGTTATCGCTGCTAACGAACTGTGATGCCGGTTCCTTCTTCGCTTCTTCCTCTGCTTTCAGTGACTTCGTCTCACTCTCCGCCAAGCCCGACTTGTCTGAAACAGTTCCGTCTGCCTGTAGCCGCAGCTTGCGAACTTCGACGACGTCATTTTTCTTTGACACGCCGTCGCTGCTTGGCTCAGACGCTTCTTCCTCCGCTTCTGAGGGGCCGGCGGTATCTTGCTTTTCAAGCCTGCCAGCCGCAACATCGTTTGCCTTCGATTCAGCTGTTGGATCGCTCTCAGCAGCGTTGGAGTCAGCTTTGCTCGTTGCCATTTCTGTGCTGGCAACTGTTTCGCCACCCGATTTCGAGTCGTCAGCAACCTTCTCCGAATCTGCCGATGTTGCATTGCCCTGCTCGGGTGAAACGAGTTGCGGCGAAGGGGCGGCCTTGGAATCCTCGGGCCGAACATCAGCACTGTCTGCTATTGATGCATCACCGTCACCAACAATCACCGCACCACCGTTGAGTGTCGCAGTCGATTTCTTACCGATCTGCGATTGGCTCTTGTCGGACTCTGTTCCCTTGAATTCCAGCGTGGACTTCTTGGCAACGCCTGATTGCTGAGCTGTCTCAATCACCTGGTCCAAGGCATCTATCGCGCCATTTTCAGTCGCTTCATACCCACCAGTTCGCTTATTGGACGTCGTTGAGGCACTGGCTTTTGCTGAACCAGGTGCTTCCTTCGTGACACTCTGCAGCTTGGTTTGTGGTGTCAGTTGATCAGAATCCACGCCTCCGCTTGAAACCGCTGGTGGATCGGTCTGCTTCAGATCAGCATAGTTCGGTACCTGAGTCTTGACGCGACCGCGAGTCACCCAACCGCTTCCGCTCTCGGGAACAACTAGTGACATCGATGGCGGGTCGGAGATCGCAGCAGGCGGTCTCGGAGGCGTCATCTTGATGGATGGCTTGGGACTTGGTGTCGTAAGCTTTTCGAGCAACCAAGGACGTCGAGCGATCCGGATCTTCAAAGTGGAATTCAGAGGAGAATTCTTGTGAACATTTGTGCCCGTGCGCTCCGCAGGAATCCGTAGCAGGTGTGGGACTTGTGGCTCAGCAGCACTGAGTGGTGCGTTACCAACAAAAGTAGAGGCCGACGCAATGAAGACCGCTAAGCAGCAGCGACGGTAGATATGCGAGGATCGACGTTGCTGCACAGCTAGCTCCTATGTAAGTAAACCTACATGTGCTATCGGACATCAGCGGCGTGGAGTTTACCTTGAAAAAACATACAACTCGGATTGCTGTGTCGAAAAAGTTCAGCAAAAGACTAAAGATCGAAATCATCAAGCGAATCAATCAAGCGATCCAGCCCATCTTTTGGTGAAGAACTAAGGTCTGCTTGGCGTTTCTTCAACTGTTCATCGATACCAATTGTGTCACGGCCTGCTAACAAAAGTTGCTCATCTCGCTCCCGCGCAGCGGTCTCGATCGGGTCCTCGCTTTTGTTCGGTGCACCAAACAACTGTGATAAGTCGATTTTGAAGCCTTCATCACCCTCCGTCTCCGCACCTGCGATCGCAGGAGCCTTGTGCTGCGGGAAAATGATAGCATTTGCAGGGCAGACGCGACTGCATGCGGGGCAACCCTTCCGGCAGTTATCGGGTTGTTCGACGAGAATATTCTCAGTGCCATCGACTCCGTAGACCCCAAACAGGCAAAAGTCGACACACTCCATGCAGTTTGTGCAGCGGCTGAAATCGATTACTGGATACCAGCGTCTTGAGGTCTGTTCCTCAACTTGGACAAGTTGGCCGCCCACAATTGGCAGCGAGTTCTCTGCTGAACTGACGTCCACGCCAAGGATACGTTTGATTTCGGCGATGAACGCTTGGGGATCATTTTCGACCTTCAGGTCGATACAGTGAACTTTTCGATCTGGTCTTGGGTACAAGTCCGTGACACGGTCGACCACGGGTTCAGCAGATTCGGAATCTTGATCGGTTGCCGTCGAGCCGGATTGTTCTAATCCGATGTCCTCCGGATCATCGTCCTCCGGATCATCGTCTTCGGGGTTACCAATTTCGACAATCCCGACCTGCCCTTGGATTCCGTTGCGGTCAAGGATCCAGTGAGCGGCTCGGGAGTAGATCCAAGAAACAACGATTAGGTCGCCTTCGATCTGCGATAATGTTTGGTATGAATCGCTTGTCTTGGGTAAGTCGTAGAGGTGAGGGATCGTTAGTACGTTCACTCCCTCGAGTTTGCCGATTTCGTCTGCGATCCCTTGCTCGAGTCCACGCTTCTGAGGATTGCGTGATTGGCCTCGCGAGATCACGACAGTGCAGGTCGCATCTTGGACTGCTGAAATCATGGCTGGTGTTCAGGGGAGGTGGATACTTGCGAGTTTGATGCACGACTTGTGGAAGGGCTTAGGACCAATCGAGCGGCTTTTTCCAAGCAGCTTTTGCGTCTTCCAAGTTAACTTGCATCACGACATCCTGATTGCGGGTGACAATGAGCTGTTTGCCCGGCTCGATTGTACCTAAGCGACAAACAGGGACATCAGCAGATCGCAACAATTGCTCAAATTCATCGGCATTCGCTGGAGTCGTCTCAACTAGGAATCGCGTATTGGATTCACTGAATAGCAGTTGCGTAGCGTTGAGGTCGTTTGCCACCTGAGAAATGTCAATTTCCATTCCCAGGCCCCCTGCCATTGCCATTTCAGCTGCAGCTACGGCAAGACCGCCTTCACTCAAGTCATGGCATGAACGGATCCAACGGTTCTGAATTGCCTGGTGAATCTGCAGGAAGGTTTGTTTTGCCATCAGCGAATTCACTTGGGGCACCTCACCACCCTTGAGCTCACGAACCAGTGACAAGTGTGAACCACCAAGCTCATTGTTGGTTGACCCAGCAAGAAAAACAATGTTTTCAGCAGCTTTTGCGTCCATGGTGATGGATTTGGAAACGTCATCAATTTGCCCCATGGCACTGATCAACAGGCTCGGGGGAATTGAAATGGTTTCACGTTGGCCATCGGCATTATCAAAGCTGAATTCATTATTCAGGCTATCTTTGCCACTCACAAACGGGGTGCCCAGTGTGATTGCCATGTCCTGACAAGCGATTGCTGCTCTCACAAGTGAGCCGAGGGTTTCAGCCCGGTCGGTGTATCCCCAGCAGAAGTTGTCAAGAATTGCGATTTTGGTTGGGTCGGCTCCCACAGCCACAGCATTCCTCATCGCTTCATCGATTGCCGAGGCGGCCATGTGATAGGTATCAAAATCACCGTAGTGCGGATTCATCCCGCAGGAAATTACCAGTCCACGTTTACTTTCCAGCAGTGGTCGGATCACTGCGGCGTCACCTGGGCCATCGCATTGAGGACCCACCAGCGGTTTTATAACACTGCCACCCTGTACCTCGTGGTCATATTGTCGAATGACCCATTCCTTGCTGGCGACGTTCAGACTGCCCATGACCGCCAACAGGGACTCGCGATTTTCTTCTGCCGAGAGTTCAGGTATTTCGAGGGGTTCCACCGGTGAAGGTGAATAGATGGCATCGCGCACTACAGGCGGTCGCCCATCATGCAAAAAGCTCATTGAGATATCACCGACGACCTGGCCGTGATAGGTAAGTTGTAGTCTTCCAGTAGGTGCGAAGCGTCCCAAGATTGCCGCCTCGACTCCTTCGCTTTCGCAAAGGTCTTTGAGTTCATCCCAGCTTTCTGGTGGGACGGACAGCACCATGCGTTCTTGCGCTTCCGAAATCCAGATCTCGGTATAGTTCAGTCCCTCATACTTCAGAGGTGCTTTTTCCAGCCACACTTCCGCGCCAACCTCTTCACCCATCTCGCCGACGGCGCTTGAGAAGCCTCCCGCACCACAGTCGGTCACCGCATTGAACAAGCCACGGTCGCGGGCCTGCAGCAACACATCCAACACCATCTTTTCGGTGATCGCGTTGCCGATTTGGACAGCTCCTCCCGAAAGCGATTCGGACTCGCTGGTCAGTTCTGCCGATGAAAATGTTGCACCGTGAATTCCGTCACGCCCCGTTCGGCCTCCAAGTGCTACGATCAAATCATCCGCTTTGACCTCTTTCTCCTCCATTCCTACGGGGATCATTCCCACGTTGCCGCAGTACACCAAGGGATTACCGAGATAGCGACGATCAAAGTAAACCGCGCCGTTGACGGTTGGGATCCCCATGCGGTTTCCATAGTCACGGACTCCCGAAACCACCCCTTTCATGACCGTTCGAGGGTGAAGCACTCCGGGGGGCAGCGATGCAACATCAGTTTCCGGCGGAGCGAAGCAGAACACGTCAGTATTGCAGACAGGCTTGGCGCCCATTCCTGTGCCCATTGGATCGCGGATCACTCCACCAATCCCTGTATTGGCTCCCCCGTAGGGCTCCAAGGCGGACGGATGATTGTGCGTTTCAACTTTGAAACACGCATGGTACTGATCATCAAATGTCACCACGCCTGCATTATCTTTGAATACACTTACGCACCAATCGTCGTCACCCAGTGAGTGTCGAATCGATTGCGTTGCAGCAAAGATTGTCTCTTTGAGCATGTTTTCATATTGACGTTCATCCAGCGGGCTACCTTCGTCAAGACCGGGGCCACGATAGTGGATACGTCCTGCCAGAGTTTTGTGACTGCAGTGCTCTGACCATGTCTGTGCCACCGATTCCAACTCAATGTCGGTAGGGTCTCGCCCCAATGAAACAAAGTGGGATCGGATCGTCTGCATTTCGACCAAGGTCAGATAAAGTTGCCCCTCACGGGAAAGGCGTTCCAGCCCTTCATCGTCGAGTTCACGAATCGGGATCGTGACCAGTTCAAACTCGTAGGGGGCTCCAATATCAAGCTGGTCCATTTCCAGTGGTCCGACGATGACCTGCTCGATTGCATCATTGGACAATGCTCGACGGCAAATTGGATCGAGAGTGGAAACTTCAACGTCTCCAAGCCAATACTTTCGCATCGTTCGCACAGCTATTACGTCGAAGCCTGCATCTTGGGCCGCACCAATCGTGCTGGCTGCAACAGGATCCATGACACCGGGTTTGGGCAGCACGTTGACGAGCGTGGTCTGTGTTCCGGGAGGTTCGTTGAGTGTGTCCTGTCCGGCGATTGCGACCACAGCCCTTTCTGTGACCGCATCACAAAGCAGACTATCGGCGAGACGATTCGCTTCTGCGATCGCGAAGTCGCCTTGAACGAGGAAACTTCGAGCGAAGGCGACCGACACTTGGTCACCTAGACCGAGTTCGGAAATTTCTTCGGTTGTCCGTGTGGCTTCACGATCGACTTGATCGTCTGCCGGATAGATATCGATTTGCCAGAGAGGCATGTTCTCAGACCCTGTGAGTGATTCAATGCAAGTGCGTC
>JBPCVE010000476.1:0-2772 GCA_051010795.1 Rubripirellula sp.
ATGTCAGCAGCGGAAACCTCTAGGGATGCCTGCGTATTCCAGCGGCTTGTTTATGTCGCCCATGGACGACATGGGCAGGCAACGCTCCGGAATGACGGGCAGTCAACGCGGCAGATTGTGTCTTGAGTCCAAGTGGGCTGGCGCGACCTGTTTGATGGGAACAAGAAACGCCTAGTTGGGCGATCCCCTGTTCCCGCGTTGTTCGTTGGTGGCCGTTGGCTAACCGGAGAAGGATTGTGTTCATGGTGTCAAACGACATCAGGACGTAGGCCTTGAATCGGTTGCGATACGAGCAATTCCAATACAGGCGACCTCTCTGTTTGCAAGCATCGAATTTCGATGTTTCCGATAACGGTTGCCATCCATTTGTCAGTTTGCATCGGTCGGTTGTTAATGATTCCGACGCGGTAAATGACAAGTTTTAAGAGACAGAAAAATCACGTACGCAGATGCGTACAACAGCCTTATTGAACGCTTCTGCATGAGGAGCGGAAATTCCGGCGTCCGGCTTGTCGCGGCAACGCGTTGAAGCTCGTCGGTATCGGAGGAACCGAAAATGAAACTAGTAGAAGAAATATCATCCCAGAATCAAGCGAAGACGGTTTCCGAACTTGTGCTGGCCGCTCAGGCTGGTGATCGAGAGGCATTTGGTGAATTGTTTGAACGCTACCGACCAGCGATTATCGCGTTGGCAATGCGGCGAGTTCGTAACCCTGATGAGGCAGAAGAGTTGACGCAGGATGTATTCGTCCAAGCCATGCAAAAGCTTCAGCAACTTCGTGTGCCTGATGCATTCGGTGGCTGGTTACGTCAGATCGTGCACCGGATGGCAATCAATCGCCTGACCCGTCGGCGTGCGGCACTTGCTTGCGACCCCGAGACTCTCGAGGCAACTTGCTTTTCGATTGGCTCACCGGACGATATTGCTGAGGGGCGTGAACAGGCTGCAGTGATCAGGAATAGCATTGATCGACTCGGCTCACTTGATCAGCAGACGCTGAAAGCGTTTTACCTTCAAAGTAAGTCACTGATTGAGATGAGTGACCAATTTGAGGCCCCGGTGGGAACCATCAAGCGTCGGCTTCATGTCGCGCGTAAACGACTCGCCAAGGAAATGGATGTGATGCAGGCGGTTTGAGCATTGAACACGCCGATGCTCTGTTTTGATCACATTCGAAAAGAACCAGTCTGTAAAGCATTTTGCTTGCAGGCTGGTTCAAGGAGTTCGTGTTCCGCAACTCAGGTTATTTCTTCGAGAGCGACCAATCGCGTCGCTGCCTGCTGCTGGGGATGCCCATTCGTTTGCGGTATTTTGTGACGGTTCGCCGAGCAACAGCCATACCGGTCTTCCTCAGTTCTTCCACAAGCTTTTCGTCACTGTAGGGATCACTCTTATCTTCTTTGTCGATCAATTCCTGCAGCTTCAGACGAATGGTGTCCCACGCAACATCTTCACCGTCGTCCGTTTGGGTTCCACCGACGAAGAAGCGTTTTAATGGCAAAATGCCACGCGGTGTCTGGATCCACTTGTCATCAACTGCACGGCTGACGGTTGTCACATGCACACCAACTTTGTCAGCGATCTGTTGCATTTTCAGCGGTTCAATGACTTCGGGCCCCTCGTCAAGAAAACGCTTTTGGTGTTCCACAATGGCCTGAGCAACTTTGGTAAGAGTACTGCGTCTTTGCTCGATGGAATCGATCAGCCACTGAGCACTGTTGATTTTTCCCTTGATGAATTCACGCTCCGCCGGTGTGCTTGTTGGATCCTGCAGGCGTTTTCGGTAGTACTCGCTGATGAAAAGTGTTGGTACGCGATCGTCATCCAGTTTGACTCGATAGTCTCCACTGTCATCCTGTTCCAGAATGATGTCGGGGGTAACGTTTGGGACATAGGTTTCCATGAACATCGCCCCTGGTTTTGGATTCAAAACGTGTAGCTCATCTCGCACGGTTTGAATCAGGTCGATGCTGAGGCCGGTTTTTTTGGCGATTTGTGGAAGGCGATTTTCGGCTAGATCTTCCAGATGAGATTCGATCAGTGTTCGCATTTCGTCATGATGCGAAAAAGAACCTTTGATTTGCTTCAATAGGCATTCGCTTAAGCTACGAGCCGCAATTCCCGCGGGCTCAAGCGACTGGACCACTGCGAGTGCCTGTTCTGCGAGTTCCAAGTCTTCTTGGGTGTGACCGGCGGGCAGCAGGTCGGCGAGGGGGGTTCGCAGGTAACCACCATCACGGGCATCGAGTGTGCTGATGATCCGCTCGGCGATTTGCTCGATTCGGTCGTCGATGTCCATTTCGGACAGCTGGTGCAACAGAAAGTCATTTAGTGACTCGGGACGTGAAACGGCGTTAGCCATCAGGTCATGCCGTCGATCGGCATCTTCCTGCATCCGATTGGCAGAGCGGCGGAATGACTCGTCAAAAGTGTTCGGAAGCTCCGACACCATGTTCTGTAAACGCTCGAAGTCTTCCTTGTTGTCATGGTCGTTGTCGACGACCAGTTCTTTTTCATTTTCGCTGCGGGTGTCTTTGGTGGGGGCTTCCGCATTGGCTTCATCAGGAGCTAGCGGGTCCACTTCCTGTTGCTCTAGCAGCGGATTCTCATTCATCTCCTGTTCGATGCGTTCCTGCAAAGCTAACGCGTGCAGCTGCAGAATCTCCATCGACTGGATCATCCGCGGGGCCAGCTTTTGGGTTTGCAATTGTCGGGCCTGTAGGCCCATCGACATCCGCATGACAGGTTCTCACGACAGGGAAATCCATTCT
>JBPCVE010000477.1:0-18204 GCA_051010795.1 Rubripirellula sp.
CGCCGCAAGTAAAGGCGAGCCTGCCGCACGGAACAACTTCGATCAATGTCCACTCATCGAAGCCCCAAATCGGCATCGCGATGGTTTGAGGAACTCAACCTGCTCCAACTTGAAAAACAATGGATTCGGAGAAAGAGCTAGCGAAACAGGTTGATTCCGCAATGCCCACTGGATTCACAATCCTTCGTGCAATGTGCGGATCAAGATCGCACTGATCCTGCCGTTAGGCGGATCAACCAGGCAATGCCGTTAGTTTGAACCTGTTTCCAAACGATCAACACGACATTCAACGCAGGCAGTACCGCTGACTGCATCGTCCATGTTTCACTGCAAACCAAGAGGTTTCTGATGTTGCGATTTATATTTTGTGTCTCGTTTCTGTGCAGTTGCGTGGGAGGGCTACTTGCTGAAGACCAATTGGCAAGTCCCAATAATGCAGGGTTGCAGAAACCTGCCAACTGGCAGGAATACCGTATGTTTCTTCAGCAACACGGATTCATTGGTACATGGGAAGCAACGGGCACGACCAAGGAGATCTTTGAAGGAATCCCCGCAGGCATCGCATATAACCAAACATCAAATAGTCGATTGACTGAACAGGGAAGTGAAATGCAGTTGAGCCATCGAATGCAGACGGCAGATGGTGAAATCATTTCCCAAGGAGGTGGATCTGTTTCATGGAATAAAGGCAGCGGTCAGATTGAAGGACTTTTTTCAGGCTTTGATACGGGCAAGCCGTACTCTGGGAAAATGACGTTGGCGGGCATTGATGCCGAATCCGGTACTGAGCGGTGGACCTATCAGGAAACGAGCCGTGGCAAGACGCAGGATTACAACATCGAGATCAAGCAAATTGATGCAAACCACCGCAAGGAAAGCATCACTCTGAAAACGACCGGAAACACGATCCACTCAGAGTTACACAGAAGGAACCCGATTGCCCAATACATGGCAGGCTTCGACACCACGGGAGTCTGGGAAGCAAACTTACCTGACGGATCACAATGGCAACTACATACAGAGTGGATCTTGGGTGGTCGGGCTTTGCGTTCCAAGAACGTTGCCATCGAAAAAAATGGAGAAGCAACACAAAAGAACACGATCCTCGTCTACTGGGATGCATCGCGTAAACGCGTGGCCCAGGTCGGAACCGACGCCACAGGCAGTTCCTGGCGAGGAGAGCGAGTTTCGCTACAAGTTGAAGACGATAAGCGAATTTCCAAGACCCGCTTCCAAGGTGTTAATGCTGAAGGCGTCTCAATGGGATTGACCATGACAATGACCTTGGAAGGCGACCAACTGACTCGCGTCTTTTCCGAGTGGACATTCGATGATGGCCGGCGTCCGCTTGAACAGTGGCGTGAACCCTTGGTATTTCGCAAGCTAAGATAAGAACTGTCGCAGACTTCGTCCGTTCTTCCTGAGGTGTTTCACCCACCTCAGGAAAGCGTTCAAATGGGCGACCGCATCTCAATCGATCTGACATCACACGCAGAATCATTCCGGCGTTGGAAGACGTCTCGAGGGCGCACTGCCCATTCAGCGATCCACCACCAGCTTTCCGTAAAAAACCACTCATCACCCGCGGCACCACACTTCGAGACCTGGTTTCATGCTCTGAAACCTAAACAGAAACTCGTTTCACAATGGAACGGGAATGGCCTCCATCTTTTCGCCGCAAAGAACCCAGATAGTGGGGAAATTTTAATATCCATTCGCACGGCTGAACGTGATCGCCAGGTAGCGTCCGGTTCGCCCAGTAAGAATCGGAAAAAATGAATCTAATCCTGATACACGAAGCTGATGTGCCGCAACACTTGGTGACAACATCTGGCTTCGCACCGTCGGTCTGGCGGTAATCAAGCTATCTTGCAATCAACCGTATTGGTAAATCAAATACGGCTTGGTCAACCAGTCCCACGCGAATCAAATTGTCCGCATAGCTTGGGCTCTCAATGTTAAAATCTCACTCACTTCAAGCCCACTGAGGGTTGCAGTATGTTTTACTGAAGAACAGACATTGATCGCACAATCATTGTGGCGTTAGGCTGATCATCTGCGTCCGCGGAAATCAGACGCGAATGTTCACAAAACGTCAGCCGAACGACGCACCCAAGAAAACCAGCCATGATTAATCACTTCACACTTGTAACCCTTTTGATCTTTCTCGCAGGTTCTTCATCGATTCAAGCCGAAACGCTGGAACAGCTACGAAAAAATCATCAAAAGGCATGCGAAATTTCTTCAAATATCGAAAACCCACCATTGGATACTGAAGGATCTCGCGAGAAACTCGCAATCTGGGCAGACGCGCATGAGAAATCGCAGTTGGCGGCAAAAGCACTCATCCCCGCCTTATTCAATCACTGGATCGATCAACCAAATGACCAAGAGGTCAAGAACGAAATCAAATCTGTCTACAACGATTTGGCTGGCAAGCGGAATACAGAGCGGTTTAACACGGCAAAGTCATTCATGTCCCGGATCGCTTGGCCGCTCTTGGCTAACAGCAATTTAACAAAAGAACAATCCGAGTTATTGGCGCAGCTGATAAAGCCACCAAGTGCTTCGAAGATCAGCGACGTGCTGGCCCGGATAGGACTACCAACAGAAGCCTACGGTTGGGACCAACAAGCAGTTCATGCCTTGGCGTTAATCCGTCTTGGCAAAGAAAAACAAGCTCGTTCTGAAATTGCGACCCTTTATGCAAAAGTCTCTGCTAACTATAAATCCAATCCCAAAGGCAGCCTTGACTATGGCCCTGAGGCAGGCGAATCCCGCTATCGGGACTATGTCGATTACCTTCAGCTCTGTGAGCTTCTAAGCGGTTTCCAGGACTCAATATCAAATGACCACAAGAGTGCAACCAAACACGTCGCGCAGGCAAAACAACTGCGCAGCAAGGTTTCGCCAAAAGCGGCAGTCCTGATTGCAGAGATCAGTCGGCGTTCCGAAGCGGACCAACACTAACAGGCCTCGCCACCAATCGGTAATTCGAGATTACCACTGCATGGCAAAGTCGTGCATGACGAGTTTCCCTCATTAGCAGCTCTCAAGAATCGCCCAATTGCGGCACATTTTCCGGGCATCTCAACTGCTGGTTGAGCACCGCACATCGATGAAGGTGAGCGGATGTAGGTTGACCAATGCAACTCAGGCAGTGGGGTCTGATTTAGCCACGAGAACCGATTTCTATCACGGTGTATCATCTCGACTAAATTCAAGAGTCGGCCACATAGGACATAATCTGGGCCAACTACCTGTCGATTCCACCGGCAACGCTGCCGCGAAGATATCACCCACAGCAACTCTATCGGGATCTTAAACACAGTGAGATATCGTATCCGGCGACAATGGTCCTGGTGCACATTGCACTGTGTACATTGCAAAGTGCAATGAGTGCTGCGGGCAGGGGAGTGCTGCGGGCTGGGGAGTGCTGCGGGCTGGGGAGTGCTGCGGGCTGGGGATCACGTTGAAAACGACGTTCCCTCGACCGCGATCCCTTCTCGCTTTTTCTAAAGACAGCGATCAACTCTTTGATTTCCCGTGATTCCGTCGGGCAGGGCTATGTTCATTGTCGCACTGAGATTACGAACGAGTAAACCTATTCGAGAGGCTGGCTTTTTCGTGCGTTACTCGCTCTGCGGTCGGTTGATTCCCTGATCGCCTAGCACCTATTTCACATCTAGAGGCTCATGAGTGACTACACGAAGAATAGCGATCCTGTTTCTCGCGACTTGTTTTACTTGCGGCTTTTCGGCGGCCGCCGAAGACGACAAGCGAATGTCCTTCCTACCCGGGGCATGGACTCTGGATCGGGTTAACACCGATGGTGAGCTTATCACCAGAACGCAAAAATAGTCCAAGGGGAGACTCCTACTGAATTCATCGAAACGATCACAGAAAAGGCTGGAGCCGAGAAAAGAAAAGAGCGGCAAGTCAAATTTGAAGTGCAACCGATCAACCAGAATCTGCTGCTGTTCAATGCACAAGAACAGCGTCCCATCGTTCCGGTTGAAAAGAAACAATGGAGCAAGGCCAACTATCGATATGTGTTCCAAGTCGATGAAGACTTCTATCACGAAACACACAACCTTGCTCTTCGTCAAGGAAATGCCAGGTGGCGTCGTGTGACCGATGAGATCGCCGTTCTTCAAGCTTCGCCCATGGAGTGGATTAAACCTCTGCTAGGCAAATTCAAAGGCAGCTTTAAAAACTCCGGAAGTAAAGCCTATGGTGCTCGCAAGGCCGTTTCAGATGTGGTTTGTAAGACCACACTTAGCAGCACTGGCACACTTGCAACTTTGAACTGGCAAATGACACAAGGAAAAGACAGCAAGCTTTTCGAGGTTCTTTGTGTGATCAGTTATGATCCATCTTTAGGCACACTTGTGATGCAGTATCAGACGTCAACAGGTGTGACAATGAAAGGATTTTTGCCGTCTTATCAAAACGGCAAGCTTCTTTGGGAGCGTTCGGGAGACACTCCTGCGGGTCGCCTATATGAGTTGTGTCTATTCGATGTCTCCAACGAGAATGTATTTCGACATGTGATCTCAAAACGAACCTTGGATGGAATTCCTCAGGTAGACGCTGAGAATGAGGTAATTTTGTTAAATCGGGTTACTGACTGACGCGAACTGGCATCGCTTATTTAGCGATCTGCACGAAACGCTGATTGATACTGCAATGCACAGCATGAAATACTGGGGTCGTCACGAGAGTGACGGCCCCTACCTCATGCTGCTTCCCGGAATTGCTGCGAGCAGAACCCCGTTCATCAAGAATTTTCCCCAGATCACAAGGCTCATGACACGCATGGGAAGTTTTTTCCAAAAGGCTTTCATTCGTGGTTGCCTCCTCGCTCCAGTTGTATTGTCGCCCGAAGTCCATGGAGTAGACTGGTTGAGCAAGGAAACGAATCATGCAAGCTGGTTTTTAGCAGCCCCAGTTTTTTAGCGGCCTCAGCAACAGTCCATTCCACTACGGCTTTGCTTCTGGAGCGCTCTGCTTCTGGATCAAATACAAAATCATTTGCAATCGTTCGCTCTCGTGAGTGCTCACACGGTTCCTATCGATCACAGCAATAGCCCTCTTAGCCCCACCCAAGTCATGCGTTTTACAGCCTTACTCATTCTCTTTTTTGCTGCTCTCACGTATGCAACGCCACCCAAAATCACGGAACATCTAACCGGAAAAGTGGTCAGTATCGCTGACGGCGACACCGTGACACTACTGGTGAACGAAAAAACGCTTAAGGTCCGTCTCTACGGCATCGACGCACCAGAAACAAAACAGAGTTTTGGGAATAAATCCAAGCAGGCTCTTGCGGCGATGGTATTTGGAAAAAATATCACCCTCAAAAAAACGGGGACAGATAAATACGGACGAACGCTCGGCATCATTCATTACCGTGATTCAGATATCAATGCAAAAATGGTCGAAGCCGGTTGGGCTTGGCACTACAAATACTACAACGACGAAGAGCGTTTGGCACATTTAGAGACGCGAGCAAAAGAGCTCAAATTGGGCCTGTGGGCTGATACCCAACCGATCGCTCCTTGGGAATTCCGAAGACAACCACGATCCCCCTCCGCAAGCAGTAAGTCATCTGAAGTCCCCGTGACTGGATACTGGCTCAATCTGTCATCGGGAGTTCGTCACAACTCCCAATGTGAGAACTACAAAAACACCAAGCGTGGTCGCCCATGTAGCGCTAACGAGGGAAGACCATGCGGAATCTGCAAAGGCTGAAAACGACAATTGATGAATTCCTATCAGCCCCAAAAGAACAGACCTGCCGTTAGTGATTTGGCATCTGCCAGTGGTGACTGAATGAACGCAGCGAGCGAGGGGAAAATCCAAGCTACCATCGCTTCGAATGAGCTGGATCTGGGCTTCGCTTTCAACGTCTGATGCTGAAAGTGAGCTACGACGCGGAAACTGTCTTTGGAACAGAAGTGTTATTACAGCTCACCAGTGAACACCATCAGGAACTCCGGAGCAAGGCAGCAAAAGACACCACCAGAGAGCTGCGCACCACATCACTTTGTGGTGCACCCATCCACCAAAAGAGGCATTAACGCTGGTGCCAAGCCGAATCAGCAAATTAGTTCCAAAGGCCGCAGATTTCGGTTACATTATGGGACAAATTCAAGGTGTTTGATCATCCCAGCCAGCAGCCAGCACCGACCACTGCGCGTAAATGCTATGCCCGCAGGTTGTTCGTTGCGCATCCCGATGGTGAAGGAGACTCCCGATGTATGACACAATACTGCCTGAGGAACAGCAGGCTCAGGAATCGCAGATCGAATCGACTCTTAAAGACATGCAAGAGGGAGACCTGGCCGCATCAGACGATTTGCTACCCTTGGTTTATTCGGAGTTGCGAAAGCTAGCTGCATCGCGGCTCGCCGCCGAACCCGCTGGCCAAACGCTGCAAGCAACCGCGTTGGTTCATGAAGCATACTTGCGATTGACCAAGAGCACCGATCAGCAAAAATGGAACAGTCGTGGTCATTTTTTCGGGGCCGCGTCGACAGCGATGCGAAGAATTCTCATCGAACAGGCGCGGCGAAAAAAATCTCTACGCGGCGGTGGTGAGTTCAATCGCGTAGGCAGTCATGAGATTGAACAGACTTTGACCTCCAGCCCTGCGGAGCTCCTAACGCTCAATGAGGCATTAACGATTCTCGCTGAGACTCATCCAAGAAAATCCAAATTAGTCGAATTGCGATTTTTTGCTGGGCTATCGAATCGTGAGGCAGCGGAAGTTCTTGACATTTCAACATCAACTGCTGACCAAGATTGGCGATACGCCAGAGCATGGTTGAAGGTGAAAATGGATGGAAATTCATAGGATATGATTCGTACTTGAGTCCAGTACCTATTTCTTGTCATGTCTTTTACTGCCATTTATCGCACTGTCTTCTGGTCAGAGCATTTTTCGTTGCCCGATGAGCGGGTGAACTGGCAGGGAGAATGAAATTCATGTCGACACTGGACGAAGAGAAAATCTTCCGTGTAGCCGCAGATATTGAATCAGATAGCCTCAGATCGGTTTATCTCGATCAGGTTTGTGGAACCGATACTGTGTTGAGATCACGACTGGAGAATCTCCTCGTCGCTGACCAAGAATCATGTTCAATACTTGATACACCTCTTGGTGAGAAGTCGCTTGAACCCACGAAGGGACCAAGCCCAGAAATGCCTGAGATTCCTGGCCATCTTGTTCTCCGCAAGATCGGTGAGGGCGGCATGGGTGTAGTTTATCTGGCGGAGCAATTGGATCCCATACGGCGTAAGGTTGCTTTGAAACTGCTAAGGACGTCGCAGTTCGATCAGCAAGCAGTGGAGCGTTTTGAATCTGAACGCCGCTTGATGGCAACACTGCACCACCCAAACATTGCGTCTGTCTATGCTGCAGGCACAGCTGCACACGCACAACCATTCGTCGCGATGGAGTGGATCGACGGAATACCAATCACCCGTTATTGCAATGACCATCAACTGCCAATCGGTGCGCGGCTGAATCTATTTCAGCAAGTTTGCGATGGAGTACAGCATGCACATTACCGGGGAGTGATCCACCGCGATCTGAAACC
This sequence comes from Rubripirellula sp., assembly GCA_051010795.1. GTDB lineage: Bacteria > Planctomycetota > Planctomycetia > Pirellulales > Pirellulaceae > Rubripirellula. The sequence continues at coordinate 7,605 of JBPCVE010000477.1, forward strand.
CTCGAATATCCTGATTACAGAATACAACCACGAGCCGGTTCCAAAAATCATCGACTTCGGTGTTGCCAAGTCTCGCGAGTTTGACCTGCATGCTGAACACCAACTCACGCAAGCGGACCAAATCATTGGCACCTTGCAATACATGAGCCCCGAGCAAGCTGGGGCCAACAAGCGAGATATCGATACGCGATCCGACATCTATTCGCTAGGCGTGATACTACATGAACTCTTAAGTGGCGAAATCCCCTTGGCTCAGGATTTCAGTGCAGCAGAAACTCTTGAACAACACCTCTCTACCACGCGGCAGACCATTCCTCGCCAACTGAGTCGAAGTGTTCCGCTTTCAGATAAGCAGCAGATTTCTGAAAACTGGGGCACGACACCTGCAGCACTCAAGAAACAACTAGGGCACGAATTGGACTGGATTGTCGCAAAATCGTTGGAAAAAGATCCTGATGACCGATTCGCGACCGCTAAATCATTCTCAGATGATATCGAACGATTTCGAAAAAACATCCCAGTTCAAGCCCGCCCTCACTCGATCTACAGGAAGACCAAACTATTTATCAGGAGACACCGGTACCAAGTCACTGCTTACGTGTTGATGCTGCTGATGCTCACGGTGCTGTCGCTGACAAGCCTTGTAATTTACCTCGAGGATACCGCACGACGAAATAACGAATTGCAACTGGCAGAAACGTCTGTTGAATTGGAAAAAGCGCACGATCAGGCAAGACAACTGCAAGAAGCGAGAGAGATTATTGCTCCCAAAATCCTTGACTTGATTAACGATCAGCAGACAGTTGCAGCGTATAAAATGATGCAATCACTCGACCCTCGAATCAGGGCAGACGCTCTCTTCGAAGAAATCATGAGTGATCTCATGTTGACAACCAGCTTCGATAAACTACCACCCGACACGCGTGTCAAAATTCGTGATGCTACGACTGACAATGATCAATGGATAACGCTTGGTAGAACGCCTCTGACGAACATCAAACTGCCAAAAGGGCCAATCCGATTACGTTTTGAAAAGACTGGCTACGTTTCACGGGACTTACAGCTGAAAGTACCAAGAGCATTTGATACCTCCGCATGTGGCTACCTTGTCCCCAACGAAGCGCACCCTGCAGGGATGGTCTGGATCTATAACAACGAAGAAAAAGATGAGCTGCCACTGGGAGAATTCTGGATCGACCGCTTCGAAGTTTCAAATGAAGACTACCAGACATTTGTCGATGCAGGTGGCTATCAAGACCCTTCATTTTGGCAGGGAATTCATTTCGAGCAACAAGGGGAAACCATTCCGTGGCAGCAAGCCATGAAATCATTTACCGACCTGACTGGGAAACGAGGCCCAGCTGGCTGGAAAAACAGTCACTATCCCAACGGTAACTCCACATACCCAGTAGGGGGTGTCAGTTGGTTTGAAGCGTGTGCTTACGCCAAGTTTCGATCCAAGCACTTGCCAACTCTGCATCACTGGAAATGGGCTGCCGATTCTGACCAACCGGGTATCATGGCGGCTGCTGGTAATTTTCTCAGCGCTGGTCCCACACCGTGCGGAACAATGACCGGTGTCGGACGTTTCGATGCTCTCGATCTTGCAGGTAATGTCCGAGAATGGTGTCTAACCTCTGATGATGAAGGCAAGCGATACAACCTCGGAGGCGACTGGAACGCCCCCCACTACACATTCAGCGAAACATTCAGCGTTTCTCCCTGGGATCGCAGTCTGAAAAACGGTTTCCGATGCGTTCAATATCCGCAAGGAGCAGAACCTTCGGCGGAATTGTTGGCAACCGTAGCGAGACCCAAAAGCCTTGACTTGGGTCCAGAGCGTGAACCGTTTCAAAGGCTTCGCGCTATGTATCTTTATGACCATGATTTACCACTGAACCCAATCATTCAATCAGCGACTGCCAGCAGTGGCATGAATAGCCGATTTCGTCATGAGGTCGTTGAGGTCAGCACGACCTACAACAGCGAACGGTTCAAGGTGCATCTGCTAATCCCCAATGAGAACCCCCGAGCTATGGAGACTATCATCTTTGTTCCCGGGGTGACGGCTTGGGAAAATGGTCGGGAACTCAAATTTGAAACCGAGCCCCACGTGGGTTTGCTCAAACGACTCGCAGACAGCGGCAGGATCGTCTGCTTCCCTGTCTATCAAGGCACTTACGAAAGATGGGCCGGAAGTACTTTGGGTCAGCAGTTTAGCAACTCACCCATTCGGGCAAGGGATGACTACATCGCGGTTACCAAAGATGGCTCACGAGTAGTCGACTATCTGCTGACGCGCAAAGATGTTGACCCCAAACGACTCGTCTACTTTGGCCTCAGTAATGGGGCTCTAAGAGGCCCCATGGCCCTAGCCACTGATACCCGTTACCAAGCGGCAGTGTTGCTTTCGGGAGGATATACAAAGTGGCACAAAACCATTCCGGAAATTCAGGCGTTTCACTTCACGCCCGAAGTCAAACAGCCAGTCCTGATGATGAATGGAACCTCGGATCAAGTGTTCCCCGTCGAAACATCTCAAAAACCGATGTTCACAGACTTGGGTAGCACCAAAAAAAAACATGTCCTTTTCTCTGCCCACCACATCATCAGCGCGCACGATGTGTTCAACACGATGACGGAGTGGCTGGAAGAAGAAGCATTTCAGGGCAACTAAGTAGGTGAGGTTGCCAACCACTTTGATCAAAGACCCGGGAACTTGGCTTTCCCAGTCTGATCCATTGATTTCTCACCTGTTCAGCAAGATGCATATGCGAAACGCTTGAATCCCAGAATCCATGGTGAAAAAGACATCTCGTCAGGCCGCTGTCTTCCCAGCACCTGCAAACATCTGCCGGCATATGCGTCGTGCTCGACGAGAAATGGAATCGCGGTAATACTTCCGTCCAAATGAAAATTTGTCGGCCTCAACGCAACGAAAAACTGTCTCTGGATGCTTCAACAAGCCAATATCATGAACGTCCATATTGCCAAACTCAGAGTCTGGATCTGTACAGTGAGTTCCTCCCTCAGAAAATCCTATGTTGCTGATCAGATTCACGTCCGGCAGAATCGTGAGGGTATTCTGTGCCCAAGCACTGTAGAGCCACGGATAAGCCCAGCTACTGACCTTTGTATTGCCTGAGTACTGTTCGTCGAAAAGACGTCTCCAATACCACGACTCCGTTGATGAATCGGCAACGGTCGCCAAGCCGCCTTGATCTCGAAAGCAAGGCCATGTCTGAAAATCCAAATCAAATTTTTTCCACGTCCGTCGCCAGGATGCCCAACCCCAACAGTGAAAATATTTTGAGAAGTAGTAACTGTGAGGCGTGCGACTTATGCCTTCTTGAAAATTGTTCCCGCTGATCGCACCAACCCGCTCGTCATCCCGATAACGATCCAGCAATTCCTGACAATAGCCGAAAAAACTGGGGTGTGGTAAACAGTCGTCCTCAAGAATGATCGCATCTTCTACCTGTTCAAATACCCAAGCCAAGCCACTCGAAACCCTTGATTTACAACCCATGTTTTGATCAGCAAACAAGGTTTTCACGTCACAGTCCCAATCAACGTTGGTAACGATCTCCCGAGTCAACGACACATCGCGTTGCTCGGCGGGACGTTCAGATCGAGCACCATCACTGACAAGAAACAACTGCCTTGGCTGGGCTTGCCGTACTTCTTCGAACACACGAGCCGTCACCTCAGGTCGATTGAAAATAAACATCGCGACAGGTGCCGTGAGCGAAGATCTGCTAACAATGCGTCCCATGAAACGATTCTCGGTGACAAGCGGAAAGTTAATGGTCGTTGATCTGGTTGCCGACGAGTCGTCGGCAATTTTCTCAGTGTCACATGGAAAATACCGCAAGATCATGCACGCCGAACATGTATGCAAAAGCCGTAATTTACTTACTAAACTAGATAAAGCCGCGCCCAACAGTCCAGATCAAATCGCGTGAAATCCCTCAAAGTCATACTCGAATCACCAAGAACCGTGCTCTAGATTCGAAACACAAGATCACTCAACTTCCGCTAAGTCGAACAGTGGAGAAATCAGCACTTGAGTAATCATCAACCTACGCAAATCGTGACCGCAATATTTCCCAGAGTCTTAGCAGCCATTGCTAGCATCTCAAACACATTGACATCATCGACTCCCCCTCCGGCAATCCCCGAAGCCGGATCAGGCGAAACCGTTTCTCGACATCAACGAACGTCCCTCACGCAACCCTGCAACTTATCACGATCTGCACCAACCGATCGAATTTCAAATCATCCAGTTTCTCAGTCACATCCATCACGCCCACCGACGTCAACGACTTTGCAAATGCTAGACTGCATGCCGCAATGAAACACATCTGCTTGCTCGATCGATCATGTGATTGACAACCTGCTTTTCCTGAAATGACCTAATCCTCACACATCTTTTCAATCAAAACATGTCATCAGAACAAAACATTCTCATCGCCGAGTTCAATCCCAAAGTCTGTATCTATTGGCTTCTTAGTGGTGCCTTGGTCTTCATAATGACCATCGTTGGAATACCTTTTTTACTACTATGGTTCCCACTTGGATTTGCTTTTACAAAACGTTATCTGGATCGTATGGAGTGTGTCTTGACTGACAAAGCTCTTAAAGTACGGAAGGGAATCTTTGTCCGTGTTGAAAAGACAATTCCACTCGAAAAAATAACTGACATGGGAATGGTGCAAGGGCCGATCATGCGATCATTTGGCCTGCACACGTTGACTGTTGAAACTGCGGGGCAGTCAGGAGTCGGATCACTGGTTTCGCTGACAGGAATTGTCAACGCGCCAGAATTCCGTGAAACTGTTTTGAACCAGCGGGAACGGCAGGCAACCAACAAATCACAAGCTACACCGCTGCAAGCTGTCAACGAAACGGAAGTTTCAGACAGTAACTCTCTGCTCACGGAAATAAGAGATTCTCTGGTGCGTATCGAATCCATTCTCGACAAAACCACGTGAGCGTTAGAGCCTGCAAGAAAACGGGCTCTACTCTCCTCATTTTCGAGGATTTCTCCTTCCCGAATGTATGTACCGATGTCTGACGATGCAGTAAAGATATTCCACTTGGAAATGCGAGACCGGCAAGCGTTAGTACCCAAACAACGCTCGACCGATTTCGACGTAGCTCGAGTGGATCCAGCAGATGCAAGCCTTAATCAACAACTCTATCGAGATATTGGATCCGCATGGCAGTGGACCGACCGCTTGAACTGGGATGGTTCGAAGTGGAGCGAATACGTTTCGCGTAATTGCCTAAGCACATGGCTTGGATACTGGAAAGGCGAGCGAGTCGGTTACTTCGAATTGGAATCGCAGAACAATGGTAATGTTGAAATCATGTACTTCGGACTCATTCCCGAATTCATTGGCGTGGGATTGGGTGGCATCCTGCTTACCGCTGCTGTTGAATGTGCCTGGCGCGAGCCAAACACGACGCGAGTCTGGTTACACACCTGTAGCAACGATCACAAACACGCTCTGGCGAATTACCTCAAACGTGGATTTCAGTTGTTCAAAACCGAATATGAACAGGGCATTGTCAGTTCGTCACAAGATTCAAAGCAGATCAAGTGACTTCCTGATATGCCCCTCAGTATGGATGTGAGTTTACCGCGCAGTCATGACGCCCGATTTCCCGCTTGCTGTGTCCAACTCGATCTCGGCACCCATGGCCACACGATGCGACTCCACAGCCAAGCCATTGGCGTGCTGACTTCCCTTTTGATGGTGTATGGAAAACAATTCACCGTTCACATTTCCGTGTGTCAACCGTGGGCCGCCCGAATCCGCAACTGCAAGTCATTCGCGATCATGGACAACCTCGCGGTTGTAGTACTTGACAAGCCCCATGTAAGAGCTGCATTCCGATAGGCAATGGCTTTGGACAGAAGACGAATCCTGCTCCACCGAAACCAATTCTTCTTTGTGACAACGCCAAAGACGCACATGAAAAAATCACTTCGCGCAGCTACCACCCTGCTAATTCTTGCGGGGTGCACTCCTGCACCGCCGCAGCCAACAGTGCCCGAAAGCAACTCACCCGAAATTCAAGCAACAACAGGGCAAACCATCACTCCTGATAGTTCGGGTGTCGAACCAACCGTATCCACAGTCAACGCAATTGAGTTATTGGATAGTACTCTTGCTACGGCAACATCAGAAAACAAACGTGTTCTGGTGCATCTTGGTGCCAAGTGGTGAGGCTGGTGCAAAGTTCTCGAGGAGTTCCTCGAAAAGAATGCAGATCAGCTTGAGGTCGATTTCATTGTTCTCAAGCTTGATGTTGAGGACATGCAAAATAGCGAGCAAGCTGCAACCAAACTGGGGCACGGTGCCAATTCTGGACTACCTTGGATGACGATTCTGGACAGCACTGGTGACGAAATCGTTAACTCCAACGGTCCGCAAGGCAACATTGGTTGCCCGATTACCGAAAAGGAATGTGGCTACTTCATGACCATGATTGAGCAATCCAAACAACGCTTAACAAGCCAGCAAACCAGCGATTTAGCCACTGCGCTCGATGCGTACGCTGCACCGAAACGACGCGGCAATGACTGAAAAAAGGTGCAGTCGACCTGCAACAAGTCACGTCTCGAATTGAGGGCCAGAAATCAGCTTTTTGGATTTCAGGAACCTTCGCGACGCCAGACACACCACTGGATCACTCACTGCCTCTTCAATTTGTTAACGAGCACCATCGGAACTTACCCCAACCAGCGGCAACACGAACTTGATTTGAACAGCCTCAAAAAAGCAAACGTAAAAACGAAATCTCTCGCTGCTTTTTGAGAGTGTGACACAGAATGACAGAAATCAATCCTTACAAAACAGAAAAGATTCCCGGCGTTAAACTGCACAATACCTGCGACAGTATTGGAAGAACTGAGCTTACCTATTCGCTTATTGTGGGTTGGCTATCCTCCATAACAGGGCCAATCTTTTTAACGCTGTGCTGGCTCTATCACGACCCCACTCCTCTGCTCGAAACACTCGGGGCTTTCCTACTACTTTCTCTCGTGAGATACATCACTCCCGCGCTATTGTGCACGGGTCTGGGTATTATCCTCGGCGCTGTTCTGCGCAAGGCGGGTGTGCCTATCATCCAAAGTCGTAAGCTTTCATTCATGTTGCTGGCAGGATTCTTACTGTCATTCTTTATGGCAAACTTCCTGTTGCTAATCACTGACCAACTGAACGACGATATTTTTCCACGTCCAATCACTATCCCCATTTTTTCGGCAACGTGCAGCTTGGGTGTTCTTATTGCCACTTTGATCTCGCAATTTAGATCACCATCAGCAGCAAAACACAAAATCATTGGTCATTGAATGCACACGCAATTCATTTGCCAGTTTTGGCCGGAGCTTTCGCAGGAAAAACAACGCTAACCGACATGCAATGTTTGTGCGTTGTTCTATCTCCACTGTGTCTGAAAACGGACGAATAAGCTAGAGACCATCATCGCTGCGTCACACTCAAGGCATTGGACTTAAAGTCAGTAGCCATCGCAACTAGCTCAGAACTGCCCATAACCCATTCCGCCACCACCCAATCCGCCTTACTGTCGCGACGCTTGCGGCACAACAGACTCCAAATTCGGATCCGGAGAAAACTGAGAGTCTCGTAGCGTCTTGAACATCCGCTCAATTTTCTGGTGTAACGTGTACTTCGTTGCAATCACCAATCCCGCGCGTGGGTTAATCAATCCTGAAATCGTTGACGGGCCACCTAAGTGTTCCCACATATCAGGAGAAACGGTAGCTGTAATGATCTCAATGGCCTGTTGACCGATGAGACCCGTACCATCAAGCCAATATACTCGGGTGAGCTGTTCCTCTTCTCCAAACTCAACTGACTCAGCCGAAGTGATAACAACCAAGCCACCGCTCAATGTATAAGTACAATCGAGAGCAAAGAGCATCTCGCTCAAGACGTCCTGAAGCGTTACATCGGCAAGCGTCAAACTAATGAGCTCATTGGACGTGAGACCGATGTCCTCCAAAGCATTCTCGCGAATCACCATTTTGAGGTCGAACTGATCTGCCAAGCTGTTAATACATTCTTTCAACGGTTTATCGCGAAATTCGAAAACTCCTTTCTGTTGAAGCTTTGCTGAGAAATCTTCCTCCATCTCTTGATCAACATTGAGCCATGCATCAGTACCAATTCCTTCCTTCGCAAGTGCAGCATGGTCAGCCGTAATTACGATACCATCGTTCTCGATACTCGCCCGTAGATACAGAGGTCGCAACATTTGCCGCATGGCAGTCCGAAGAGGCGTCATTTCCCTCGAGTATTTGATTGACACGTCCAAATCCTGATTCGCCTGTTTAACGGCACGCCGATTCAACAAGATGGGCTGACCAGTCAAGTCACTAAGAAATTTGCTCAAACCTGAAAGCGGAACGTCAATCTCGAATTTGTAGCTGCTATCCAGAGCCTCCCGAACATTTTCTGCCGTCTTGCTGTCCAATTTCCAAGCATCAAGTAGATTTTTTTGATGTGCTCCCTGCGACCCTGCCTGATTTCCACCACCACCCATTCCACCCAATCCCTGGTCCTTCGCCTTGTCGTTGGGTGAAACACCGTTACGAATTTCGACCACTACGTCGGAACTACCGCTGTCTTGACCCAATGTTTGTGGCAGGAGGCTGATTGTACGAGGTCGGCTCTCACCATCAATCGACTTTACTTGATAACCCTCACCCCCATCGCCGGAAAAGACAAAGAAAATAAGTGCGAGGCCTCCACCAATGGTCAGACTTTTGGATAGAAATAACATCTTTGAAATTCCTTCAGAGAGAAGAGGCTTGAGAAGAAAAGAGTCGATGGGTGGATCCGGCAATTCCCCGCCTTCCATCGTTGTGAGTAGTCTCGATACGGCTTCCGCTGCGTCGACGTTTTGTACACTTCCTGCTTTCACACTGGCATAAGCAACCGCTGGCATCAAACCTCGTTGTCTGAGGCGTGCCGCAAGCATTTTCCTGCCACGCTGCAGACGCCCACGGATTGCACCTACGGTCGTATCAAGGTGAACTGCCAAGTCCGGTACCGTCATCGACTCGTAGTGGTGCAATACAATGACCGCACGATACTTTTCGGGCAGATCAGACAACTCTTCATCCAACACGACTGACTCATGCCGATGAGCCAGTTGATCAAGTGGATCTGCGACAGGGGCGGGTCGATCACCAAGTGGCTCAAATCGAAGACGATTTTTTTTCCACGTAGCGACGGCTGATCGCTGAGCCACACGCTGCAACCACCCGGGGAGTCGTTCGGGATGCCGAATCGAGCCAGCATTGCGCGCCAAATATAAAAACGTTGTCTGAAAAGCATCGTCAACATCGACTTCTCGTGCACAACCTCGTCGGCAGACCGACAATACCATCACGCTATATCGCTTAATCAATTCGGCAAGCGCCGGGCTCAACTGATCTCGCGCCCATGCATCAAGCAGGTCAGCATCCGACACATCACAAAGCCATTCTTGATTAGCTTCATCCGAAGGAACTGCCACAATCGTTTCAGAAAAGTTGCCCATAACTATTCAATCTAGTGGTTCAAGAACCACCTCCGGCGCGCTAATTCCGGATTTTTTTCGAAAGACACACCGAGGCAACACCAAATGAACACGAGGCATTCAATTGAGATCCTCGACACTCATTACGCATGATCAACCGAAACCAAATCATCAATTCGGCTGCTTTTAGAAAGACTTTGGGCCAAGCAAGCGCTGACATCCAAATCAGACGACTGAAGATTTGGCTGCACCATGCACGCGCCTCAGACTTTATGCTTGTCCTGAGTACTCAAACTCAACTATTCGTCGTCGCGATCACGCTTCGCACTCTCGCGTGCACCAGAATCCCGCTTTACGCCCTCACGAGAAACCTGATCACGCTTTTCCCCGGATCGAACCTCACTATCCCGTTTGCCTCCCTCACGCGGAGCAGATCCACGTTGTCGTGCCACCATCGCGCGATGAAACTCTTCCAGAGTGATCATCCGGTCATCACCTGCTTGCTGTGAAAAGAATCCCATTTCACGAGCACGGCGCTCGGATGTCATCTCACCCTCTCGCATCGCCAACCACTCATCAAAAGAAACTCGCTGGTCACGATTCTTATCGTAGGCTGCAAAAATACGTGTTGCCTGCCTCAGCAAGGGATCATTTGAAGCCCTCACCTGTGACGCGCTGGCTCTTTCACGCGGCATGTCACCTTCGCGGCGTACCCTGTCGGTGGTGTTTCGAGCCGGATTGTCAGTTGCTGCCCCTCTACGGTCACGATTGCCAATCTGCTGTTTCAGTTGGGAAACTTCTGACCGCAATTGCTGAATCATGTTCCAGAGCGCACGCTCTCGGTCATTTTGAGGCTGGAAACGAATGTCACGATCGGTCGTCTGCCCTTCGCGTGGCTGGTCACGTTCTTGACTCCGTGGCTGGTCACGTTCTTGACCACTGGCAAACCCGGTGATCACACAACCAAGGATCAATACTGTGAATAAAATTGTATGACGCATAAGTCTCTATCCCTGTGTTTGAAGTTGCACCGGCATCA
>JBPCVE010000478.1:0-7171 GCA_051010795.1 Rubripirellula sp.
TAACCCAGCTCCAGCTGCACCCGGTAACCCAGCACCAGCCGCACCCGGTAACCCAGCGCCGGGCAGCCCGGCTACCTCCACTTCTTGAGATCGTCCTCGTGGGCTTGTTTCAATCAGCTCGGGTGAACTTCGTCTTGAGTGAGATGTGCCAGACCAGCATGCCCGCAGCAGCGGCGGTGCGGGCGGTTTTGGTATCTTGAGACGGCGAGTTGACGGAGCGAACGCTGGCCTACCATGTTGGCTCAGCAAGGATCTTGCTGGTTGCTCTCTCTCTGGAGGTGTTATCAGCTTAGCCTCTGGTGACAGCGAGCTGGTTGGCCACGCGAAGGGCCGCCGCAGCTTGTGTTGCTTGGCTGCCAGGCTGGGCTGCATTCATTGCCTGCTCGCCCACCACTGGTGTCGTTCAGCAACCGCGATCGTTACGGTTGCATTAGGAATGAGATGATATCGGCCATGTCCTGCACGGTGATGGACTTTTCCATTCCCTCGGGCATGATGGACAGCCCCGTACTCTTAAGCTCTTCGATATCGACTCGAAGGACCGTGTCTGATGCCGACTCAGCTCGACGCAGAGTAACGCTGCTTGCTGTTTCAGCCGCGACCATGCCAGTCATGGCACGGCCGTTCTGGGTCAGCAGGACGTAGTTCAGGTACTGCGGATTCACTTCGCGATTCGGGTCGATCACATTGACCAGGATTGTCTCTGCACCGCGGGATCGTATGCTTGCCAGATTCGGCCCGATTTCATGGCCAATCCCGTTCATTTTGTGGCAGACGGCGCAGTGCTGGGTGAATAGTTTGCGACCTCGAGCGGCGTCAGCATCCAAGGAGAGAGCCGCTTGGTATTTCGTTAGGATCTTAGAGCGATCACTCGAGCCCATGTTAACCAAGTACTTTGCGGCGCGTGATCTGATCTTGGTGTCGCGTGATTTTGCGGCGATCTGAAGTCGCGGCGTTCCGATATCAGCAAGTGAGATTTTGTCTGAGTCAACGGCGTCGAAAAGCTGGGTCAAACGATCGCTACGTGCAAAAAGGACTTCGGTCGCTGTTGCTCTGAGTTTCGGACTCAGTTCACCCCATGCTGAAAGTAACGGTTCGGCAATGGTGGGTGAGCTGAATGTTCCCAGTGTTTCGATGGCAGCCTGGGAAACGAGATGAGGTTGCCGATTACTGATTAGTGATGTCAGCGGCGTCGAGACGCGGTCAAGATTGCCGAAACGCATTGATTTCGTAGCAGCAATTCGATCTGCTACAGCCAGTTGCGGATCTTCTGCGGCTAACCCAGCAGCACGAACGAGTGTTGCTTTGAGTTTGTCCAGTTTGGACAAGCGTCCTTGTTCAGATAGCTGCTGCAGATAGTGGTTTTTACGTGTTCGTAAGGCCGTGAGTGAGCCGATGACTGGCAGGGTGAACGATGCACTGGAGGCTGGTAATGCCGAGACCTGTTCGATCGCGAGATCGATGTCGGATGGCCGATTTTGTTGTCCGATTTGCATCGCGAGGGTCGCTAGAAATCCCGCCGCTGCTTCAGATCGAAAAGATTTGTTTTGAACAAGCTGTTCAAATAACTTTCCGCTGCCATCACTGAGTGAACTCAGGACAGCAGTCTCGAGCCAACGGTCACCGGGCCCGCTGGTAATCACCCGTTGGAGTAATGGGATTTTCAGGTTGGCTGGTAAGGCGGCCGAAGAAAAAGCCAGCTGGATCCGTACTTCGAGCGACGGATCATCTGCTAAAGCTAATAACTGTTGTTGCAGCTTGGCGTTGGCAACTCGCTTCGGGTTTGACGCGAATCGTTCACCCAGTTTCAGGGCATGGCGTCTTACCTGTGGGTGTTGATGTTGTAACGCGTCAATGATGGCTTGTGCTGATAGTTGGCCTTGCCCGGACAACGCGTAAAGCAAGTGCAGTTGCCCCAAAGCGTTCGGGTTAGCTTTCAGTTTAGCCTTGATTTTCGTGGCTGTTTCGGGAGCTTGTCTCTCATACAGCAGGCGTGCTGCTGTTTCTCGGTGCCACGCGTTGGGGTGATCCAACAGGTCGACCAGTTGGGTTGTGTCCGCACCATGTAGATTGAGAGTTGGACGGTATTGGTAATTTCTGGGTGCGATACGATAAATGCGGCCACGATCACGTCCCGCCGTCAAATCCAAATGCTTCTTAATCATCGGAGGTAGGCTTTTGGGGTGTTCGATCACCTCGCGGCACACGTCAATGATGTAGATGGTTCCATCGGGGGCGTTGGCAAATTGGGCCGGGCGAAACCAAATATCACTTGAGTTAACGAATTCCGACTGTTCATCGATGCGGTGCGCCACGAATGGCACGCTGCCCGAATCGATCTTTTTTCGGTGCACCAGATTGCTTCCCACGTCTCCAATGATTGCTAAACCTTTCCATTGGGTGGGCCATGCATCACCGCGATAAATGGTGACTCCGGTGGCGCCCGTGAAATATCCTGCAGCTCGACCACCACCTTCAACCGGACCTGGGACAACTCCACCCACTCGTAAGCGGGTGCGGACGATGCGCCACGGCTCAACGGGGCTCGTTCTATACACCTCTGCTTGGGGGCCATCCGCCGCGATTGAGATTCTTGCCGGGGGAGCTTTTAGGTAGGGATTACGTTTCAGGTAGTGATCTTCGTACATCACCTGCTGGATATGGTTGCTGTTGGAGGAGACAAACTTCCGCCCCCAGTCGTCGAACACCATTCCGTGCTGACCGCCACCACTGGTGAGCTCGATCTCGAAAGTGTCTGGATTGAAGGCAAGATCGCGTCCACGCACCTCGATTCGTTGGTCACTGCCGGGCCTGCCCACCTTACCGGCTGCTGAGCTACACGCGATGTGGATTCGATTGTCCAGCCCCCAGCGGAACGAATTCATCAGGCCTTGTACGTTGGATGTGCCGAATCCAGTCAGGACAACCTTCTTCGTTTCGGCTTTTCCATCCTGATCTTCATCACGAAAGTAGTAGAGGTTTGGCGCATCACCCACAAACAGACCACCTTTGTAGGGAAAGAGGGCGGTGGGCCATAGCAGGCCGTCTGCGTAGATCACACTGGTATCAAACACTCCGTCTTGATCGGTGTCTTCGAGCCGTCGGATGCGTGACAAGCCAGCGTCACGGTCCTCACTGTAGCCACGCATCTCACATACATACAAGCGTCCCTCAGCATCCCATTCGATTGCAACGGGGCTGGCGACGAGTGGCTCGCTCGCGACCGGCTGAATTTCGAAACCATCGGCAACCGTAAAGTTTTTCAGGGCAGTTTCCGGGCTGCTGGCAGGAATTCTCGGAAGCTCATCTGAAAAATCCTCCTCTGCGGCCGTGATCCCACAGGAGACGAGATTGCTCAGAACAAGACCGCCGAGCACGGCGAACCATAGAATAACGAAACGGACGATGTATAAACGGACGATGTATAAACGGACGATGCATAAAAGTTGGGTGATTCGCATGCGTGCATTGATTAGATCATGTTTGTTCATTTTTCGTCCTTTGTAAGCAGCAAGCTACGCATGCCATCCATCAGTACTGTTTCAACGCTCTTGTCAACTTTTGATGCGCGAGGGCTGGTTTCGTATCCGCCTTGGCTGTAGCCGATCTCTGTGCCGATGTACCCAGGGCCGTAATCGCCGTAGGCCGCCATCGCTACGTGAAGGTCAGGACGCATTTGCTTCGCTGCGAGCTGATATTCGACAAACAGTTCCCCCGGCATGTGCACAATGCGAATGTCCCCGAGGCGTAAGCAACTGAGGTCGATCTTGTGTCCACTTTCACAACGATTCAGCCATGCAAGCTCGTCCGCACTCCCCCAATAGTCGTTTGGTTTCCACTTGGCGAGGCTCGCTTCCAATTCGGCTCGCTTCAAATGCTTAGCCGGCGGTAATCCCACTGGCGCAACCGACCATCCCACGTCACGGGCTGTGAGTTTCACCTTAGTAGCTGAATTGGTTGCCTGCTTCATGCCCTCAGCGACGCGTTCCGCAAGCGTTAGCCGGTTCTCTTTATTGCCATCGTTGTATTTGCCCGCGCCAATATTACCCCCGGCGCCGTTGAAGTGCAGGTGAAGCACGTTGGGAACGTCCTGGCCTCGCATGAAACGTGCGATTCCAGGAAAGTCAGGGCTGGGAATACCGGTGCGATAGTAACTTTGCGGGTGGCACGCATAGTAAGTCATGACACTTACCAGCTCTTTTTGGTTCCAGAAGGTGATGGCACTCAGTTCCGGATCAATCACACCTTCGGGTGCGGCTCGCAATTTCGGATCGCGGCACGTTGTGTAGCGTGTTGCACTGACCTTGCCATCAGCACCAAGGATTCGCCGGTTGGAAGCAACTTTCTCAACCTTCGCAGCCCCGTATCCCACATGGGTGACTGGAGTCGGATTTTGAATGGCCGATGTAATGGCTTGCTCCAGACGATCGAGCACTTCCCGGGTGAAAACGCCTTCATGCAGACCAACATCGGTGACGCCAACTTGATGCAACAGACGCTCGGCAGAGAAATCGCTACGGGGGGCGTCATGCTGGTGCAGTGTGTGGACGGCAACCCGATCACGGATGGTTCCTGCAGCTTTTGCTATGCGGTCGCGGAAGGCGTCATGGGATGCATTGCCAATCCCAATCCAATCCACTGCACATAGCACGATGGGTTCATCGCTACCCATGATCACAAGCCCGCGGCATCGCAGGCCCAATTCATCAATGCGAATGACCCGATCGTAAGCCATCATGGTGCCGACCGGAGGTGTCGCATCAACATCGAATTTTGCGATCCTGATTTCAGCTACGGGCTCTGCCTTTAACGAGTCTCCGTGAAGCACACACAGGGGGGCTAGCGTCAGCATCAATGCACGGAGAAGTGCTTGACCTTGTAATCTTGTAATTGACACTGGGCTTTGAGGGGAGACGAGGAGCATGAAAGGCCAAAGGTGGGGGGACAGTATCGTGGGGCGAAACGAGGGTTTGCTACGCTGCTGTTGGCGGTGGGAGACAGCAGTGCCTCGCTGAGCGTTTTCTGCCAACGCGGATGAGGGAGTGTGCTTTATTTTACCCTCGATTTTCCACTGCATCAGCTGTGCTCTCTGCCATGCTGTCACCGCTCACGATTGTACAGCGGATTGTACAGCGGATTGAGCATGGCGTCAGGAATTCCCCTGGAGCCCCAAGGTGCATTTTTCGCTGACGTTGATCGATTCATTGAGCTTAGTGCAGAGGCGCCAGGCTGATGACTGAGGACCGACGGGCTACAGGGTCGCTTTTTGACGGGAGGATAGACAGGTTCCATTGCAGCGCAACCGTTTGACTGCAAGACTTTGGCTGATTGCTGTTACTGCCCAAAACAGTTTAGTTTCGGTGGCAACTTCATCATGCACATGAAGCGTTGGTCGCATTGGTCGCATTGGTCGGGGCAGGTGCCGCTGGGTGAGGCTAATGTCAGATTGCCAGCGTCTTAAGCCGGACACAGGTTTCCCATCTCAAGGCCTGATCATGGTTGAGGTTTGAGCTGTGGTCGATGCGGTGCGATTTGAGCTCTGAAATCCCCCAGACTGTGCCAGTACATTGGTGATGCCAAATCGACCTCGGCGATCGCCAGCGTGCCCCATTCTTTGGCTGTGGCTAGACTTGTGCCATCGTGGCCAAAGATGGATGAAGTCATCCATTGCTGACGGTGGTCGGTGTAGGTGCTGCTCACGATATAAGCGTGATTTTCACAGGCACGCGCTGCGGCTAACAGCGGGTTGCAGCCCCACACAGGCCAGGCAATGATCTCGGCTCCGCGGTTACTTAATTCTCTGGCTACCTCCGGGAAAAAACCGTCATAGCAAATCATCATCCCTATTTTTCCAAGCCGCGTCTCGAACACGGGGTAGGAACTCCCCGGCGTGATCCCGCCTTCAATTTCACCACGAGGCAAAGTCACCTTCCGGTATTTGCCGATCAGCTTGCCGTCGGGGCCAAGAAGTACGGCGACGTTATAAACAAGGTGCCCCTCACGTTCGATCAAGCCGGCAACGATGTGGATGTCGTGCTGGTTTGCAAGTTTGCCAAAGTATTCCGTTGACGGGCCGGGGATGGGCTCGGCTGCATCGGCATAGGTTCCTTTGCTGCTGTAGTAAGTCAGTGTTTCAGGTAGCACAATGAGATCAACGCCTTGCTTTGCTGCTCGTGAGATCAACGGCGCGAATTGTTGGCACTTTTCCAAGGCGGTCACGCCATCGCGGGGCTGCAGATGCGCGGTTGCCAGTTTTACCTTGCGAGCTTCAGGGGATGGGACACTTTTCAGACTCGGATGTTCCCAGCGTACGATTGAATGTGGATTGCCCCACCGAAAGTGCAATTCGATTTGTGCCTGGCTTGCTGTGGGGGGCACCGCGTAGACAGCCGAAAATAGATCATCCTGTTGTGTTGACTCGATCACTGGAGGAAACTCGGGTTCAGCCCGTGGCCGTTCGCCAGACCGATAAGAGCTGTAGGTGGGTTCGGCCCGTTTCACCGGGCGATCTTGCTCGTCGAACCATAAAATACGTACAACGGCGGCACGTCTTTTTAGTTGTAAATTTTCAACTCTTCTTCGTACGGTAAATTCGATGTGCGTATTACCTGTAACTGGGTAGCGAGCGCACCAGTACCCTGCCAAGCCTTCGCGATGATCAGACGAAATTTCAAAGAAGGCGGGAGTCGTTTTCGTTGGTTGGATCTGCTGGTGCGCAGGTGTTATTTCTGGGCGTGCAGATTTGAAGGTCCACTGTAACGTGGGTTGTTCAGTCGTTTCGTTGTCTGAAGCAACTAATGATGATGAACATAAAACGAACGACAGCATCGATAACAGCCGAAGCAACGAGTTCGTACAACGTCTGGGTGGGCTGTGGGGAATGGTGGGCATGGCTACCGTCGGGGCAGGATTGTATCTGAGCTTCTACGTGGTCAGCTTCCATTGTAGCGGGAACGCAGGCCGCAACGCGGTAAGCTTAACGGTATTTCGCATCATTGACGAAGATGTGGTCGCTTCACGGGCAGCACTTTGGTACACGCCAAGCATGAATCAGGAGAATCAAAGCAGGTGCCGCAAGGTATTGGTAGGCGGTCGGGCCAAAAACAACAGTCGCATTGATGAACATGAAGCCAAAGAAGATTGCGACCGCGCGATCCATGCAGAGTGAGGG
>JBPCVE010000479.1:0-4009 GCA_051010795.1 Rubripirellula sp.
CGGTTGATGCAGTGTAACTCCAGGTCAGCGGACGTTTCAGTGAGCGTCATATCGACCCAGCCATGCGCATGGCCTTTTCCGAAGTAGTAGCTGACTGCCGGTTGGTTGATGAGATGAAGATGGTCCTGTCGATCATGCTGCCACTCGTGCGTGTGGCCATAGAAATAGGCTCTGGCATGCTTTCGTTCTGCGAGTAGTTTCAACAGAGCTGCCCCATCACGCATGCCCTTGATGGGACGCACGCCTCGATTGGGATACGGGTTGAAGTGACTAAAAACAAGGGCTGGCTTATCCGCCCGTTCGTCGAGTTGTCTGGCGAGCCAGCCCAACTGCTTGTCTCCCAGGATCCCCTTCTTTCCTGAATCCAACATCACGAGATTCGCGTTCGGCAGCTCAAGCACATCCGCCTGAATTCCCATCTGCTCTTTCTTCAGAAACGGAAGCAATTTCCACAGGTTCTCCCGATTGTCGTGATTGCCGATCGTGACGTGAACGGTCATACCCGCGGCACGAATCGGTTCCACAAGCCTTAGAAACTGTCTGTACTCGGCTTCTTCACCTCTGCCGAACGCACAGTCGCCGTTGATGACCAGATGAGCCGGCCGAGGATTGAGCGCGATTACGCTGCTAACAGCCGCTTCAAGGCTTTTTGCTATATGCACGTTTTCATGCTCGCCCTCCTTGACCGGCGAACCAGGCCACTTCGTCCCGGGGTAGACGCGATTCGGATCGGCACTGATGTGCGTATCCGCGAGCAAAGCGACCCGGTTGTGGTCCAAAGTAGCACCTTCACTATCCGCGGTGGCCAACGCGCGAGATGTCACCAAAGCACCGGCACCAAGCACGAGTGTGCCCTTGATGAATTGACGACGAGCCGTCGGCGGTAAGATGATTGGCATCCTAAATCTCTCTTGGCTAATGTTTCAGATCAGCATTTGGCGTCCCAGTGACAAAGTTCCGGATGCGTTTGTTATCCGAGTTCTACGAAATCAGGGGCCATGTCTGAAAAGTCGGTGGGGCATCGGTTTCCATCCCGTAGGGAAAACGAGACGTTGACAGTTTACAGTAAAAAGAGGCTTGCCCCGCGTTTCCACCTCGGTGGCCTTTGCCATTTTCCCCTGCCAGATCCCAGCAATTTGCTGGCTCCTCGGCGATGAACTGGCGACCGGCGATGAGCAGGCGGGGCCTGGATGGTATCGCGATCAGCAAGGAAGACAGCGAGATAGCTTCGCGATACGGTGAAAGCACATTCGGGCAAGCCTGTATTTCTGCATTTGCGGCGGAATGATCTTTCATTCGGGATTTTGAAGTAGAACGCTACGCCGATATGATGGTCAATCGTTGCCATCATCTTGACTCAATCATCCATCCCATGGAGCTTTTCCTATGTTGCAATCACGTCGCGATTTTCTTCAGACAACGGGAGCTGTTGCGTTCGCTGCAACCACTGGCATCGGCGCTCGACCTGCCTCGGCACACGACGAAAAGTCGCCCTACACAATCGGTCTGTCGCAGTATTCATTGCGGGCTTTGATCCGAGACAAGTCACTTGATCCGCTCGATTATCCCGCTTTTACGATGGAGAACTTCGGCATCGATCACATTGATCTATGGGAAGGCGGTCTCAACGGGAAACAGGGCGACCTGAAGTATCTTGAACAACTCAGAGGTCGAAGCGAGAAAGCCGGCACTGAGATTTTCCTGTTGATGACCGGAGCGCTCGACGCCAACCCAAGTAAACGCGAACAGAGTTTGCAGACGATCATCCCTTCGATAGAGCGGGCTCAAATTCTCGGAGCGGAATTCCTGCGAGTCTTCCTGAAAGCCCCCGGCAAGGATGCAACGGCAGGAGTCGCTCCATGTGTTAAGGCATTGAAACCGCTTGCAGATGCCGCTGCGAAGAAAGGCGTCATGATCGCGATTGAACCAGGCGCATCAGAACTGAGTTCAAAAGGCGCGTTTCTCGCCAGCGTCATGAAGGAGCTGAAACATGACAACTGCCGTCTGATGCCCGACTTCGGCAAACAGAAGAACAACGTGTATAATGGCACCGAAGTGATGATGCCCTACACGGTCACCATCTCAGCAAAAATGCACAGTTTTGACGACAAGGGAAATCAACCGGACTTTGACTACGAACGGCTGATGAAGATCATCGCAGCAGCGAACTACCGCGGGATCATTTCAATCGAATGGGAAGGCAGCAAACTGAAGCCAATTGAAGGCGTCAAAGCATCAAAGAAGCTATTGGAAAAATCGATCGCTGCTCTCTGAGGCAATAAGTCGTTGCCACCTGACGAACCCGACTGGAAACCAAGGGACTAAATTCTACTTCTACACAAAGTAGAATATCCGAATGTCGCCTTTGTTCTTCCCCTATCCGCTTCGAAAACTTTTGAAGCACCGCGGATGGATTCTCGCCAACATCTGGCGCTGGAAAGGTCCGAAAAAAGATGGGCCAGAATCAAAAAAACTCGAAGAAAGTTCGTAGAAGTCCAGTTCGCTAGAATGCCAGACCGAATCCGACGAATAGGATGTAAACGCACGGCTACATGAGGCTTACGCGAAACATACAAGCAGAGACATGTTGCCCAGAATGTCGATTCCGCGTAACGAGGCCAGACTCTGAAAACACAATGCTTCAAGGATTTTTCATTCCTCT
Organism: Rubripirellula sp.; assembly: GCA_051010795.1. GTDB lineage: Bacteria > Planctomycetota > Planctomycetia > Pirellulales > Pirellulaceae > Rubripirellula. Next base: position 2,663 of record JBPCVE010000479.1, read on the forward strand.
ACCACTCTCAGCAAAACCACAAAGCAAACGCAGCCGTCAATGAAAACATACCGCGAACAGTGAACTGACTTCTCCGGCCAGCTGCGTTGCGCACTTCTTCGGGTGTAAAGTTTTTTTGTCTGACATAGCCAGATTGCTTGCGTCTCAAATATATTGCAGAACGAAAAGTATCGGTAACTTAGATACCCATCACCCCATGGCCAGCCCTTGGGCTAGTCATCATCGCTCTGAACCACCAAACCAAGCCCCAAACCAAGCCCGGCTCCCTGTTCCAATGACTTGTGAGGTTTCCTGTGACTTGACTGGAAAAACGGTGATTATCCGGCAAGTTCATTCTTGATAGTCAATTTTTCCTGGAAACATTTTGATTGCTTCCAGTTCAGTTTCCATGCCCCTGTCGCCCACCTCTGCTTTCCATCGATTCAAGCGTGCCAGCATGTCTTTCATCACCGATTGGTGATGTTCGTCTGCCGCCAAGTTATTCAATTCCCCAGGATCGTTTTCGAGATCAAAAAGCAGATACTCTGGACTTTTAGTTTTAACACTGCCTTTAGGTGGCAAAATGTTTGGATTCAGGTAATGGATCAACTTGTACTTTTCACTGACAACTGACCGGATGGGATAGGGCTGCTTTACGCCTTTAACACCCAGGCATGTAAAACTCAGAAAAAGGTCTTTACGCACTGCAATGTCTTCGCCTTTCATCCAAAGGAAGCAAGCTTTTGCCATCCATGTCACGATGGCTGATTCCACCGCCAAGCTCAATCAAAGTTGGCATGACATCGGTAAAGTCAACCAATGCATGACTCACGCTATTGGCTTGAACATGCCCCGGCCAATGAATGATCATTGGCACGTTGACACCAGGTTCAAACAACGTGTATTTCGAGCGGGGAGTGTTCGAACCGCTATCGCTTACGAAAACAATGACGGTGTTTTCTTTTTTGTCTGCTTTCTTGAGCAATTCAATGCACTTGCCAAGCTGTCGATCGGTCGTCCAGTTACTGGCTTCATATCCAGTCAAACCGTTTTCGATCCTGGTCAACTCAGGACTGTGTGGAAGCGACGATGCCACGAACAAGCAGAAAGGCTCTTGGGTCTCGGACATGAAGTTCCCGATCTTCTTATAGTCCATCACTCGATGTTTTTTGGCCGATTTTTCACTGTACTCCGCCCCGCCAATGGTGACTTTGGTGTGTGGTATCCTCACATCCCACGTGAACAAATCGGTAGGACGAGTCGGTGCCTTGTGCACTCCTTCTTTTCCCACAAGACCAGTCTTGTATCCCAGCTTCCTCATAATATTTGGCATGCTGGGTATGCCTTCTTTTAACCCGGAATGATTCG
>JBPCVE010000480.1:0-2991 GCA_051010795.1 Rubripirellula sp.
GTCTTCAGGCGGTCTCCGCCCACCGATGGCCAATCCATAGGCCACGATCAGCCAGATGCCAACCCAGATACATCGGCTACAGCGAAGCCATCTGCCATGACATGGAAAGATAAAAGTTACTGTCAGTATGACGTAAAAGATGATAACCCAATAAACCGGTGGTGCAGGCAACCACGCGTGCCCGAATGGTACGTCCGCGGCCACCGACATGATCCACTGCATCCATTCGAGTGTTCGACTGCAAACCCAACCAGGGATGATCGCAAGCGAGTCATGGAACATACCCGTGACGATGACTAATACACCTGACCCCAAAGCCACCATCAGGCATGGTGCCAATAACAGATTCACGACCACACTGATCGGTGAAACAACGTGAAATTGATGCCAGACCAATGGCATGCAGATGCTGGTGACACAGCAACTGAACCACAACAGTTGCCAGATTTTTCTGATCAACTTTTCTGCCAATACCAACAAGCGACTCCTGCCGGTATCGATCAGTTCATCCAAGAGTTTATTTTGATCGCCATGTGCAGCGGACGTAGGCTCCAAGGCTGCCTTGTGCGCACACAGTACCAGCGTTGTTACTGCCAGAAACGAGAGTTGAACACCGACGTTCAATACATTACCGGGGTTGAGCAGAACTAAAATCAATGCGGCGACCGACAAAGTATTGATCGGTTGACTCATGCGTCGCAGCCAAACGGACACCAATAAGACTCCGACAAGAACAGCGGCGCGAATGACGGGTGGCCTGGCTCCGGTAAGAAATGTGTAAAATAGACAAAACAGAAGGATGCAAACGATCTTCGTTCTCACAGGCAATCGTAACAGCATCGCAAGAAAGTTGGCCAAAATGACCAGGATTGCTAAGTGCATGCCACTGACAGATAAAAGATGGGCTGTGCCAGTTACCAGCAACAAATCACTTGTGGCATGGTCGATGTAGTCGCGTTGTCCCAGCACCATTGCTACTGCAAGCGGGCCTGCTGAGTCGGAAGTGTGTTGCAATAATTCATCACGTCCCAAGGCATTGAATTTGGCAAGCCAGCGATGAATCACCCTTTGCTTGCTTGTTGTTTCTGGCAAGGTGATGATTTGGCTGGGATCTCCGACTTTGAACCTCGCCTGCAAATCACGATAGCGGTAGCCAGGCCGCAGGTCCCGTTGTCCGGGGTTGCTAGGTGGACGGAACCGACACAGGTTGCCGTAGGCCTCAATTACGTCACCCGGTAATAAATCCTGATACCGACCTTCGATGGTCACCAGAACTCGACCAGTGGCACGCTTGAATTCCTGTCCCACTCTTAGTTCGGTGATTTCAACCTCGATTTGAGTTTGCCACGGTGAGCGATGTTGCCCGGCAGCATTGTGTCCCGCTTGTCGATTACGCAGCGTCGGTGGGCAGTCGACGATTCCGTGGATGATTGTGGGCTGCTCAGTCAAACGCAAATATCGCAAGATGGTGCGGTTGTGATGCAGATTGCTTTGGCTGTTATGCAGGTAACCACCAAATGGAACAAACACCAGTATCGCGACGAGCCGACGGAAAGAGGGCCGTGCTCGGATGAGTAGCATCAGACAGATCGAAACCGCTATCAACCAGCCGTAAGCAGTAACGTTGCGAATCGTGGGCGAATGAACCGGTGAGCCGCAGGAATCCAGCAGTACCCCAGCAATCGTGGCCACCGCGATCAGCAACATGGGTTGTTGATTGACCTTGGATCGCGGTAACCAAGGCGAGTAGGTGATTACCCACGAATAGATATTTTGTGCCCCAAACAACGCGTTCATCTCTCCCCAACTCGGTTATCTTGTGGGGCATGCGGTGATGAACATCGCATCCAAGATTTCGAGCTTTTATGACAAGGATCTTCCGAGTGAATTTACACCGTTTCCGTTGCTTGGTGTCACTTTTCGTTATTTTCAACCTGACTTCTGGAGCTTTACACGCTCAGGAGATTTCCAAAGATGCCGGCACTAGCAAAATGAAGTATCCAGAAACCAAGCCGGTCGATGTCATCGATGATTATCACGGCAGGAAAGTGGCCGATCCGTATCGTTGGTTGGAAGACACCGAAAGTGAACAGACAGCGGAGTGGATAGCCGCTGAAAACAAAATCACGCAACGGTATTTGCAATCAATTCCCGCGCGAAAGACCATGCAACAACGACTCACAAAGTTGTGGAACTACGAGCGATTTGGGATGCCCAGCCACCGCGGCGAAACCTACTTTTATACCCACAATGATGGGCTCCAGAACCAGAGTGTGTATTACAAAGCCACCTCTCTGGAAGCTCCACGGCAGGTTCTGTTGAACCCTAACACGTTGAGCGAGGATGGCACGGTTGCTTTAGCGGGTGCAGTAGCGAGCAAAGACGGAAAATTACTTGCTTATGGATTGGCCGATGGCGGCAGTGATTGGCGGACTTGGAAGGTTCGTGATGTCGCGTCTGGGAACGACCTCGAAGACTTGGTTCAGTGGGTCAAGTTCAGTAGCATCGCTTGGATGCCTGATGGAAGTGGTTTCTTCTACGGAAGATATTCAGAACCACAGGAAGGGCAAGAACTAACAGGGACCAACGAAAACCAGCGGATGTATTTTCACAGGATCGGCGATCCACAAAGCAAAGATCAGCTGATTTTAGAACGACCAGATCATCCAAAATGGGGCTTTTCGCCTGCTGTGACCGACGATGGACGATATCTGATCATTCAGAATTGGAAAGGCAGCGAACCAAAGTCACAGATCTTCATCAAGGATTTGCAACAGTCAGATTCCGATGTGAAACCGTTGATCACTGGATTTGATGCCGAATATGAGTGGATCGCATCCGATGGGGATCTGTTGTTTTTCATGACCGATCATGAAGCACCTAAACGGCGATTGATCGCGGTATCAGCGAAACAATCCCAGCGGAGCGCGTGGCGAGAAATAATTCCCCAAACCGACGATGTTCTGGAGGGAGCGAATTTATTTGGGTCAG
>JBPCVE010000481.1:0-24441 GCA_051010795.1 Rubripirellula sp.
TGCCAAGGACATCCCAAGCCGACTTACGTCCATGAAGTGAGTGAAGTGTTGGACGGGCTGCGAGGTGAGGGAAGTCAAGCTGAAAGTGATAGCGACGAGCCGTATACGCTGGCTGCCCTGGTCATGCCTGCCAAACTCGAGCATGTTGAAGCGATCAGCTTGCTGAAAGAACGCATGCCAGCCAAAAGCACCTATTTCTACCCCAAGCTGCTCAGCGGACTCACCTTCAATCCGCTTGCCTGAACTGCGCTGCCGCTTGCCTAGTGTGCTACACAATACTTTCTGCCTGTGGATCGACTTTGCGATAACGCGAATTGTGGCCCGCAGGCGGCACTGGGTTTGGGATACCAGGTTCGGAATAACGGGCTGCGAGATAGGTTCGACGTCCTCGTGCACCTCGGATCCTCCGGGGCCTAGGTAAGTGAGAGCAGCCGGATCGCCACCGTGTTGCATCAGTGCTTGGTTGCCCCTGCTGGCTGTCGCCCTTTGCGGGGTACGCTACGTCTCGCTTCCCCGGGGGTTTGTATCTTGGCATTACCGCTGAGACGTTCCCCACCTCTGCTGGGGTGCTTTGCGAGGTATCCGAAGAGTTTTTGCCGGTGCACGCAGGGCGTGTTTTCTGCGAGAACCTCGTTTTTACGGAGATTCTTGGTGTCAAGGTCAGTTTCTTGTGAAACCAGTCTTGTTTCACCAACCAGAATTCTCCTAGTTTCCCGCCATGGAACGACTTGCGGTGAGTCGGTGTTTGTTCGCTTTCACTTACGAGAGCAGTCCTCGTGGGAAGGATCCTTTGCGTGGTTAACCAGAAGGGAGGCGTGGGTAAGACTACCACCGCCGTGAATCTCTCTGCTGCCCTCGCCCTGTCTGGTCAGCGTACGCTGCTCCTGGCCATGGATCCCCAATGCAATGCCACGACATCACTGGGACTACAGCCCAATGAGGGGCATGCCTTGGTAAATGATGAACCACTGAACGCTAGCATTGCGGAGACTGATTGGGATGGGCTCTCAATGGTCCCCGGAAGTCGAACCTTCCACGATATTGATAAGTTGGCAGAAGGCGGCGATCGGGAATCCGGTCGTGTGCGTCGTCATTTAGATGATGCGATGCAAGACTACGAATTCATTTTGATTGACTGCCCGCCAAGCGTTGGGGATCTAACGCAAACGGCCTTGGCAGCTAGTACTGAGGTTTTGATGCCGATCCAGTGCGAGTATTTCGCAATGGAGGGTCTGACTCAACTGATCCAGACCATTAAACGCGTGATCATTGCTACGGATGGTCGGCTCACCTTTGGCGGGATCCTATTGACGATGTACGATCCTGCCTTGGAACTTACACGCGAAGTTGACGAGGAAGTAAGAGACTTCTTCGGCGACATCGTATTTGATAGCGTTGTGCCTCGTGATGTTTCGCTAAGCGAAGCTCCGAGTCATGGCCAACCTGTGTTTGGATACGCGCCCCGCTCACGCGGAGCGTTCGCATATACCCAACTGTGCATGGAGGTGCTTCAGCGTGACTAGTACTGCAACAACAAAAGATCGGCGTTTAGGCAAGGGACTGGCCGCGTTGCTTGGGACGCCGCTGGATGAGGAAGGAAACCCAATCGAAGGTGAGTCGGGCAGCGGGGTGGAGACCCTGGAGCTCGCTGTCGATGCGATTGAAAATAATCCGTTCCAGCCTCGTCGCGAATTCAATCATGATGAAATCGCGTCGCTTGCGGAAAGTATTAAGAATCATCAGCAGTTGCAACCAATTTTGGTGCGTGTTGTTGATGGTCGTTATCAGCTCATTAGTGGCGAAAGGCGACTACGGGCAACGATCCATGCGGGGCTTCGAAATATCCGAGCTGAAGTTCGTGTGGCTGATGATCGGCTGGTTGCTGAATTGGCGATCATCGAAAATCTGCAGCGAAAAGACCTCAACCCGATTGAGAAGGCGATGTCTTTTCGTCGCTACATTCAAGAACATAAATGCAAGCAAGATGATCTTGCCAGACGCCTCAGTATCGATCGCAGCACGATTGCCAATTTGATGCGATTGCTGGAGTTGCCTCAGCAGATTCTGGACTTACTCGCCGCCGGGGAGTTGAGTGCCGGACATGCAAGGGCTTTGCTGCCTATCGGTGATGAGCCGATTCAGGTGCGAACTGCGGCGAAAATCATTGAGGAACGCTGGAGTGTGCGGGCAACCGAGAGCTACGTTTCCGAATTGTTGAAATCGGAGGAGGATGCTGAGACCGGCAAGAAAGTTGTGAATGCAACACGACAGAAACGCCGCCAGATTTCTCCGCATATTGAAGCGATGCAGCAGGAAATGCGAATGGTTTTCGGCACCAAGGTCGAAATCAAGAGCTCGGCTCGCGGTCGAGGCAAGATTACCATTCACTTCACGGATGCAGAAGAATTTGAGCGTCTCCGTGAGATACTGTCAGATGGTGCGAGGCCTCAATTGCGGATTGCTGGCTAGTTTCCCGTCAGTTTCACGGGGCTTTCCGGGGAATTTTGCCTCGGCGTGGTGTAAAAAAACCCAGGGTGGACCTGGGTTTTTCTCGTTATAACGGCTTTTCGTGCGCGTAGTGACAGGCTTCGCCTCGGTTTCCCAGCCAGTCACTGTGGTTCCAGTCACTGTGGTTCCAGTCACTGTGGTTCCATGGGTTGGTCTGAACCCAGTGGCCTGACTGTGCGTATTATCGAAGATTGGAACACCGCTCTTTCACCTCATATTCGTCATTAATTGAGCCCATGCCGCTTGGTCACGCTCCACCGGAAAGCACACGAAGTGATCAATTCGTCGGGGTCGAGGCTGATCGTTTTTCTCTTCCGCTTCTGCGGTCGCGTTGGTTTCGATTCAGTCTGTCCTACACCGTATTGATCGCGTTGGCGGTTCTCGTCGCGGTGGTGATCAACGTGTCTCGTCAGCCTGGTAATACGGATTTACCCAAGGTTGCTGTCTTCGCGACGTTTGCGTGGTTATCAGGGTTGATCGTGCAAGTTCTTGCTTACGCGGCGGTGGCATGGGGAAGTGGGTATCAGTTGCGAGGGTTCACTGTCGGTGTGCTCGGAATCGAGACGGTTGCTCATCGTTGGCACGCGCGAGTCGCCTTCGTTACAGGGGTGGCGGCTTTGATGAGTTTGGTGTTGCTGGGGTGTTTTTATCGTTTAGTTGATGGTGGGTTTCAGGTTCCCATCATCGTGGTGCCAACTGATCCGATTTGGGAACTGTCCAGTCTTGGCTTAGGCGAAGTCGAATCTGTTTGGCGGACGGCAAGTTGGCTTTGTTTTGTGCAGGCCATTGGGCAAATGGTCCCGCTGACTCGTACACTTGGCCGGCAGATGCTGGCTGCCTGTGTTTCTTTCTTCGGTGCAAAACTCGGCGTGGCGGGGCAGATCAAGGTTCTGCGGTTGTTGATCGATTGTTTTGCGTTCGGGATGCTAGGGGTTGCGATTTGGTTGATGAACACCGGGAACGAGATTGCTGGGGTCGGGTGGCCCTTACTGATGTGTCTGTCAGTCTTGTTGTGGGTGTCGTCTCGTTGGTCTGACACGTTACAGATTTTGGAGGGGCTTGATGCTGGCAGAGGGGATCAAAAAGGGCACGATCAGCAAACCGTATGGGAGGCCTTGGTGCGGCGGTTTCAACGCTGGCGAGAGGTTCGACGGGTTCGCCACGCGCACCGTGTGGAGCAGGGCGAAGCGGTTGATGCTCAACGTGTCGACGAGATTTTGAACCAGTTGCACCAACAGGGGATCGAATCACTCAATGCTGCGGATCGGCAGTTATTGGAAAAAGTGAGCGCCAATTTGCGAAAGCAGCGATTGGGCGAGTCTGATGACGCGTGACACGCCTTGTTTTGATTTGAACAGGGGATTTGCCGGTTGGTGGCGGGGGCACGGACCTAGTCGGTTTCGGGTCCGAAGGAGTTACCGTAATCGATCTCACTTTTGTCTCCGAGCCCTTCTTTTCCAAGGCTCGTGATTTCACGCGGTTCCGATCTCCATGGGATCATTTTGTGACGTTCTGCGCTGCTTGGTCGCGGTGGGGGCGTTGTTAGCTCAAAAGCGGGCTTTCATCGCACACAGCGGCCTGCCAAACGATTAAACTCTGCTGCAAGATCGCGACGCCGCAGTCGGCAATACGACAAACATTGCTGCGTTGGAGAGTCAATTTTTGAATCGCAAAAAGTGCGCTGCCAGAAAAATGGTGCCGCATCCTCGATGCGACAGTTCGGTTGTCTTTGAAGCACCTTTTGAGGTTCGGGATGCGACGTTTCCTTTTCATTATCGGGTTCACTTTGTTGCCGCTTGCAGCGAGCCATTGCAGCTTGTGGGCGTCGCATCAGAATGCGGATGCGACTCCGGGTGTCGCCGTTCAGCAACCTGACGCCGGGCAATCACAGCCAGTCACCACGGATGCGGCGCAGAAAGAAGCGTCCACCGTGGCGGATGACCAGTCAGACCCTGTTGGCAATGCCTCGTCGCCAACCATGTCAGCCGCTGACGGTGGTAGTGGTAGTAAGAGTGACAGTGACGATTCGACCAACGTTTATGCTCCCGTCTTGCTGCTTGTGATCGGAATCGTGTCAGTGCTGGGAATGATCATTGGGCTCAAACTCAATGCCTTCATGGCACTGATCATTTCTGCTTTGATCGTCAGTCTCGGAGTTGGGCTTGTTGATGGTGAGGACGCGGGCTCGAGGATGTCCGCCGTCGTGCAGGGGTTTGGTGGTGCGGCAGGTGGAATCGGGATTGTCATTGCGATGGCGGCAATCATTGGAAAGTGCATGCTGGATAGTGGCGCTGCTGATCGGATTGTTCGCAGTGCGATTCATGTCACTGGTGAAAAGAAGGCGTCGTTCGGTTTAATGCTCAGTGGATTCGTACTTGCGATTCCTGTCTTTTTCGACACCGTGTTTTATCTGCTCGTACCGCTAGCCCGAAGTTTGTACCGACGCACGAACAAAAATTATTTACGATATCTGATGGCCATTGCTACGGGGGGCGCGATCACGCACACGCTTGTTCCCCCGACCCCGGGGCCACTGCTTGTGTCAGCAATTCTCGGTGTCGATATTGGCATGATGATGCTGGTGGGAACCATGGTCGCGGTGCCTGCAGCAATTGTCGGTCTGACTTATTCCTACATTGCTGATCGTGTCATGCCGGTAGAGATGCGACCGCTGGGCGCAAAGGAAGAAAAGCATCAGGCCCTGTCTGAAGAGCAGTTGCCATCGCTGTGGGTATCGCTGCTGCCTGTGCTGCTGCCCGTTGTTTTGATCGGAGCTGGAACGTTGGCGATGACTTTGGCTGATCGCGAAGACAAGGCGCAGTTGATGGTTGAAGATATTCAGGATTTTGGGCAGTTGGCAACGATGTTTGTCGATGCTGATCCAGATACGCCTGCGGGCCGTGTTATTGGTAGTGATCAGTTGTCCGGGAATGAACGCGATGAGCTGCTGGTAACTGCCAGGAATCCGGCAGAGAAAGAGCGTCAAGTGGAGCTTCTGAATCAGGTCCTGCTGGATGATGATCTGTACGATGAGCGGGCATTTCTTGGTGTTCCACTCTCAGACGTTTCCAAATCAAAGTTAGGGGCCAATCAACTGCGGATGAAGCCGGTCGATCGCAGACGAATGAACCGTTCGCTTCTGGAAGATGCGTATCCGGCGTTAATCGCAAAACACAACTGGAATACCTCCCGACGGAATTGGTCCAATAGCTTATCGCTGTGGAGTAACGCCAATTTTGCTCTGATGTTGGCTGCCATCGTCTCAATGTTGACGCTCAAATTCGTCAGGTCGCTGTCCTGGCGAAGCCTCAGTGAAGATGTCGAAGAATCGCTGATGAGCGGTGGAGTGATTATTCTGATTACCGCCGCAGGTGGAGCTTTCGGAGCGATGCTGCAGGACACGCACATTAGCAACACGATCAAGGACTACTTTTCTGATGCGGGGGCGTCCGGTGTTTCACTGCTGTTGCTCGGGTGGGGAATTGCAGCTGTCTTGAAAGTGGCTCAGGGTAGTAGTACTGTTGCGATGATTGTTGGTGCGGGCATGATGTCCGCGATCATTGGAGACGCCAAGCCAGAGTACAACATGGTTTACGTCGCCACGGCTGTTGGCACGGGATCGCTCATGGGAAGCTGGATGAATGACAGTGGTTTTTGGGTGTTTACTAAAATGGGCGGCTTGACAGAGGGAGAGTCGCTGCGGAGTTGGACGCCTCTGTTGATGGTGCTTTCATTAGTTGGGCTGGTCGTCACGATCGCTCTTAGCCAAGTGTTGCCGATGAATGCCAGCCTATGAATAAGCAACCGTCTGATGAAACGGGAGTCGCTGCAGCGGGGTGTGCCATCGGCATCGGTTCAGCGTTGTTCACCTGCTTGCTGCTTTACCTGAATGGGTTACTTGTGCTGGCCGTGATTTCGGCATTGAAACAGCCAGGAGGTAGTAGTTGGGCAGATGACGAAAAGATCGCTCAGTGTGCTCTGTTTCTTGTTCCAGTGATCCTTGTTGTCGTTGAATGGATGATGATCGATTATGTTCGAACCAGATTTGTTCGCCGCGCTCGGTGATTGAGGTTTTCCGGCATCTTTGCGGGCCGCTGCAAGGGTTGCGGTACTTCCAAGGCAGTTGATGCCAGCTGAACTGCGGCGAGGTGAGTTGCACGACACGTGGCAAAATTTGGCTGGCAGACATCAAAAGAACACGTCAAAGCGTTGGGGTGATCGGAAGTGTGGGTAGCATGCTGCTGTACTTGATTCGTCATGCTCAGAGCCAGAATAATGCCAGACCGGCGTACTGCCGTGTCGAAGATCCGCCTTTAACTGCTGTGGGAAGGCTGCAGACGCACTATTTGGCTCAATGGATGCGGAGATTTGAATTTGACATGCTGGTCACCAGTCCCGTCTTGCGGGCTGTGCAGACGACTCGAGCGATTCATGATCGCACCGGGCATCATGTGCATGTGTGGGCCAACCTGTTTGAAGAAGGGGGTATTTTCCGTGGGTTTGGCCCGCAGGCAAGCGAGGGGGGACCGGGGCTCAAACGCAGTCAGGTTGGCGGGCTGGCTGCCTCGAACCCCAAGCTCTGTACGCTGGATCCTTCGATCACAGAAGCGGGGTGGTGGGGCCGGACTCGTGAATCTCCCGACGAGGCATCTCGCAGAGCGAGCGACGTTGCAAAACGCCTGACTCTGTGTGTCCGCAACCAGGGTCGTGGGGTTGTTGTCGTGACCCACGCAGACTTTAAACGCAGACTGTTAGATTGCTTGCTGGGCAAGAGTCTTGAATCACTGCAGGTCAATCGTCTGAGTAATACAGGGGTGACCAAGTTGAAGCTTGATTCCAGCGTTTGGCGGCTAAGCTATCTGGATGAAGTGGCTCATCTGCCACCGCGTTTGGTTACTGGCATCAAGGTTTAGTGATTCATCGAGACGGTGCGGGCGGCGGCGGCAAGATATTCTCGGTTGCCGTGCTTGGTTTCGAGTCTTGCATGGACGGTGCGACCAAGCTTGGACTGGACTGCCGCAATTGCTGCTGAGACTGGATTTGCATCGCTTCAATGACTTCGTCAGAAACGCCACTTTTGTGTAGTGCGATGATATCAGCAACACGCAAGTAACCTCCAAAACCGTGTGCTTCTATCTGTCGCACGACCAGCGACGGGCTGACCCCGCTGCGTTTCATGCCTAGCACGTCATCAATGCTAAGGGGGCCATCAGGTCGCTGAGGGGCGACGACCGCTTGGCGTGGTGCCTGACGCTGGTAGCCGAAACTGCTGCCAGTTGCATTTGCGTTTGGCGATGGAAGATAGCGACGACCTTGAGGGTATACATAGGGTTGGTTATAAGCGGGAAGCACGTCCGCAGTGGGGGGATAATGTCTCTGATGGAATCGCAGGTTACTCTCCGCTTGGATGTTATGCTGCAGAGTCGGTCTTGGGCGGTAGGTGCGGCTCTGCATCTGCGCGGGGTGGGTGTACCCTGATGTGCCGGTGCTATACAGCCCCGAACGCAAACGCATTTCTTGTTCAATTCGCTGATCTTTTTGATTCCCGATGGCGCCACCGGCGAAAGCCCCTGCAGCCGCTCCAATCAGAGCCCCGGCTGTTTCGTTGTTACCCTTGTCTCCAATGGCGACGCCAATTGCCGCGCCCGCCAGTCCACCAAGAAGAATACCCCGGCGACGATGGGTGCGGTTTTGTGCAGCCACATCGGTGCAAATCATAGCGAGAAGCATGAAGCCTGGGAGAATACGATGTTTCATGGCCACAGAGATTATCTTAAAGATGAAGGACAGTTGTCGCGCACAGCTTATTGCCGGATGCGAATCGGGATTTTTCAATACAACCCGCACTGCTGAAGTTTTGCCCTTTGATGGCATGCATGATGCATAAAAGAACCACTGCCATCCTGATATGCTTGCCAGAGAGCCGGCGTGAACGAAATTACCGATTAGTCATTCGCTGCTGGTCGCTTACGGAACGCATATTCCCGTTTTGCCGCGGTGAGGTTGGCCACTAAGAAACATGTATGCCAAGCCACGTTGGTGCTGTTCATGGATATGCATCGGAATAAGTTGCCTGTCTATCGAGGTTGGACCACAAACGACGGCGTTGCTTCTGTTGGTTTCAGCTGTTTAGTTACCAAGATGCTGGGCCCATAAATCCGGTCCATCTGCTCCGCGGAAAGTCGTGGATTGCGTGCCACGGGCGTGGAATAGAAAGTTGAAGGACTGTAGCGGCGGTTGCTTAAAAATCGCCCGTTCTGTGCAGAGGCTACTGCTGCGAAGCACAGCGTGATGCAGAAAACAGTGATCAGCAGAATCCGTGATGGCATGACATGACTCGAAGGTGTATTTGGAAACCGGTGTCTTCAGACCGGTTTTGAAGCGGATCGCATTTCGATTCCGGTTAACTCTTGCTTACGCTTTAGCAAAAGGAAGTGTGAATGCCGGGGTGCCGAGTGGGAGTAGCCGGAATGTTCCGATTTTGTCGATCGTCAGATGCATGAGATCGATGTAAGGGGCAGTCATGCACTGTCTTCCCCGCGTAGAATGCGTAATTGAAGTTGATTTGCAGTGCACCCTGATCGTTCAGTCCGCAGAATCGGGCCGCTTTGTCTCTCAGCATGTCCAGTCGCGGATGGTTGGAAAAACGGTTTTCGCCTAAACTGGAACTGAACTCAGTTTCTCAATGACTTTCTCGACGCAGCTTCCCTGCATCTTGGGCCGGCAGATGAATCCTGATCCCTTTGAAAATTTTGAACGGTCACGGGCTGGATGGAGTATTCCTTTGGCTCTACTCGTTCTTGGAGGTGGTCTTACTTATTTGGCCATCAATTCTTTGCACGGAATCTTGTTGCGTGAAGTTGATGCCCCACGGGCCGCGCAGGCAGAGAAGGGCGGGCCAGCAGAGGCAGGACAGGGCGGGGAATTACAGGCCGGTAACCCACACGTTGCCGTGGACAACGGAAAATTAGAGGAAGCTGAAGCAGAGGGCAGTGCAACGGGGGCAAGCGGTCAAAAATAGTGGTCGGTTGCTGCGTCTTGTTGGATGGCAATGCATTGAGTGATTCTTGCCACCGCAATGATCGGTGATGACACAGCACGAAATTGTCCTGTGGAAGTCTTTTGCGGGTGGGTGAAACTGGCTTCCAAGCCTGCGTGACGGAATAATGAGTGCCGACGAATTGATAAACTTGGCGGAGGAACAATAGCAGTGAATGATCCCAATGATGCCGCCATTGAAGCGCTCCGCACTGCAGTGAGTGTGTCTCCGGAGAATGAGGCATTAGTGCACCAATTGATCAAACTTCTGGTTAAGTTGTTGCGTTATGACGAGGCCGAGCAGGCCGCCCGCGTTGCATTGCAGCAACACCGAGGTAGCGTTGTGTTGCAGTTGACGCTGGCTGATATTTACTTTCGCCAAGGCAAGGATTCTCATGCTCTTGCGATCGTTGAAACTTTGGCGGTGGGGAAGGATGCGGACCCACGCGCAATGGTCATGCACGCGAGGCTTTTGCAGCGTACCGGGGATATTCGGGCTGCGGTCTCTACTTATCGTGAGGCCGTGGAACGCGATGAAGATGTCGCCGACAACGACCTTGCAAGCCTGCTGGGGATTGAAAATTTCGGTGACGAGGACGTGGGTGGTGTTCCTGATTTCCGAGATGCAATGCCAGAATTTGCAGATCATGTTGATCAGGAAGATGACGATGAATCTTTAAGCTTGCAGAGCGAACGGCCTGAACAAGGTTTTGATTCGGTAGGCGGCATGGAGGGTGTCAAGGATGAGATACGGGTCAAGATTATCTATCCGTTACAGCACGCCGACATGTATGCCGCTTATGGAAAGAAAGTAGGGGGGGGAATCCTGTTGTATGGTCCGCCGGGGTGTGGCAAAACTCACCTCGCTCGTGCGACGGCGGGTGAGGTCAGTTCCACGTTTTTCTCGGTGGGAATCAGTGATGTTCTTTCGATGTGGCTCGGGAGCAGTGAAAAAAACCTCAGTGCGGTCTTTCAGAAGGCAAGGGAAAGCACACCTTGTGTCTTGTTCTTCGATGAGGTGGACGCCTTGGGGGCGAGTCGAGCTGATATGAAGCGAACAGCTGGGCGGCATTTGATCAACCAGTTCCTTTCCGAATTGGATGGTGTCGACCACGACAATGAGGGGGTTCTGTGTCTGGCTGCAACCAATACGCCTTGGCATTTGGACACCGCATTCAGGCGACCCGGACGCTTTGATCGGGTGATTTTTGTGCCGCCACCGGACCAGCAGGCGCGTCAGGAAATACTGGACTTGCAGCTCAACGGGAAACCGACTGACCAAGTGGATACGCGGAAGATTGCATCCAAAACGGCTGATTACTCGGGGGCGGATTTGCAAGCTGTGGTTGAGAGGGCGGTGGAAGTAAAATTGCATGAAGCCGTCAAACTGGGGATGCCCAAGCCGATCAATACGAAAGATCTTTTGAAAGCTGCCAAGCAGGTCAGACCAACAACACGCGAGTGGTTTTCAGCCGCAAGGAACCATGCACTGTATGCGAATGAGGGCGGCCTGTATGACGAAATACTCGAGTACCTCAAGATCAAGCGATGAATAACAGGTACGAACAAGCTCAGTTGCTGCTGGCGCACCGTCGGTATGAGTTGGCCGAGCGTGAGTTGCGAGGTTTACTTGCGGACGAGCCCAATGACGGTGTCTCGTTGGCTTTACTGTCGTTGTGCATCCTTCACGACAACCAGAGGAAGACGGAAGCGACTGACACCGCTCAACGCGCGGTTGCCGTGGCGCCTGGCGAATCACTTTGCCATTATGCGTTGGCAACGTGCTTTCTGCAGCGGAACCGTTTCGATGAGGCAGAAGCAGCGATCCAAACCTCGCTGAATCTGGATCCGTATGATGCGGATGCATTTGCTCTCCTGGCGCGAGCACTCGTTGGACGCAAGCGGTACGAGGATGCCTTGGCTATCTTGAATCAAGGCTTAGCCATTGATCCCGAACACGGAGATTGCAGTAGTTTAAGGGCCATCACGCTCGAGAGGTTGGGACGTGATTCTGAGGCGGTCAAAGCGTCGACAGACCGGCTCAAACAGGATCCCCAGGATCCCATCGCTCATGCGTCGCATGGCTATACGCTGTTGCAGTCAGGGAACTACAAGGAAGCGCAACTTGCTTTTCGTGAAGCACTTCGGCTTGATCCCGAAAATGATATGGCGCGAATGGGATTGATCACCGCGCTCAATAATCGCAGCTTCCTGTTTCGGATGGTGCATAAGTTTTATGTCATACTCAGTCGGATCAACGGGAAGGCGGCGTTCTTGTTGATCTTTGGTGCATGGGCGCTCGTGCAGGTTCTGTCGCAGGTGGCAGATCAGTACCCCGTTCTTCAGCCCATTGTGTTTCCGATCATTGGGTTTTATGTGATGTTTGTGGTGCTGACCTGGATTGCGAACCCTTTGTTCAATACCTTTCTGCGATTTCATCCGTTTGGCCAGCATCTGTTGAACCGCTCTCAAACATGGGCGTCCAACTTGATTGCGCCATGTCTGTTGCTCTCTGTTTTTTCGTTGGCTCTTGGGTTCTTTCAAGCTGATATCTGGTTGGGCGTGTTGGCTGCAGTTTATTGGCTGGGGATGGCAATCCCAATCGCCGGAACCTTCAGTGTTGACGACCCCAAGCGTCGTCTCGGGTTGGGAGCAATCACAATCGTGATTGGATTGATCCCGGTGGTTGGAGTACTGTTTAGTATTTCGGAAGACACGTTGTTGCCGGTGGACGCGAGTTTCCGCTACTTTGCCTTTGCTCTTCTGGCATTTCAGTTCGGTAGTAATCTGCTGCTTGCTCGGCCTGTGCAAAATTAATGCTGGCAGTGGCGGGTGGTGAGGCGGACGGTACGCGAAGGGTCTGCTTTTGAAACGTTGTCTGGGCGTGGTTAGCCGATAAGGGCGGAATCACTTCCTTTTTCGGATTTTTTGTTCCACTTGGGCGACATTGCGCGAAACCGCAGCCTAGGCTTCTTAAGTCCACAAGTGTGTGCGATGCTGTTTTTATGCGTGGGGGCGTTGCATGGAATTAGTGACCAAAGGTGAAACTGATGGACGCCTGTCCGCCTCAATCTAATCCGACAACAATGGGGCACGCTCGTGTCGCCCTGCGAAGAGCCTTTGCTTTTTGTGGTTGGTCAATGCTCTGTGCGGCAATGGGCTTTGTTGTTGCTGGTGAGCAGTGGGCAAAGGGCGTCGATTCAATTTTGAATCCTGCAGAAATGGCCTCCGGTATCTCGACGCAAAATCTCTCCAACCTCGAAGTTTGTTTCGCGGGGATGCTGCTCTCAGCGTTTGTCGCTACCGCGTCTTTAGTTCGTGGCTGTGTTCTGCTGGTAAACGAAAGACGCTGCGAGGCTTCGAGTACTCCGAGATAGCTCGCTGCCGTAAAACTGGCTCAACAGAAGTGGGGTCTCGAAACTTTGGGCGGGATTGAGTTGGCATTTAAAATGCTGCCCTCCAAACAGCCGTGGCCGCGTGAGTTGTTATTCTGCTTCAAGAAAACTAAACTTCTGAATCATACGCCCTGGGACGGGAATTCCACTTCGGTGTGAGCCGAAATGAGCTGAGGTCCTCATGGTGAGAGGCTGCGTGGTTGGAGAGTGTAGCCCAATGATGTTCCTGATTTTTGGGTCTAGAAGCAAGGGCTGAAGGTGAGGAAGCGGAACCTGAAACGCTGAACTCGGACCTTGAATGTAGTGTTCAGTTAGGAGACAAAGCTGAAATGACAGAAGATGATGCTGCACCGAACACAGGACGCACAAGGAGCGTGGCGTGGCTTGCGAGATATAGCCAAATCCTGACGGTTTTGCTTGCACAGGCCATTTTTGTTGTCGCTTGTGTTTCTTTGTTTCTCATGCTTGCAGACAATGAGCAGCGAGAGGCCATCAATGCATCCGGAACCGCGGCGATGGTGGCAGGTGGGCTTCTGCCCCTGTTGGTGTCCGTCATCTACATGTTCCTGACGGTGAAAGTAAAATTCCGAAAAGCTCTTGATGCTTATCAAGGCAGCAATGACTCGCCCACGCTTCCCATTCGCACGGATCAGCCGCTCACGGAACCATTAGAAACACTTTTGTTAGCTTTCACGTCCGCAACGCATAAGAGTCAGGCCTTTTTTTTTACCACCGCGACGATCAACCTGGTTTTGGTCTACTTTGATGAAAGTTGGATGCACCTGTTTCTTGCTTTTTTGTCTGCATTCGCGATTGTGTGGCTGATGCCCACCGTCGGGCGTCTAGCTCGGTTCATTCAGAGTGCGTTGGACATGAAGCGTGGTGCAAAGGCTGCCGGATCATAAACGCCGGTGACCAAAACCTGTGATTCCGGCAGAATCTTCGATATGTCTTGACCGCATGTCTTGACCGCGTCGCTAGAGCAAGCGACTGCTGCAGGGCGACTGCTGCAGCACTATGTGCTGGGGGCAGGTTGAAGCTCACCATCGGAATGCAGCCTTCAAGCAACGCGTGCAGGCCGACGGTCTGATGCTGTCAGCCCGGCGCCCCACAGGAATCCAAATCATCTAAGACTTGAGGCGATGGTGGATTGCTGACTTCTGTTCTAAATCAATTTCCGGGTGCACCCGGAAAGTTGAACTGGGGAAGGCCGCCAGGCAGACCTGGAATCCCAGGTGCTTGGGGCTGCCCAACGCCAGCAGGTTGCTCGAATAGGTCCGCACGCTTGAAACGTAATTTGGAGTAGGTTGCTTCGGGGATCACATAGTACCAGTCAGCGAATCTCGCATTCAAATCACGAACTCGTCGTTGGGCATCTTCACGGCGATCTTTTCGTTCGTCCATCAGACGTTGGTTCTGCTTGATTACTTTTTCTTGCTCAGCTTCAAGCATTTCTTGCCATTCTTCTTCCGTCAACTCTTCCGTGTCTGCTTTGGCTCCTGCATTATCCGCAGGCGATGCTGCGTCGCTGGTCGCAGGTTCATTTCCGGGTGGAGTTGCGGTTGTGGCGTCTGCCTTACTGTTGTCGTCCGTTGCGGCAGCGGGAACGACGTCTTCTTCCGTCGTGGGTTCGGTTAGTTCAGCTGGCTTATCCGCGCTGGCCGCGGGGGCAGTCGCTGCTTCCTGCTGTGCTTGTCCGGTTCCCGTGGCTTCACCACCACCGCTCGACTCTGAGACTCCGCTGGGAGTATCGGATTTCTCAGTTTGGTCAGTTAATTCGTCAGACGGTTTTGGCTTGGAATCCACCGCTGCTGGTGCTTCGGCTTCTGGTGCTTCGGCTTCTGGTGCGACATCACCTTCGGGTGTCGACTCGGCGTTCGGTTTCGGGGTATCCGTGGGGTTCGGGGCTGCATTGGGAGCTTCCCCTGCAGGTTGGGATGTTGCCGCTTTCTCCTCAGTCGACGCTTCCTTTTCTTTGGGAGGGTCAGAGTCTGACGCACTCCCCTCAGGATTGTCCTTGACGTCCCCCGTCGGCGGATCTTGCTGTGGAGGAGTTGGAGGAGCCATCTTTGCCTTCATCTCGTCCACTGTCTTTGGAACGGTTTGCAGCTCTGGCACTGGAAATTGCGTCTCATCGACCTTGGTTGTGACGAGTAGATATCGGTTGACTCCTGCCTCGCTGTCGGCGTTGCTATCCTCGACACCGGAGATATTCCCAAATCGGAGGACGTATTTAACACCTGTATTCAGGGTGACATCCAATTCCCCATTCGCTGATAGGATTTCGATCTCGCCGTTAGGGCCCGACGGAACAGGGTAAAAACCACGCTGTGCGAGTGAGTTCACTGCTTCCTTGTCTGTCAGCAGGTTCTGGTCCGCACGCAGCGTATCGCTCATTCCATCTGGTTTCCGCACGACATCTGCGATCTGCAAATCGTCTAGCGCGGTTTTCAGTTCATCCAATTTTGCTTTGTTCAGGGGCGCGAGCGAAGCGAGATCGGCGGCCACGGGAGCCGCACCGGGCCGACTTGGATCGTAATCCATCAGGCTGTTGAGCTTCCACTCCGTGCCGTCCAGTCCGACGTCTGCGGTGTAGTTCCTTGTGAGGCTGATCTTGCCGCCCATCGCGAGCGAGGCGTTGTAGTCGAGTATTTCCAAACTGGACAGTTCAATGCTGCTGAGCTTCAGAAGGTCATTGTCGATCCATTCGCGAAACGCGGTGGTCAGTGGGCTGTCATCAAAACGCACCACGTACACAGGATCTTGGCCCGGAATGCGGACGTAACGTTGCGATGGGTCATCTTTGGGGACGTCACCGATGATCAGTTCAGCGATCGTTTCCTGCTTGCCGTCCTTGAGAGTGACGAGGCGTCCGACGCCCTCGTCGCCAACTTCCAGTTCTTCAAGTTTCGGTTCTGCTACACCCAAATCATCATGGTCCTCTGCCTTGTCTGTCTGGGTATCCAGCACCTTGAGAGCAACAAATGCATTGGCGGCATTTTTCATATGCTCCAGTGCATCTGCGGGATATCCATCTCTCGATGGAATCGTCCACTCCTCGGTTTCAGGATCTCGGCGCACTTCAAACGCACTTAGCTGCCCGGTTTCATCGTCGAAGGTAACGATTTTCATGCTGGACGCTGCAAGCGGGTCTGTAAATTGCTCGAACAACGCGGTCCCTACACGGGACTCCGTCTGTTCCGTGGCTCTTGGCCATGAAACAAATGCGGCAACCAGGCTGATGGCGATAGCGACACCCGCAAAAATCAAAGTTTTGATGACTTCAGTCACGGAACTTGTCTCTCTATTTCAAACGGCTTTTGCTGATATTTTCACGCTCACGTAGACGCCGGGAGGCAAATACGATCACGCCAACGCAGAGTGGTGGGATGCAGGGCAGGGCAACTGCCCACAACTTCACCTGATTTTGTATTTTTGTAACATCTTCCGCAGCGCTGCGCTCAATCTCACTGATCTTATACTCGCGATCGAGCTCAGACTTTGTGCGTTTCACATCGAGTTTTCGCTGCTCTCGTTCCTGCAGTGTTTGGAAACGTTGCAGTTTGGCGTTCAACTCGGCTCGTGGAACCTTACCGTCCACGCTTTGCTTTTGAAGGCCTTCGACCTCTTCGCGGAGTTTCTGGAGTTGCTGATCCATCGACTCCTGAGCTTCTCGCATCGTCGTGTCGTACTCGGTCTGGTACGCCTTGCTTTCGTTCATCACCTTACGGCGTGCTTCATCTTTTCGGGCGTCAATCATTCGCAGGCTGGCAAAGATTGGCTCGTGTTTCCGCACTTCGATAAAGTGAGTTTCATCAGTCAGCCAGTCGATGCAGTTCAGGACGAACGTTACGTTTTGAAATTGGAAGCGTGCCTCGGTTAACGTATCGGGGTCAGCTCGAATCATGGAGAACTCGGGAAGCATCAGGTCCGCGTCTGAGACGTAGACCGCTTTGATCGATTTTTCTTTGCCTTCCACTGCTTCTTTACCCTCAATCGCCATCGCGATGGGCAGTTCAGGCCGGGTGCCGGTAACGACCTCAGCAAACGTGGCACCACCGGTCATCAGTTCCCGCATTCGATTACCATTGATCAATCCACTTTCGGTTCCGGTACGGAGCAGGGGGATGTGCGTTAATTTTGAGTCGGGTTTCGCTTCCACAGCACCGGGGACGATGGCGAGCACTTCTTTCATGCCGGCTGTGATGATGCTGTCTTTGCTTAGCGAGCGGCCAGGTTCTGTGACGCTCGGGTTGGCCTCGTCGACAAAAATCCAAAGTTCGTTCGCACTATCTTTTAGAACTTCGTAGGGCATGTGGGACTGCCAGACCAGATCAGGTGTGTACATCCCCTGGGCGTTCGATTGCCCGGGCACATTGATTTCAAGTAAATCCCAAAGCTTTCGAATATCACCTTTGGGGGCAGGCCCGCCGCCGCCAAACATTCCACCAGGTGCTTGCTTAGGTGCGCTGGTTGGTGTGATGTATCCAGTTCCGACAGGAGCAGGATCTTCGAAGATCGCCACAGGTACACCTGCCTCAACCGCTTGTACCAAACGATCGAACTGGGCAGGTCCTAATGATGAGGGTTGAACGGCAATCATTGCGTCATACAAGCCGCGAGTCACGGGTGAATTGAGATCGACCTCTTCCACCTCGTATTGCTTGGCCAGTTCATCGATGAGCAGATGTCGGCTGACCTGCTGCATTGACATGCCTTGCATGACGGTGCCGCCCATTAAGCGTGCGTCGGTTGCGACCACGCCGATCCGTTTTCGTTTGCCGGATGCCACCGTGTTGATGGATCGGACCAGCTCATATTCAACGGGGATACCGTATTCAAAAATGGGCACGGTGACTTTTTCGAGCCCCGATTTGAACGCTGCTCCCATGATCAGCTGTTTCTGCTGTGCAGTGCCCTTTTCTCGCACCATGCGGCTAACCGGCTGGATTCCGAAACGCTCGGCCGCGAGAGCAGCGTCATCACTGAATAGCTCAATGTCATCGTAAAGATTGACCTCGATGGTGCGGTTCCGCTTTGCTGCTTCGCTACGGAATTCCTTCAATAGGTTGATCAACTCATATCGCGTTCGTGCATAGACTTCCGGAATGTCTTTACTGATAAACGCATCAATGACGACAGGCCGGTCACCATCAAGCTCGCGGATGAGTTGCTTGGTCGCAGGTGCGAGAGAGCTGACTTGCCCCTCCGTCAAATCCTGCCTGACAAAGTCCCAGTTGCGGACCAGGATCACACAACTTGTGGTGATGGCAATCAATGCCCCGATTCGGACCAAATACTGCCACGCCATCGTGTTGCCATCTTTGCCACCAGTCCAGTGTCGGCGGCCGATCAACACCATGCAGGTGTACAACGCGATGGCTGCGACGAAGCAAAAGTAGACAATCGAGGAACTGCTGATCACGCCGCGGCCGAAGTCGTCGAAAGGTCGAGCGATGCCAGCACCGGATATCAATGACGCCACGGCACGGTTGGGACTGAACGATTCAGCCAGAGAAGCGAAAGCCAGCGGAGCGTTGAATAATGCACCCAGGATGAAACCGACAGTCAAGTTGCCCGTCAGGAATGATGCCACCATGCCAATCGCGAGCATCGAAAGCCCAACAAACCAGTAGCCGATGTAGCTGCTGAAAATCAATCCAATGTCCAAGCCGCCTTCGGTCAGAATGGCCAATGTCCCAAAAGTACTGAGCTGGCTAAACAAAAGCGATGCGGTGAAAATCGCAGCGGCTGACATGTACTTGCCAATCACGATGTCAAAATCGTCCGCAGGCAGGGTCAGCAACAGCTCATCCGTGCCTTGGCGTTTCTCCTCGGACCAGATGCTCATGGTGATCGCTGGAATGAAGATCAACATGATCAACGGATACCAGAAGTTCAGTTGATCCAGCGTTGCCAAGTTCTGGTTGAAAAACTCGTAGGGCCAAAACGCAGCAAGCGATGTCAGGAAAACAAAGATGCACAGAAACACATAGCCAGTCGGGTTACTAAAATACCCCGTGAAATTGCGTTTCATCACCGCGAAGGCAGCCCGCTTGGTTGCTGAGAGCAGGGCCACAACGGCCAGCAGGACCAGCAGAAATACGATGTCATAAAATAACAGGCTAAGCAGAGCCGTTGCGACGTTAGACATGATGGATCTGTTGCAGAAAAATGTGAAATTGATAGTTGCCGAAGAAATGTTTCGCGGGCAAATGGCCCTGGAAACCAGATTCGCTTCAGGTGTTTCAGACGGTGTCGGCGTGAGTCAACGTGTGGAACGCTTCATCCAAGTCTCCACTGCCCGTTTTGCGAAGGGTGTCAACATCGCCCTCGTAAACCAGTCGGCCCTCATTGATCATCACGACTCGGTTCGCCATGGCTTCCACTTCCTGAAGAATATGCGTACTCAAGAGAATGGTTTTGGTCTCAGCGAGTCGCCGCATGGTGTCACGCACGCCCCTGATTTGATTCGGGTCGAGACCCGCGGTTGGCTCGTCAAGAATCAGAACGTCGGGGTCATGCAACAGTGCTTGGCTCATGCCCACACGCTGTTTGAAACCCTTGGAGAGTTTGCTGATGGGTTTGTAGATGACAGAGGACAGATCGCAGATGTCGATCGCTCGATCGATATGGTCGCGTTTCTTTGACGCCGGGATGCCCCTTGCTTCCGCGAAAAAGTCGAGCATGGACATGGGCGTCATCTCAGGATACAGCGGGCCGTTCTCGGGCAAGTATCCCAAACGGCGACTCCCTGCAATGCGGTCTTCCATCATGTTGTGACCGGCGATGCGAGCCTCGCCCTCGCTAGCCGCGATGTAACCGGTGAGCATTTTCATCGTCGTGCTCTTGCCCGCGCCGTTCGGACCTAGAAAAGCTACCAATTCGCCTTCGCTTACCGAAAAACTCACCTCTCGTGCTGCCGCGAAAGGACCGTAAAACTTACTCAGGCAGATCGCTTCGATCATTGGCCTACGGTTCCCCGCCTTGGCAGTTTTGGAGCCGGAGTTTTTCTGTTCGTTCTCTTCGGGAGTACTCATCAATACGGTCCGATGTGAATCAACGCTGCAATTAAAAAATTTGACCCGATGACGCGGGGCTTGCCCGCGACCACTTCCTCAAGCTTCGGATACGGCTTCACTTTTTGGGTGGTTCGTAAGTCCGAAGTGCTAATTCTCGGTTTATTTTCATTGTTTGTCTACTCGGCAACCAATCATTCACTTCTAGGGCTCGCTTGCTTCGGCATCTTATTGAGTGGTGCAGGTTTCAGGCGAGACCAGTAAACCATCAGCGGGAAACGTCCCGATTTGAACAGGTTGGGTAGACTAACTAGCGTCATTGCCCGCTGTTCATCGCTTGCCTGCCCGGGAACCGAGAGCAACTGACACCTCGAGAACGCCCGGCCATGCATGTGTCACGCAGCCAGACTCTGTGCCCCGACGCAGTTACTGTGCCCGACTCTGTAGCACGGGTTGCCGTGCTGCTTTTCAGACACCATGCTTCTAAAACTGTGCCTCTAAGGCCCTGACGGCTTCATCGAATTCACGCCTCATGCATTGTGTCAGCGGGCTTCGTTTCGGTCTTCTTGTTGGCACAGAACGAGAGTTTCGCTGTGTTTGGGAAGAAGCGATGCCGGTGTACCGTTCGAAGCCGACCTTGCTTCAACAGCAGGCAAACTGCACCGCTGCAGCGGCTGAAGCAAAATGCAAGCCATGGGGAACTGCAGAAATGGCTGCGTTTACCCTCATGAATCATTCAGATCTGCGGCTTGGGATCGATGTTCAACGAAAGCGGTGGATGAGCCTGTGAGCCCACGTTTAGGATCAAGCTGATGCCACGGGTTTGCGTTGATGCCAAGCTTGCAGGCCTAGGCCAAGCCTTCACGGGCGATGATGATGTCAGCGCCTGGGGTCAGCCGGCGCAGCTTTCTTGCTGCTTCCGCTTTGTCCATGGTCCCTGCCTTGGCTCGAGCGATCAGTTTGGCTGTTTTCTTTCGTCGGGTTCTGAGACGACGAATTTCCCTGACGCGTTCGATTCCTGCCATCGTTTTTCTGCTCCTGAGCTGGTTTGGTAAGTTGCTCGCAAATTGTGATGGGGGTTCCCGTCAGGTGGAACCCCGTTGTGGTGTGATTCTCGCATATTTTGGGTAAAACCGGCGGAAATGACTGCCTCGGACCGCTGTCATCAGCTTGCGGCGACCTAAACGCGTGGATTCGCATCGACTGAGTGGTTTTGGAACGTGCCCGTCTTCCCTGCGGGTCACCGATGTTCTGAGGGTATCTTGGCTTTTCCGGAAGGGAAAATTGGCTTAAGCCACACACTTGGAGCGTGATGATGTTCGGCTTCACTGTGTGAGGTCAATCGTCCCACAATCACGCCATTGAGAGATCCCGCGAAGAAAACGCGAAGGAAAGTCGAAGGAAAGTCGAAGGAAAGTCGGGCTCTACCGCGAATGCTGCTGTCTCACACATGCATCTGACGTAAAAAGAGTCACGCGCAGGTCAATTCGACCGCTGAAAAGTTTTGCCTGAAGAGCTGTTTCGACGCGTTTTCAATGAGGTTCGGAGCGTGGTGGTTCTTGGGCGTAAGTTGCCGCCCAGACTCTTGGGCGTAAGTTGCCGCCCATCTATCGGCCGTATTGGCCACAAAGCAAATTGGGCTCAATTGGAGACACCGAGCCTGGAGACACTGTGGCACCTGGCGCTAGGCAGCCACCAAAGCTGGCACCATGCGTGTCCTCGCTTAGCTGGCATCGGCTCGAGTCGACCTTCGTTTCACGACTTCTTTTTCGGAACGCCCTTCTTCTTGGCTTTCTTTTTGGTTGCTTTTTTCTTGGTCGCCTTCTTTTTTGCAGCCTTTTTCTTTTTCGCTTTCTTCTTGCGTTTCGAGGGTCCTTTCGCGGCACGTTCGGCGAGTAGATCCAAAGCTGCTTCGAACTTCATCTCTTTCGGGTCCATGCCCTTTCGGAGGGAAGCGTTCGTTTCACCGTCGGTGACGTAGGGGCCGAATCTCCCATCTAGGATTTTGACCTCCTTTTCCGTAACGGGCGAGGGTTGCTCGTAAAGGCGGAGTGGTTCTTTCGGCGTACCACGGCCTCGCTTTTTGGGTTCTTTCAGCAGAGCGATCGCCTCTTCTAGTGTCACTTGCAGTGGCGAAACTCCTGCGGGCAGGGACCGAGTTTCCTTTTCGCATTTCACATACGGTCCATAGCGACCGTCGAACGCTTGAATCGGTTGTCCGTTTTCAGGGTAGTCACCGAGTGTGCGGGGCAGTTCCAGCAATTTGCAAGCGAGTTCAACGGTGACATCACCGACTTCCATCCCTTGCAGCAAGCCTTGGTTTCGCTTTTCTTCGTCATCGGGTTCGCCCAACTGAATGTACGGCCCAAAGCGTCCGACTTTGAGGTAGATCGGCTTTCCAGTTTCGGGATGGGTTCCGATCGGCTCTTCGACGACTTCGCTGGATACCAGCAATTCCATCGCCTTCTCTAGATCCATTTCATCAGGTGGCATGCCATCTGGGATTGATGCAGTTCGCTCGCCCTGTTCGATGTAAGGGCCGTATTTACCGACTCGTACAAACACCTCTTCGCGATGCTCACCGCCCTCGGGAACACCCAAAAGAAAGCGAGCGGAAACTTTGGGGTCGATGGCTTCAAGTTTCTCGGCCAGTCGCGACTTCAAACCAACGTTATGTCTGTCGGAGGAAGCGTCACCAAAATAAAACTTTTTCAGGTACTCTTCCCGTCCCACTTCGTCACGGCTGATGGAATCAAGAAAGTCTTCCAATTCGGCCGTGAACTCGTAATCGACCAGCGGTCCAAAGTGATCTTCCATTAAACGCGTGACGCTGAATGCACGCCATGTTGGCACGAGTGCCGTGCCCTTTTTGACGATGTAGTTTCGTCTCTCGTCGGTGATCGTTCCAATGATCGAGGCATACGTACTTGGACGTCCGATGCCTTTTTCCTCGAGCGTACGAGTCAGGGTTGCTTCTGTGAACCTGGCGGGTGGTTGAGTGGTGTGGCTTTTCGGGTCAAGTGCTTGTGCAGTCAGCGGATCCTGTTCGGTAACGTTTGGCAGAATCTTCTCACGGTTTGCAAGTTCCGCTTCAGGGTTATCGCTGCCTTCGACATAGGCTCTCAGGAAACCCTCGAAAACGATGCTTGTTCCCGAAGCGGTGAACGTGGTGCCGCCGCCTTCGATGGTGATACTGACACGTTGTTTTTTCGCATCGGCCATCTGGCAAGCGATGGTTCGCTTCCAAATCAGGTCGAATAGTCGGAACTGGTCCTGGTCGCCCAGTTCACCACGCACCGTCTCAGGCAAACGAAACGGCGTTCCTGCGGGACGGATGGCTTCGTGTGCTTCCTGTGCATTTTTGACTTTGCCTTTGTAGACACGAACATCCGGGTGCAAGAAGTTGTTTCCATACTGGCTCCGCACCAAATCTCTGGATGCTCCGATCGCCTCCTTGCTCAGTGTCGTGCTGTCAGTACGCATGTAGGTGATGTAACCATTTTCATACAGCCTTTGAGCCGCATCCATGGTGCGTTTAGCGCCAAAGCCTAGCTTGCGGTTGGCCTCCTGCTGCAGCGTACTTGTAGTGAAGGGCGGGCGTGGACGCTCGGTGAACGGCTTGACCTCCACCTTCGTCACTTGAAAGTCGGCTGACTGCAATCGGGCTGCCAGAGCGGCAGCCTCTTTTTCGTCCAGTTGCAGAAGTTCGGTGTTTTTCAGCTTTCCATTCGTTGAATCGAAATCTTTGCCCGATGGGAGCTTTCGGCCGTCTATGGTCGAGAGCGTGGCCGACATCGACTCGTTCTTTTCCGTTTTGAAGGTTGCTTCTAGATCCCAGTAGGTTGCGTTGCAGAATTCGATCCGTTGCCGTTCGCGTTGAACAGTCAGCCGAACAGCAACACTCTGAACACGTCCAGCACTCGTGTTTTTGCCAATTTTCCGCCATAGCAGGTTCGACATGTCGAAACCGTACAGGCGATCCAGGATTCGACGCGTTTCTTGTGCTCGTACCAATGGACCATCAATTTCACGGGTGGCCTCCAATGCATTGTTGATCGCCTCCTTCGTGATCTCGTGGAAAACAAGCCGATGAACTGGGACTTTGGGCTTCAGGATTTCCTGCAAGTGCCAACTAATCGCCTCTCCCTCGCGGTCTTCATCGGTCGCCAGATAAAGGTTGTCTGCACCTTTGAGAGCGTCTTTTAATTTTTTTACCTGCTTTTTTTTCTCGTCGGGCACGATGTAAAGCGGTGCGAAGTCCTCATCCGTGTTGACCCCCAAGTAGGCCCACGGTTCCTGCTTAAACTTTTCAGGAACCTCTTTTTTGCCCGCGGGCAGGTCACGGACGTGACCGATGCTCGCCTCGACTTGATATCCCGAGCCGAGAAATTTCGAAATTGTGCGTGCTTTTGCGGGTGACTCGACGATCACCAAGCTCTTGCCGGTGCTTTTTGCCATGCAGACGAAACAATCAGGTGTGG
>JBPCVE010000482.1:0-3765 GCA_051010795.1 Rubripirellula sp.
TCGACGTTGCAAAGCGTTTTGGTCGTGGTGCCGGATTTGGAGTCGGTTTGGGGGTTCTGCCGTTCGTCTTCTACCCAATTCTTGGGTTAGGTGGTTCACAGTTTGAAGATGCTTTGATGATCGCTGCGGATGAACCGGATGCGAGTGTATCTGAGGCTGAAGCATTGGAGATGGCAGAAGGTTTTGAGGGTGAAGAGCATGAGGACGAGGAGGGGCTCGAAGACAATGTTGACGAGGCCGATTTGCAACGCAAGTTCCTTGTTTTCCAAGCAACACCCGCATGGTTGGTAAGCACGCTGGTTCATGTGATCATTCTTTTGATTCTTGGCTTGGTAACAATCGCTGATCCCACGCAAATTGTGAATGTACTGTCTGCCAGTAGTTCGACAGATGATGGGCCAGAGATGGAAGAATTTGCGATTGAGCAAATTGATGATAGTGATCTCTCCGAGATGGAGGAGGAGTCGGAACCGGTTGATGTCAGTGAAACCATGGAGATCACTGAGCCAGTTGAGGTGGAGCCCATGGAGGTCGCCGCCGTTGAATTGGACGTCGCAGACCTGCAATCAGAGATGGCTCCCACCGCTGCATCGCTTCAGACGTTGGCGTCCATGACTGCTCAGCCAATGGGTAGTCGTAGTTCCGATATGAAAAAGAAGATGCTTCGTGACTACGGTGGAACACCATCGAGTGAAGCAGCAGTAACGGAGGCATTGAAGTGGTTCTCACGTCATCAAATGCCGAACGGGGGTTGGACTTATCAGCATGACCTTGTGTGCAAAGGTCGCTGCAAAGATGGTTGCGATGCCAGCTACAACAAATCTTATAATGCTGCCACGGCGATGGCGTTACTTCCCTTTCTTGGAGCTGGACAAACGCAACTGAGCGGAGAGTTCAGGCAGAATGTCAAGCTTGGTCTGTTCTTCCTGATGAAGAACGGAAAGCAAGGGAAGAAAAATGGTTTGCCCGTTTTGGATCTGCGGGACGGTAAAGGCAATATGTACTCACATGGTCTGGCCGCCATCGCTCTTTGTGAAGCTTACGCGATGACAGAAGATCGAGCTTTGTTGCCGTACGCTCAGGCGTCGTTGAACTTCATTATCACCGCTCAATGTAGCGATGGGGGATGGCGATACTCACCTAACGGGACAGGTGGAGGTGATACCTCTGTTGTTGGATGGCAGCTGATGGCTCTTAAAAGTGGATACATGGGGCACCTCGCGGTACCGCCTCATACAATTCAAGGTTCCATGTTGTTTCTTGATAAGGTGCAGTCAAATGGCGGAGCCGTTTACGGATACACCGGACCGGTACCCAAATTCCGACCAGCCACCAGTGCTGTCGGATTGCTGTGTCGAATGTACACCGGGTGGGACAAGAAACATCCGGGAATCATTGCCGGGGTCAAAGAGCTGAGTAAGCATGGCGTCAGCAAGAATGACTTCTATTACAACTACTATGCCGCTCAGGTTTTGAGGCAGTATGGTGGCGTCGAATGGGATAAGTTCAATGTCGAGATGCGTGACTTTCTGGTTGAATCTCAGGCACAGGAAGGCGGCGCGAAGGGTAGTTGGTATGTGAAAGGTGGGCACACGTCGAATGCTGGCCGTCTTTGCATTACCTCCTTCGCAACGATGATGTTGGAGGTCTATTACCGCCACATGCCGTTGTATGCCGAAGCTGCCGGCGAAGAAGATTTCCCTCTCTAAGCGTCTCCGTGAGGATCATTCAGCAAGCGTGATCCTGATCTGCTCGTAACACTCTCATGAAGATGAAGGCGTTCGCATACGTTTGACGAGGCTGGCCTGTCGCTGCGGAATAGTAGGCTGGATGAGAGGTATGCAGTGGCTTCCCATCTCCGACGGTTGGGGAAAATGTTGGTCAACGTGCGGTCGTCTTGTGCCTTACCGGAGAATTGAATGGCATTCGATACCGGTCGCACATCAGTCGCTGGAAGTGTTTTGTGTTGTCGACTCATCGTGTGGCAGCGGATCATGTGCTTAGGAGTATCGGTGCTGGATGCTCGCACTGCGGTCTGAAATTGATCCGCGCAGTGGAAAGAGTGGAGATCGCAGCGAGCCTGCTATCCCACTGGTTTTCGAAATAGCACCAAGCCTGGTTGATGGAAAACACGGCTGTCTTTCGGTCGTAGATTCCTCTGGAATGACAAGCAAAACATAAGCCCGCGGTGGGAAATGTCTGTCCATGCCGCGCATCGCTTGAAATGGCTGCTTCATTGGCCATTAGGTCTTCTCCTTGGACTGTTGACCCGCAAAAACTCTTGGATGAGGTGAGCGGCTTTTTAAACGTTGTCGAGGTGAGGGTAGGCATCGATCTTGTTCGCTGAAGCGACGCCTTCTTCAAGGTCAGCCTTGCTTCCTTGCCAGTCGAGCTGATCATTACTGAACTGCGGACGCCAGCAGGTGAGGGTCATGACTTTCGTCGCCGAGTATCACCAACGCAATCTAACCAAAGTGGTTTCACCTGTGACTCTTGTTCTGGTTAACGGTGAATGCCGGCCATGGATGCGCGAGTATTCTTTTTTGAATCTGCCGACCTGATATGAGTTGCTGATACTTCTCGGTGCCGAACTGGCATCCAAGTTCAACTCAGTTGGGTGGCGCAACGCGGCTGATTAGTTATCAGCACCCCTTTTGAGTGTTCTGTTTGGTCTTTCCAAGCATCTTTATCTCAAATTGCGCCAAGATTCGTACGGTACTCGGCCTAGATCACAGTGGGGGTTGAGACAAT
This sequence comes from Rubripirellula sp., assembly GCA_051010795.1. Taxonomy (GTDB): domain Bacteria; phylum Planctomycetota; class Planctomycetia; order Pirellulales; family Pirellulaceae; genus Rubripirellula. The sequence goes on from JBPCVE010000482.1 coordinate 2,752, forward strand.
ACGCCCATATTTGATGGGATTACCTTACTATCTCGGGGAAAATGATGAGCAAATATACGATTGAAGATTTCGTAAACCAAAGTTGTCAGCAAGATCGAGGCGAGGGAGTCTTTGAGCTGGAGACCCCACGAATGCTGGAATTGAATCTGGATGGTTCGATTTGGACAAAAATGGGGGCGATGGTTTCCTACCGGGGCGATGTTCGGTTCACTCGGGAAGGAATCATGGATCGCGGCGTTGGAAATCTGCTGAAGAAAGCGGTGTCGGGTGAAGGGGCGCGGCTGACCAAGGCAGAGGGGCGAGGGCAGGTGTATCTCGCTGATGCGGGAAAAAAAATTACCATCATACGATTGCAGGGAGAGTCAATCTCGATCAACGGCAGCGACCTGCTGGCGTTCGAACCCGCGATTCAGTTCGACATCAAAATGTTGAAAAAGGTATCAGGAATGCTGAGTGGGGGCTTATTCAATGTGCGTCTCACTGGTTCCGGAATGGTTGCTTTTACCACGCACTATGACCCAGTGACTTTGATGGTGACGCCAGGTAATCCCGTGATCACCGATCCCAACGCGACCGTGGCATGGTCGGGGAACTTGGAGCCAAATATCAAGATGGATGTCTCGTTCAAGACTTTTCTTGGCCGCGGCAGCGGAGAGTCGATCCAGACTGAATTCAGTGGAAATGGCTTTGTCGTCATCCAGCCCTATGAGGAAGTCACATTTCAAGCGAGTTGATTACCGAGCTCAGGCATTGCTTGCAGCGTGAGATTCGTTGCTTGTGAGGTAGCGTCGTTCTCGTCCTGGTCGTGCACCGATGTTTGCAGACGTTGGTGGTACTTTGTATTGGCGATTGGTATTTGCTTGGGGGCATGCAGACGAGGTATTCTGGAGCGCGCACGAAAAAACCCGCTTCGGCTGGCGACAGTCCGAAGCGGGCATTCGTTGATTTTTTGGTGATGAATTAGGCCCGAAGGCTTGTTTTCTGTTGAGCGAGTGCGAGAGTCGCTTCCACGGA
>JBPCVE010000483.1:0-5555 GCA_051010795.1 Rubripirellula sp.
TAGCACTCCAGCCCATTGGTTGAAAGATGACCGACCAGGGCCCCGATGCTTGCGAAACAGATCAGTTAGCAGATGTCCCTGTGGATGATCGCCCTCGGCACATCGCGATCATCATGGATGGCAACGGCCGCTGGGCCCAGAGCAAGGGATTGCCACGGATCGAGGGCCATCGCCACGGCGTGAACACGGTGCGCATGATCAGCGAAACAGCCACCGAGCTGAAAATCGCCGCGATCACACTTTACTGCCTGTCCAGCGAAAACTGGAAACGTCCTCAGGCAGAGCTCGATTTCCTGATGCACTTGCTCGAGCAATACCTGATCGAAGAACGCCGAATGATCATGGATCAGGGACTGAGCTTAAAAGTGATCGGACGCCGAGACAGACTGCCAGAAAATGTTCTGACAGAAATGGACCGGACCCTTCAAATGTCGGCCGATAATGCAGGGACCGAACTGGTGCTCGCCATCGATTACGGCGGGCGAGATGAAATCACAAAAGTAACTCGAGAGATTGCGAGCGAGGTTGCTGCAGGAACCATTGAGCTCGATTCGGTCGATGAAAACACCATCAGTAGCAGGCTCTATACCGCCGACCTTCCCGAGGTCGACTTGTTGATTCGCTCTGGCGGAGACATGCGGGTCAGCAACTTCCTGCTTTGGCAAATCAGTTACTCTGAGATCTGGATCACCGAAAAGTGCTGGCCTGAATTCACCCGTCAGGATTTCCTGAATGCGATTCGTGAATTCAACTCGCGGCAGCGACGATTCGGAGGCCTCAACGTTAATGAGTGATCAAACTGTGACCGATTCGCTATGCAACGACACACCCTCGTCTCTGAAGCACCACACGAGCAGGGGTCGTGGAACGGTCCTTGAATACGAACGTGGTGCGAGTTGCTCGGGACTCCAAAATCCAAAGCAACTGCAGAGCACAATGGTCGATTCAAAAACCTTGAAGTTCAAAACAGAAAGGCACGTGTAACTTGTTAATCGATCGTTTGAAAACATCGGCCGTGCTCATTTCCATTACAGCGATCCTGCTGTATTTGGATGCCACCATGTCACCAGCAGGCGCCGAGGGAATCTGGCTATTGCCTTTACTGCTGTTTTTCTCGCTAGGCACTGCATGGGATATTTCGGGACTCCTGTCCAACAGTGGTCGCCCGATCCACCGCAGGGCAACGCTTTTAGCCACCGCGATCATCACTCTTTCAGCTTGCCTGCCGATGATGTGGTCGTTGTTCGGATCGGAATATCCCCCCAACTGTCCGGTTGGAAAACTTGGCTGGATCGTGATGGCTTCCGTGGCATCGGTGTTCCTTCTGCTCCTTGCTGAAATGATGGCTTATGGCAAAGGCCCTACGGGGGCCATTGAGCGAACCTGTGGTGGTGTTTTTGTGTCGATTTACGTCGGACTACCCATGGCGTTGCTTGTATCCCTGCGTTCGCTAGGGGATGGCAACTGGGGTCTGGCCGCGATCCTAACCATGATCGCGGTGACCAAATCGACCGATGCAGGGGCCTATTTCAGCGGTAAAACCTTTGGCAAACACAAACTCATTCCCCGGCTCAGTCCGGGCAAAACCCGCGAAGGGGCCGTGGGCGGAATTTTAATCGCCACGATCGTTGCATTCGTCTGCTTGAAGTGGCTTTTCCCAGCGATTGCGGGGGAGGCTTCTGGCCCAGTCGAGGCAGCCACCATCCCCGGCTTGGATCAGCCTCTGTGGGGAGCTTTGTGCCTCGGACCCGTCTTGGCAATCACCGGAATGATCGGGGATTTGGCGGAATCCCTCGTCAAAAGGGACTCCAATGCGAAGGACAGTGGCAACCTTCTACCAGGACTTGGGGGCGTTTGGGACGTCACAGATTCACTGATCGCAGCGGTTATGCCTGCATTTCTTTGTTTCGTCGCCGGTGTTGCCGCGTAATTAAAACGGGGATTTGGCGGAATCTTGACACCTGATCCTATGATTTAACTGGAAATGTATAGAATACAGTTTGTTGACCCATCGATCCTTGCAGGCAGCTGAATGACCGAAGCCACGCTTTCGATCACCCATCCTGACGAGATTTTGACCCTGTTCGGGCCTCGCGACCAGCACCTGAGAAAGTTGCGTCGGTTGTTTGATGTTCGCATCACCCAACGGGATGGCAGAATCCGCATCTCCGGAGAAGGAGAAGAAGACGTCCAACGGGCAACGCGGACGCTTGAAAAGCTGCGCCACCTCTCGCGGCAAAAGGGTGAACTGAGCCCCTGCGATATCGATGTCGCTGCCTCCGAGGAGGGAGCCCTTGTGGTCGGCACTGGCAAAGGTCTAAGCCAACCCACTGACGAAATCGACATCCAACATGCTGGCCGCCGAATCAAACCGCGGACGCCCGGTCAGCACGAATATGTCAAAGCGATCCGGTCCCACGATCTGACCTTTGCAACCGGCCCGGCAGGATGCGGCAAGACTTACTTGGCAGTCGCAACCGCCGTTGAAGCTTTGCGAGCGGGCAGCATCCGTAAAATCGTACTGGTCCGCCCCGCAGTGGAGGCGGGAGAAAGTCTCGGCTTTTTACCAGGTGACCTGCGAGCAAAACTGAATCCATACCTTCGCCCCTTGATGGATGCGTTGGGTGAAATGGTCGACTACGACCAAGCTCGGAATCTAATGGAACAGGATGTGATTGAGGTTATTCCACTGGCTTACATGCGTGGACGGACGTTAAGCGACGCCTTCATCATTCTGGACGAAGCCCAAAACACGACCGTCGCCCAGATGAAAATGTTCCTGACCCGGATGGGTGAACGGAGCAAGATGGTGGTCAGCGGTGATGCAACCCAACAGGACCTGCCCCGAGGCGTAACCAGCGGACTGCGTGACGCCATCCGGCGTCTGGGCAAGATCGACGCGATTGGTATCGTCAAACTGCAAGCCAGTGACATCGTGCGTCACCGTCTGGTTCAAAAGATCGTCGAGGCCTACGAGGACCTCGAACAACGACAGCAAAACTCCGCACACGGGGACCAAACCGAACAACGATAATCTCGGCCCGTTGGCAAGCGGCCCAAAACGCTTGCGGACAGGACAAGACTGGTGACATTCACACCGAGATGACCGATTGTTTGATGCAAAACCATGAGCGGTGCAAACAAGACACGAACGCGTCAGGAACGCATTAACTCGCTCGGCATACAAAAGCCGCGTTTCGCTCAGTGGTGGGAAAACGGCAACAAAGCCGACTTTTCCATTCGTGTTGCGATGGCATTCATCTCCGCCATTGCCTTGTTAGTCATTTGCGAAGCATGGCAACCACCATTCGCCTTCAGAAAAGATCAAGTTCCAGCCCGTGAACTGATCACCCGCGTCGACATGCAGGTGCCGAATGAAGCAAAAACCAACGCGGCCCGCGATCAGGCAAGCAAAAGCTTCGTCACGTATTACAAGAACAACACTCAACCGATCGTTGAATTAATCGCATCGTTGAAAGACGATCTGTTCCTCGTCTTGCCTGTTCCCTCTTTTGATGAATTGAAGGGTGAAGAGCTGACTGCTTTCTCAAACTTCTTCATAGGCGATGAGACCGAAACAGAGGACACACCAGCAAGACGCTTCGGCATCATGAAAGCAGTCTTTGCAGATGACTCCGAATTAAAAACACTTCAGACCGTCGTCGAAACTGCGATGCGAGAGAATGAACGGTATGGGTTGATTGAAACGCTATCTCACCGCGATGACCAAGGCAGCAAAGAACGCATCCGCGTGGCTCCGACGGGCAATCCAGAAAAGGTTGAATTTGTTGAAATGGATCAATGCCGTACTGCTGTTGCAGCCAACGGTATTGCCACACGACTGAAAGAACAGTTTCGACAAAAGTACTCATCCGAGGACAATCAACAAGTCGCCGTAATGATCAGCGACTGGATCCGACAACGTCTGGCTGACCACCAAACCTTAACCTATGACGCCAAACGAAACGCAACCGACCGAGCCACCGCTCTCGATTCGGTTGAAGTATCCATAGATGTTCTGTCCAGCGGCAAATCAGTTCTTGCCGCCGCTGGCACGCCACTGACGGAAGCAGAACTGGCATTGCTTCACAAAGAGTGGGAAATCATGTCGGACAACATGTACTTGAGTGACATGGTTGTCCGCTTCTTTTCCTACGCCGGCATGCTGACAGCTCTTTACCTCTTGTGCGGCAGCTATATCTTCTTTGTCGATGATCGCGAACTCCTTCAAGACCGCTGGAAGCTTGGCAAATTACTGGCGTTGATGGTCGGCGCAATTGTGTTGGGATACATTGCAGCACGCGATGAATGGCGGGGTGAATTAATTCCGTTAGTGCTGGCGTCGATCATTGCAGCGGTTGTCTACGGGCGAGAACTGGCGCTGCTGCTGATGGCGGCAGCAAGCCTGAGTCTCTCATTGTTTCTCGGAGATGGGCTACCGGAACTGGTCATGCTGGCAGCAGCCTGCACAAGCTGCACACTTCTGCTGGGACGAATCAGAAGCCGCACCCACTTGCTTTATGTGGGCGCCAGTTCGGCTGTCATCACGATGCTAACCGTTGTTGGCGTGGGAATTGTTGCCAGCCAAACTCTCACCATGCCGGGCCCCGATGAAGTCTCTGATCTCGTATTCAAAGGTGCAGAATTCGAAACGGTTCTGGAGAGTTTGTTCAGAAATGCAGGCTGGGCGGGCTTCTGCATTCTGGTCTCAACCACAGCGATGACCGGACTGCTGCCACTGGTTGAAAAAGGCTTCGGAGTCCAGACGGATCTCAGTCTCCTGGAATTGGGAGACGCCAGCCATCCACTGCTTCGAAGACTCGCACAAAGAGCTCCAGGCACTTACAACCATTCGATCAACGTCGCTTCCATCGCTGAAGCTGCCGCGGATGAAATCGGGGCGAATGGACTGCTGGTTCGAGTCGGTGCGTATTTTCATGACATCGGGAAGATGTTCAAACCCGAGTACTTCATTGAAAATCAAATGTCGGGTGAAAACCAACACGACTCACTGCAACCTGCGATGAGCACGCTTGTGATCATTGCTCACGTCAAAGACGGAGCCGATCTGGCGAGAAACCACCATCTGCCCCAACCGATCATCGACTTTATCCTGCAGCATCATGGCACCACGTTGGTGGAATACTTCTACCGAGAGGCTGCGAAACGTAGCGAAGAAGATCCCAACGCGGAAACCGTGAGTGATAAAGATTTCCGATACCCAGGCCCCAAACCACAAACACTCGAAGCAGCCGTGATGATGCTTGCCGATGCAGTGGAAAGTGCGAGCCGCACACTCGTAGACCCCACTCCTTCAAGAATCCAGGGCCTTGTCGATTCAATCGCCCAGAAAAAAATGAGCGATGGCCAATTCGATGAGTGTGGCCTCACGTTTCAACAACTCCACAAAATCCGTAGCAGCCTCGTTAAATCTCTCACTGCCATCTATCACGCACGTGTCAAATACCCCGGACAACAATCGGCTTGATGCCGACCAACCGACATTGCTGAATATCGAAATCATCGTGGACGAAGACGTGAATTACGTCGCCAAC
>JBPCVE010000484.1:0-4117 GCA_051010795.1 Rubripirellula sp.
CTGACTGGAACCAACTTCGCAGTAAATTTGTCACGTTGAATACCTTTCAGGAAGCGTGGATCCCCATGATCAAGTCTGGTTACGGAGGAATCACGCGGTTTGAACTTTATGACCTGTCGGTTGACCCGGGTCAGACAAAGAACCTTGCCAAGCAATTTCCCGACGTTGCAAAACGATTGCAGCAAGCCGCCCTCGAGATTCATACAGATGTTCTCGCAGAAGCCCCCCTGTGGGGTCCACAAGAAAACTCTCGAACGGCACCCCCCCATGCAGCCAATGGTCCGGCTGAAAAACAAATGAAGATCCATCGTCTGGAAACCACAAAACGTTCCAGATTTGACGCGTTTGCTTACCTCAATCGCATTCCCCTCGAACGCGAAATCGATGAAACCCCCGATGACTTGAGCGGACGCATTTTGGGTCGATTGGCCAATCAGGAGGGACGTGTTCTGGTAAAACTGCCACCAGGGATGAAACGTGATGCTTATCACGGGTTCAAGATCGCTCTGGACAGCGGACAAGCCCTGCATGCAGGAAGTTGCTTTTCCTGCCATCAGCTTCCAGATTGCTCACTCACCACTTCCAAGCCCGTCACACCTTCCCTCCGCAACGCTTCCTATTCCATCAAGCAACTGCAACAAGCCATGAAAACCGATTCACATCGCAATCTTCAACTTGATGAGGGCGACCTCACTCGACTGCTGGCTTTGCTGCAAATACTCAAAGATGTTCCCGATGCAGACTTCCGGAACTTGATCCTCAACGCTAACGTCCTCGACACCTCTGGAGACTTGGAATGAATCTTTTTCCCGGCGCAATGCGCCACAGGATTTCCCACCACTTCCAACCACACCCAGCGAATGTTGCAACCAGTCGCATGGCATTTAGTGTGGCTTTCATGCTGCTGTTGAGTGCTGTGGGCATCACTGCCGAGCCCAGCAGCGAATCGAGTAAAGATTCAATTCAGGGCCGGGTGGTCGATTCAGCTGGCAGCGGAGTCGAAGGCGTGATGGTATCAGCAGTCGACAGTGAACAACGGAAATGGACATCCGTGTTTACTCAACAAGATGGTTCCTTTTCCATTCCCAATCTTCGCAACGTCGATCATAAAATCCGAGCTCGCCTGATGGGTCTGGGTGATGAGTGGATCAGTGATGTCGCAATAGGCACCAATGATCTGATTATTTCAACTCACCCTGCAGTCGGTGATGAATTGGAATCACAACGTCCTGCGAGTAGTGCTTTCAGCATGCTGAATTTTGACGACCCCCGAGACAAAATGAACTTCAAAATGTTCTGCTCTTACTGTCATCAAGTTGGAACACTGGGTTTCCGAACCCCAGAAAAACCAGTCGACTGGGAAACCATGCTTCGCCGCATGGATGGCTTTGGCGGCCTTTACCCGCACACCCAGGACACCATCATTCAACGACTGATGGAAACCTACAAAGACGATGCTGTCGAAAAGTGGCCTACCTTCGTTCCACCCCCGGCACCCACTGGACTGGCTGCGGCGGCCACGATCACGATGTGGGAAATGGACAAGCCGCTGCAAGGTTCATTTCATGACCTTGAAATCGGCCCGGATGGGAAAGTGTACGCTGTCAACATCAGCAAGGGACGCATGATCGCGTTGAATCCGCAAACCGGCGAACAGACAGCGATCAAGTTTCCACGTGGAGCGCACGCTCCACATTCCATCGAGACCGCTAATGATGGCAGCCTCTGGGTAACGATGTGCGCGAGTGGCCACATGGCTCGGTACGACATCGAAACAAAGCAGTTTGGTGTCTTCAGTAGCGGCGAGGCACCAAAAAAACGTGGCAACTATCCGCACACACTGCGAATCAACCCGAAAGATCCAAAAGGCTTGGTGTGGTACACCGACGCCGGTTCCAACTCATGTTTCTCGATCCATCCCACGACCCACGTTGTCAAAGAGTACAAGCTGCTCAGTGCAGGGCAAGCTGTTGCGGCGGGTCGTGGAGAATCACGAGGAATCACACCATATGGTTTGGATTTCTCTCCGGTGGATGGCATGATCTGGTACTCCAAACTCAATGGCAACCGTATCGGCCGAATCGATCCCAATACCGACGATGGCGACATCAAAGAATGGAACCCGCCTTTCCGCGGACCACGGCGTCTTCACGTGGCTCCTGACGGCATGGTGTGGGTACCAGGATTCGGCTCAGGTGTCTTTGGAAAATTCGATCCGACAACAGAGCAATGGACGGTCTACGAACTTCCTGATGCTGAGAATCAGATTCCTTATGCCCTGAATGTTGATTCCAAAGGAATTGTCTGGATTTGTGGTACACACAATGACACGATCAATCGCTTTGATCCCAAGACTGAAACATTCACGGAAATTCGATTGCCGACCCGAGTTTCCTACACCCGTGAAATCGAATTCGATGACGAAGGGAATGTTTGGACCAGTACCTCAGGTCCCGCTCGTCACATGGAACGTGGCGTTGGCGCGGTCATCCGCATCTCACTGCCAGACACCGTGACCGACGAAGGCAGTATTCAACTGGTCGGCAAGACGTTTGATGGAACTCACGATGTTGGCAATCTTGCCGCGGCACCGAAAGTGAAACGCAACAAAAACTCGACGCTGTTTGCAAAAATCGATGCCAATCCGCTACCCGATGCGTACAAGAAGATGCCTCATCAGCAATGGGTCGACACGCGGCTGGATGCCTTCCCGAAACGCAAACGGGACCTCGCGGGTTCGCTGTTTAACGAATTCCGACAGAGTCACCCGGACCGCTATAACGACGGTCGTTTTTACGTGAAGATCATCGACTACTTGATCAAAAACGATACGCTCGGGGAACGTCGCTTTGTGAAAAAATGGCAACACCACTATTTTGGCCGAACTGCAGACCAACTGGGCAATCGCTCGATTGAAAACGGCAAACTTATCTACGAACAAGCTGGCTGCAATCGATGCCATACGATCAATGGAAAAGGTGCAAAATACGGACCGGACCTGACGGACATTGCCAAACGATTCAAAGGATCCAAATTGTTGGAACAATGCGTAAAACCATCTGCAGAAATTCACAAGGAATATCAAACCCAACAGATTCTGCTCGATGACGGACGGTTGCTCACTGGCTTGATTGTTAAGGAAACCGACGAGCAACTTCGCCTGGTTCCCAATCTCCTCAAACCAGACAAGTTCACTACGATAAACCAAGACAGCATCGAACAGCGCCGCGCCGCAGAGGTATCAAGTATGCCTGCGGGACTGCTTGATACGTTCACCGCCGAAGAGATATTTGATCTCGTCGCTTTCCTGCAATCACGTAGTAGTGTGAAACAATGATCAAGTTGTCACCGAGCAATCACCTTGCTTTTTTGAATGCTTTGGGTGCTGTCCTTCTTGCCGGCTTGATACTGGTCAACCCATTGCAAGCGGACTGGCCACAATTTCGCGGCAACAATTCCGATGGAATTGGCACTGGTTCGCCACCCACACAGTTTGGCCCTGGCAACAATGAATTGTGGCATACCACCTTGGCACCGGGTCACAGTTCGCCCTGCATTTCTGGCAAACGGATCTTTGTCACCACCTATGACAAAGATGGGTCAACGGTCGCAGTGGTCTGTTTGAATCGGATGACAGGTAAAGTGCTGTGGGAAAAAACGATCACGGTTGAGAAGTTGGAGAATGGTCACCCCTCTTTCAATCCTGCCAGCAGTTCCCCCTGTTGTGATGACGAAGGCGTGGTTGCCTATTTTGGTTCCTACGGCTTGGTCTGTTTGGATCTGGACGGAAATCTGCTTTGGGAAAAAAAAATGCCTCTGACCAAATCGTTTTCCGGCAATGCCACCTCACCCATGATCGCGGGTGAAAACGTGATTCTTTACCGGGGCAATTATGTCGATCACTATCTGGTGTGTTTCGACAGGAAAACGGGGCAAGAACGTTGGCAGATTCCACAAAAGGAAAAATTCACTGGCGAGATGGCCTGCACTGCCTGTCCCATCATCGCCGGTGACAAACTGATCTGTCACACCGCGAGATCCGTTCAGGCATTCGATATCAAGACAGGTGAGATGGTATGGACAGCAAAATGTGCAACGACTGCCACGAGCACTCCCG
>JBPCVE010000485.1:0-4222 GCA_051010795.1 Rubripirellula sp.
CAATCACGACTGCATCAAGATTTGCTTTGGCAAACATTTCCAAATAATCTTCATGCTTTGAGGGTGCTTTACCCGTCTGTTTTTCAATGTAGCTAGCTGCCCGGTCACGATGCTCGTTGTAGACGTCACAGACAGCAACAAGCTCGATCGGCTCTCCCTCGAGTTGCAGTTTGGTGAGGCGTTTTACGTGCGCGCCAAACCCCCTGCCGCCTGGACCAATGAAACCAATTCGAATCTTATCAATCGGCACAGTTGCAGGTGCATCCTGCGTATCAGCCACCGTCACGGCGGCGACTGCCCCCACCGTCGTGGCCGAACTCTTGATGAACTGCCTCCGACTGGCTGCGGAAGACGAATTTGACGAGGGGCTCTCGGACGGCAACTGATTCGAGTCAGACATGGAAAGACAAACATCCTACAAGAGAAACTGGAGTAAAGCGGACAGGGTGCACAAAGTGGCAGTGCCCCCGTTCAGTATAAACAACCTGGCGAAACTCTGCCGCCGGAACATCTCTGCCCCCGGAACATCTCGGTGACGCGTTGCCTCAACAGACACGGGCTTCCGTGTGCGACGATCTCCCTGCGACTACTCACCAACAATAATGACCAAAATGACTGCGGTAGTCAGAATGGATGCTCCGGTCACTCTCAGGATCATGGTGGAACGAGAGTGTTCGGCTTCCGCGCCACCCCATTTCCACGCCACAAGCCAAGCCAAAGCCACCCCCCAAAGCCCGCGCAGGGCATAAACAACGTTGACCCGTGCAGCGTCACCAAATAACCCAACGGCCATCACAATACAGATTGCCTGCAATGCAATCAGGATACTTCCAGCGATAAGCAACCCTGCCACGCTTCGTTTCTTGCATGGCTTGAAATTAACCCACGGCAACAAGAACAGTGCCGCAATACCCACGATCCAGTACACCACTGGCAGAAACCGACCTGCTCCCCACACCGGAGCCCAGCGTTGCACCAGAACGTCGAAAGTTGCATAGCAGGCCGCTGCCGCCAACGCCAAACAGACAGTAAAGATCACATGGTGCCGATGGCCCTTTCCGGTCCATTGGATCAAACCAATTCCCAAGGTTGCCATGGCTGCGGCAATCCACACTTGCAAGGGCAACTGCTGTTCCCCCGTGAGGGTCAGAAGCAAGGCCACAAAAACTACCTTGACACCAAAGATCGGGGTTGCCAGTGACACATCACCGCGTTCAATGGCAAGAAATGTAAACACGAGACCGAAAACAAATAGCTTGGCAATGATCAGAGGCTGCCACCAAAGGTCCCAGCGAATTTCCTCTCCGCCCAAAAACCAAACAAATGAAAATGCAATTGCAGCAGCAATATTCGTGCAAAACAATGTGGTTGCTGAACTCACACCCGCAGCCCCTGCTCGCTTGATCACGATCAGACCGCAAACAAACAGCAAACTGGCCAGCAGAGGAAGAATTAAATGCATGGTCAAAGAATACACGCGGAACGTTGCATTGCTAACCACACTCAAGATTGTAGGATCGGCACCCCGATTGTCCGGGTTGCCCACACGAATTCAGGATCCATGTGGCCCCTGATGGGACCTAACCCGTCATTACCCGCTCCACTTCTGTCGTTGTACGCGGCACGAAACAGAACTTTGCCTTGTTTGCCATGAGACAGATTATCGAAATGGGATTCAATCAGCTATGTTTGGTGGAGTCCGGCTGAACGGATTGCTCGACCCATTGACCAAGGAACCTAGCGAATGAGTAACGGCACCATCACCGCAAAGCAAAAGCGTGTTGAAAATCAATGTTCACGTTTCTTCACCATTTCAGATTTGTTAACTCGCAACTGGTCACAAAACAGCACTGCGATCACGTTCATCATTTCGGTGCTGTGTTTCCCATCGAATTCGCTGGCAGGAGATCATTGGCCACAGTTCCGGGGGCCTGATGCTACTGGTGTGGCACAAACGGAATCCAACCTCCCCGACAAATGGTCAGCTGAGGACAACGTCGCCTGGAAGCTGGACATTCCAGGTCGCGGCTGGTCATCTCCCGTGGTGTGGGGCAACCAGATTTTCTTGACCACCGTCGTCAACTCTGCCGAGACCGAAGCGGCGAAAAAGGGGCTTTACTTTGGTGGAAATCGCCCCAAGCCACCCGAGTCCGATCATGAGTGGCAGGTCCTGTGCATTAATTTAGATGACGGAAAAACAGCTTGGCAAAAGACGGTGCATCGCGGCAAGCCGCTGACGTCGATCCACGTCAAGAATAGCTTTGCATCCGAAACTCCGACCACAGATGGCAAACATGTCTACGCTGTCTTTGGTGGCGTTGGTGTATTCTGCCTCGACATGAAAGGCGAAGTCATCTGGATGAAACCCATTGCCCCAACCAAGACACGTTATGGCTGGGGATTTGCGGCCTCACCCATTCTTCACCATGATCGCCTGTACTTGCTTAACGACAACGATGAGTCCTCTACGCTGGTTGCACTGGACAAGACCACTGGAAGAGAAATCTGGAAAGTCGAGCGTGACGAAAAGAGCAATTGGTCAACACCTTACATTTGGGACCATGCGAAAGGGACAGAAATAGTCGTCCCGGCAACTGGCAGAGTCGTTTCCTACGACCTTGACGGCAAGGAGAAGTGGTCGCTCTCGGGCATGTCCAGTATCACCATCGCAACCCCCTACGAACATGATGAGTTACTGATCATCAGCTCAGGCTATGTCGGTGACCCGTCTCGTCCGCTCTACGCCATCCGCCCAGGTGCAAACAGTGACATTTCATTGGTGGACGACGAAAGTTCAAATGAGCACATCGCGTGGTCCCACCCCACGATCGCTCCCTACAATCCAAGCACCATCGCCTACAACGGCGTGCTTTATGTTCTGCACGACCGAGGCCTGATGGCCGCCTATGATGCAAAAACGGGCGAAGAGATCTATTCCAAGCAGCGAATTCCCAAAGGCCGTACCTTCACATCATCCCCTTGGGCGTACAACGGCAAACTCTTTTGCTTGAACGAAAATGGCGAGACGTTCGTCATTCGAGCCGGCCGCGAATTTGAATTACTTCACACCAACACCCTTGAGGACGACGACATGGGCATGGCCACCCCTGCCATCGTCGACAACCATCTTCTGATTCGAACCGCCGCTCGACTCTACTGCATCAAACAAGCTCACTGATGCTTTGAGCCGGCCGACTGACGCTTCGAACAGGGCTGCCACCGTTCAGCCACATGGGTGCACTTTGCTGTTGGTGTCCATGACTGATCACCACTGCAGGGTCGCGACACGCCCCTTGCTACCAGCAAGGTACGCGACACGAGCATTGACATCGACGTCAACGGTGAAGTACCCCCCCCCCTCGATCGGTCGCCACGTCTTTCCGGAGTCCCAGGACACGACCACGCCCGTGCGCCCACATACCAAGACGCCCTTCTGTCCGAGCGGTCGCAAACATGCCTTGTGTTCCAGCTTAACTTCAGGTTGAGCGACCCATGTCTTGCCGCCATCACTCGAGCGTGCCAAATTTCCCTCCTTCAATTCCGGCTGCGCATAGTCACCCCCAACCACCAACCCAAGGTTAGCGTCGAGAAACCCAATCGAAAAAATCCCTGAAGATTCATCGCCCGCGTGCACGGGAGCGGCAGCCACTGCCCAGCTTTTCCCCCAATCAGTTGAACGCCAAACTCGAGCCACCGCACCACCAGTCGCTACATAGACGACCGACTTGCTGATTGTGATCCCCGTTCCACTTGCCGCGAATCCGTACTCTCCCTGCTGCAACAGCGGTCGGCTTTCCGACGGCGTGGGATCCCAACTCGCCCCACCATCATGGGTCACATAAAGATCCAATCGTCCGTTGATTGGATCACCGTACAAAAGACCATGCGTGCCGGTTTCATCGAAGTCCATGCCGTCAAAAAAACCATCCGGTTTTGAATTTTGCAACACCACCTTCCACGACTTTCCCGAATCGACGGAGCGGAGCAGCTTGGATGCCTTTCCGGGCCCCGCAGCCATCAACAGGACTGTCCCCGGCCTTGGAATCTCAACATCACGGAAGTCAAGTTCATCCGCGTCTGGAACTCGAACTCGCTCCCAGCTTTTCCCAGCATCATTGGTCCGCATCACCGTGCCTTCAGACCCACTCACCCACGCCTCATCTTTGCCTGCGACTGCCACACCTCGCAACGACGCTTCCATTCCTGTTGTGGACTCCCGCAG
>JBPCVE010000486.1:0-22297 GCA_051010795.1 Rubripirellula sp.
CAATCATTCCTGCAGCGATCGGAATTCCCACCTCGTGACTCCACTTATCACCTTTGAGCTTATCGGCAGCGATTCGAAGGCAGTTTCCAATGGTGTAAGTCAGGGCAATCGCAAATGGCATATAGAAACCCAGTGCTATCAGGACACCGATTCCTCCTAAACCACTGACAGCCAACAACAAGCCCAAGCCAGCGCCGGCTGCGTATCGGTACGCCGGAACATTATCGTCAAGAATCCCTTGGGTCACATCAGCCAACGCCTGAGCCTGCGGTGCCGGCAACTTGTCAGATCCAATCTTGTATTGATGGTTCAGCACGACCATCAGGCCGATCACGATCACAGGCCCCAACCATACCCCAGCAAATTGCGCTAGTTGTTGACGACGGGGGATGGCCCCGACGAGATACCCTGACTTCAAATCCAACATCATGTCACTGGCTTGTGAGATCGCCAGACAGATTGCAGCTCCCATCAGCATGGAGCACACAATGGTCTCGGGATTGTCGACCCCGCCTTTGGCGATCAGGATCAAAATCGTAACAGCGATCAGCGTCATCCCAGACAAGGGAGACCAGTTGGTACGCCCCACACATTCGGCAACGATCACTCCTGCAATCCAAACCCACAACGTGCCCAGCAAGGCCATAGCAGCTGCGCGCCCGAGCGATAAATTGTCGACGGACGAGTAGGCGATCCAAATCATCATCAGCGCCCCCAGCCCGATTGCTCCGTAAAGTAGGCGGATAGGCATCTCATCGTTCTTGCTGTCGCCACCTGATTTTTTACTCGCTGAGTGCATCGACTTCATCGCGCTCAGGATCAACGGAAATGCGGCAACAATGCCACCAATCGCCGCGCCCACGAGCATCCCAATGCCCAACGGCTTGTAGATCTTCGCTCGCATAGCTCCGGGCACGTCCACAAGACTCGTACCTAGCTCCCACCTATCCGGGTCTTCCACAAGTCCCTGAACCACTGCATCCTCAGGAGAAATCGCGCCAGCAATGTCCGGACCAGCAAAGGCACTTAAGAGCGGAGACAAGAGGAAGTAACAGACAAAACCACCGGCCCCGAACCAGAAACCACCCTTCCCGGAAAGAAAACCGACGCCGATCGTCATCACGGACAAGTACAAACTGATGTTTAACAATGAGGGCAAACCGAGCGCAGGGCCAGCATGCCAATTTTGGTCCTCACCCATGAACCACAGAACCAACAGGTGGACAAGCCCGGAGAAAAGTGCACCACCAAGCAGCAAAACGGCTTTTTGCACTCCCGCACCGGGCGACTTCAGAATGGTCGCAACCGCGATCCCTCCCGGGTAGGCGAGGCGATCAAAATCGATCATCTGTTTCCGCAGTGGAATCACGAACGCGAGGCCGAGTACCGAACCTGTGATACAAGCAAGGATCATCAGCGGCACATTAAAATCTTTGACCGACTCCAAGCCTTGCGTCCGACTCAAAATGAACAGCGCGGGAACCGAAAACATGATGCCCGACGATGCACCATTGACGGCCGAGGCAATCGTTTGGTTGATATTGTTTTCAACGATGCTTGTGCGTCGCAACACACCACGCAGCAGGCCCCACCCCAAGATGGCAGCCAGTTCCGATCCTTCAATCGCAAACCCAAGGATCAGTGCCGCGTATCCGATGGAAACGGCAATCAAAGCGCCGATCGCCCAGCCTATGAATACCGCTGTCCAAGTAAACTCGGGATATGGACCTCGACGAATGACTGGTGAATCATAAGATTCCCCTGTGCCTTCGGCACCCGTCGATTCATTTGGATTATTAGTCGTCATCGCTTCCCCAAACTGATGTTCCTGACTGCGGGGTGAATAACCTAGGCCATTGCAGGCCCAATCACAACGCCGATGCAGGCCCCAGCACCGGAGCATCCCGCAAAAGCAGCGGAGCATCTCACAAAGCCAACCACGACGCTAACTCCTCTGGCAGACCGTGAGCAGATGCACCACGCACGACCATCACAGCCTCTCGAGCCCCCCCAACAGCACCACACCTTTTGTGATCCTACGCCAGCGAATAAACTGTTCCTGTTGGCACCAGACCAGGCTGGGCCAAGATGACTTGTGATTAAAAAAACTCATTCAGCAGGAAAATTGCTGAACGAACACCGGAAGATCAGAGTCACCTCGCCAGGGATTGGCTTGTTTCAACCTCGATATGGTTTCAAGCTCCATGCTCAGCCTTGGCCGCCTTACAGGACCACCACACGCTTTGCTGTGGCTAATGCATGAGTGAGCCCTCCGAGCAAGAGGACTGACTCTGACCGAGACAACGCAAGAATGCTGACGTTTGCCCGTGTAACGCTGTCAAAATCCGAGCCTGGAAGAGTCGGGCTTGATACTCAAACACTTTCACAACTCCCCGCTTCAACCCTAAAGACGTATCTGCGATGAAAGAACTGTTCAACCTCAATGAAGACGTAGCTGTCGTGATTGGTGGCACAGGTGAACTTGGTGGCACCATGGCAGAAGCGCTTGGAGCCGCAGGTGCGAAAGTAGCTGTTGTTGGACGCAACGCTGAGCGAGGCAATGCACGTGCCGGTCGCATCACGGATAATGGGGGTGAAGCCAAATTCTTCGCAGCTGATGGTCTCAACGCTGATTCTCTTGATGAAGCCCGTCAGGAAATCGCCAAGTGGTCAGGCAGCCCTGCATCCATCCTGGTGAACGCGGCGGGTGGCAACCGACCCGACGCGACGATTCCTCCAGGGGGCGACTACTGCAAACTGCCTCTTGACGCATGGCGTGATGTCTTCGACTTGAATCTGGTTGGTGGTGCTTTACTGCCCAGTCAGGTATTCGGGCAGGACATGATCAATGCCGGCGTTGGCAGTGTGATCAACATCGCCTCCATGTCCGGCATGATTCCACTGTCACGCGTGGTCGCCTATTCAGCAGCAAAAGCCGCGGTTATTAACCTGACCCAATGGCTGGCACGCGAGTGGGCCACCACCGGCGTGAGAGTCAACGCAATCAGCCCGGGTTTCTTCCCCGCGGAACAAAACCGCAAGTTGCTGTTCAATGATGATGGCAGCTACACCGAACGAGGCGGACAAATCATCGGGCACACACCGATGGGGCGTTTCGGCAAAGCGGAAGAACTGGGTGGCGTTGTCACTTGGCTGGCATGCCGCAGAGCGGCCTCTTTTGTGACCGGACAAAACATCGCGGTAGATGGTGGATTTGCATCCGTCACTATCTAAATACTGCCCCACTCAAGATGGCAGCGTGAACCTTCGTCAGCTATCACGGAGCCAACGCGAAAAATGCACGACTGCCATGTTTCGATAGGGCAACTCAAGTCACGCAAATGAAACACTGAACGCGGATTCGCACCTCGGGCCGACTCAGGCACTCCAGTCGCCCTTCAACCTAAAACGAACATCAACCTTCAATCGACATCAATTCAAAGACAGGTACAGACACATGATGGAACTTCGTAACGACGCAAAATACTCGCTGGTCATTCCCACCAGTATGGGAACACGTTTGACCCCAGTGGACCACCAACCATTTCACTGCAGCGACACCTTCAAGATGCAGGCGACCAGCGCCGAGTCAAACGTCGGCAGTGTCTCATCCTTCCTTGGCCTTCCCGTAAAAATCCTGACTGCCTTTGTCAAAGACAGTCCCGTCGCTCGCTTCATCAAAGATGACCTCGCTCGACGCCACATGGATTACGAAGGCCCGGAGTTTGACCAAGACACACCTTGGGGTGTTCGGCACCAAATCAACATGGCTGACAGCGGTTGGGGCACCCGCGGCCCACGCGTTCAGAATGACCGCGCCGGTGAAGTGGGACGCCAGTTGAACGTCAAGGACTTTGACTTGGATCGCATCTTCGCACAGGACGGAGCCAAGATTGTGCATATGTCAGGTCTGATTGCAGCGTTGTCAGAAGACGCCAGCCAGTTCTGCCTCGAGATAGCCCGCGCTGCAAAGAAGCACGGAGCCCGGATTTCATTTGACCTCAATCATCGCGCATCTTTTTGGACTGGCCGTGAGGCTGAACTGTCAGCAGCATTCAAAGAGATTGCCAGCCTCTCAGATATCCTGATCGGCAACGAAGAGGACTTTCAACTCTGCCTTGATATCGCTGGGCCAGAAGCCGGGGGAGAAGACATCGGTGCCAAGATCGACGGCTTCAAGGAGATGATCCAACGCGTCAAGCAGGAATACTCAGGTGCCAGCCTGTTCGCGACTACGCTGCGAGAAGTGGAAAGCGCGAACAGCCACATGTGGGGAGCCATCGTTTCAAGCGGCGATGATTGGCATGTCGTCAAACCCAGACAGATCGGAGTGCTGGATCGAATTGGTGGTGGCGATGGTTTCGTGGGTGGCTTACTGTACGGAGTCCTCAAGCAGTGGGAAGCAGAAAAATGCACCCAATTCGGCTGGGCCACCGGAGCACTCGCAGCAACCATGTACACCGACTACGGACAACCGGCAGACGAAGATCAAGTCTGGAGCATCTGGCAGGGGAATGCACGCGTGAAACGCTAGAAAAATTTTTGTCGAAGGACAAAATTTTGATCTTAATAGACGAATATCCCTGTTCACCGCGGCATCGTGCTAACCGAGCGGATATAACCCAACAAGGTTGCAGTTGCCACCTCCGAGAGATCTCCCTGCCGAGCCGGTAAATGTGGGGAAGTGATGGGGTTTGGCAACTCGCTCTTCTTTGCAATCAAATGCCAAACGGTGGGGTACCAGTGATTCAAGGTGATACGCGCAAGCATGAATTAGCAGATAAGGTCATACGCTTTGTCGATATGATCATCAAACCACTGGTCGTAATCAGCATTCTGATGTTTCTGGTCGAACTGGAAATGAGCCTGCGTTACAACTGGGAAAACAGCCTCGACGCGCCATGGATTTTCCTGTGGAGTGAACGATGCATCGCTGTCATTTTCACTGTTGAATTCTTTGCTCGCTGGTGGAAACATAATCCATTTTCATACAAGGCCCCTCACAACAACTATCCGTTTAGCATCTGGGGTTTTATTGACTTCATTGCAATTGTCCCGTTCTGGGCCGGCATGATTGTTCCGGTGGAATACCTTGGAATCGTTCGATCGCTACGAATCCTACGAAGCCTGAAATTTTTTCGCTACAGTCGAGAGCTACAACTCACAGCTCTCAAGTTCTACCGGGCTTATCACAACATGAAGGGGCTCTTTTTCTCCATCGGTTTCCTCTGGCTTTTCTTCGCAGTCATCTGCCTTGAGCTCGAGCGGGAAACACAACCCGAGACATTTGCGAGCCTATTTGATGCGGCTTGGTTCACGATTGTCACCGGTACAACCGTGGGCTACGGCGATGCCTATCCAGTCACGATTTATGGCCGACTGTTTGTGGGCCTGATGCTGGTTCCAATTATTGGCAGCATTGGCGTCGCTATTTCAGCATTTACCAGTGCATGCGATGCTGTTCAGGCACTTGAGGACGACCCTAACATTGATCCTCTCGATGAGTGGCAGCGTGAGCGTGAAAGGATGCTGCAACGGAAACTCGCGGGACGCAATTACCGCATGAGACAATAATCGAACGAGGCAATAGCGGCCTGTTCATCCAAAAACGACACCACCCCAAAGCCACCCGCACATGGCACATATTCCTCCTTCATTCCAAGACATTATCAGGGGGCGGACCCGCTATCTGCCTCTGGGTCCTTGGAATCACGACTGCCGGAAGGATCGTCGGAATCATCACTTGCCTGAGGCATTGTCATCACGGGTTCACCCCAGTTTGCCGTGAAGGACTCTTCGCAAGAATCGCACTTCAGTTCCGTTCCCAGCAGTTGGTCATCGACGACCTGGGCGGCCTGGCAACCTGAGCACTTGACCCGTACGGACCCGGCTTCTTCTGCCAACGCAGCGAGATGCTTCTCGGTGAGACCTGCAACCTCAATGTCCTGAGGCTCCAAGGTGGTGAGAACTTTGTGATCAATCTCACTAAGCTTTGCCAAACGATTAGCCATTCGCCTGACACTTCGTTCAAAACTATTTCGCGCACAGCGACCATTTCCAAAGTGCTGATCTCGGCCGATATACAGGAACGTGAAGCCTCGCAACAACCGCCGGCGTGATTGCGTTGGTAGCGTGTACTTGGCCTTGGCAGCAATCAGCTCAAAGATCCGGCACAGTGCCTCTGGTGGATAATCATCGAAGTGCATAGTTGTACCCACGCGTGATGACAGACCTGGATTACTACGGATCATGGTCTGCATTTCATTGGGATACCCTGCCAGAATGACCACCAATTGGTCCCTTTGGTCTTCCATGCGTTTCAACAGGGTCTGCACAGCCTCGCGACCATACTGATCCTGGCCACTTTCATCAATCAGCGTGTAGGCTTCATCAATGAACAGAACTCCATTGAGTGCTTCGTCAATTTTCGCATTGGTTTTGGGGCCTGTTTGCCCGGCATACTCAGCGACCAGTCCACTACGATCTGTTTCGACCAGGTGCCCACTTTCCAGAACCCCAAGTGCACCGTAGATCTCCGCGACAATACGAGCGACCGTGGTTTTTCCGGTTCCTGGGTTACCAACAAAGGCCATGTGCAGACTTGGCTTGGTGGTTGGCAATCCAGCCTCTTTACGTTGCCTCTCCATCCTCAAAAAGTTGGTCAACGTTTGAATCTGATCTTTGATGGCGTCCAACCCGATGAGTCGATCCAAGCTTTGCCGGGCATCCGCCAGACGCTGCTCTGGAGTGCGATCATCGGCGGGCTCCTTGGCTTTCTTTTTTTCGACCGCGCCAGCTTCCGATTTCACTTCAGAGATCGGCTGCCCAGACCCACCGGGCCCGGCGATCGGTGTCGGTTTTTCTGCCGCAGACACGTCAACCCCTTCCCGCAATCGTTTTGCCTCACCACGCAACCACTTCAGGGCATCACGTGCATTATCGGTATCTTTTTCGCTTGCCAAATGCTCCGGCGCGTGGCCTCGCAACTCATCGAACTGTCGCTGCATTGATTGCAGACTTGCGTTGTCTGCTACCGAGACGTCACCATCGACCGAGGCGAGTAAATTCGCCATCCTCATCGCCAACGTTTCCAGCTCACCCCAACGATCTCGAATCGCGGGAATCTCAGCGAATGGCCTGACAAGGTCTCGCCACTCAAAATCATTCGAAGCATTCAGCAACCAAGCAACGGCCTCCTGAAGCTGACTTCCCATCACCGACTTGCCCCAGATGTGCTCGAGCAACACACGGCCCATCTGACGCTGACCGATATTACGCGCGTCGATCCCCTGAACCACGGCGGCAAACACTTTCATAAGCAGCCCTTGATGCAGATCATCCATTTGATCTGCGATTGACGCGGCGCTTGGATCTTCCCCTCCTGTCAACCATCCATAGGAACCACGTACCAAGTTGCCACTTTCCACATACAGGGCCTGGGTTTCGCGGAGAGTCTCGCGGTACAGACGAATCGTTTCAATGATTTGGTCGTCAGTGCGTCGTGTCATGGTGAATTGAGCAGAAGAGTTTCATGGCAAAAAGAAAGATCACGTCATGTTAACGAAAAAGGCTTGCATCATGCTTCAGCGCGAATCATCGGTCGAAAGCGGCCAAGTTAACGGCTACGGAAAAGAAACGCTGAACCACTTAGCCCCCCCCTGCACTATTACTTCGGCTAGCACTGTCATTTCGGTACTTCGGCTAGCACTGTCATTTCGGTACTTCGGCAAGCACTGTCATTTCGGTACTTCGGCAAGCACTGTCACTTTGGCAACTGCACTGCAACCAGGTCGCCGGCTGCGTTTCTTGCATAAACGCATCCATCCAGCAGGACGGGGACGGTCCAGCAGCGTCCTTCAAGAATGCTTGCCGAAGCAACCTCGTTGTATCCTCCCGAAGTGGCCTTGGCGATCACCAACCGACCATCATCACTCAGAATCACGAGCTTGCCGTCGGCAATCATCAATGAACCGCATCCCAGTCCACTCTCTGTCCACATGACCTCGCCAGTATCATGTTTCATGCACGTCAGGTTCACGACCCTTCCAAAGTTGGAATTCCCATCAAAGCCATAGAGATAACCGTCATACAAGATGCTGTTATTGAAGTGGTTACGCATCTTACGGTTATCGTAGACCAGTTCCAACTTGCCATCATTCAACCGGAACAAACCGCAGCCAACCTGATAACCCGTAGAAACATAAATCGTTCCATCGTGGACAATGGGCGTTGTGGAATTGGTCCTGAACGGGGACTTCCATGGAAACGCGTCAACTTCCACCCCATCATCAGCACGCACCAGACGAAGTGCATCGGAGTCAAGCGTCGCAATCAAGCCTGCATTCTGATAATCAAAACTGACAGCTGATCCATAACCCGCAGTATGCTTTTCTGTTTTCCAATTCAATTCACCAGAAGCTTTATCAAACGACACAACGCGACCGGCCTCGAGAATCAATTGGTCACCGAGAATGAATGGAGAGCCATTGAATCCCCATTCGGGTAACCGAACATCCAGATCAGCTTGCAAATCACGTTGCCAAACGATCTTACCGTCGTCCGCACGAAAGCAGATCAACTGCCCTTCCTTGCCAACCGTATAGACATAATCGCCGTCGATCGTCGGCGTGGCCCCCGGCCCGCCCTCATACAGGTTATCAACCAATTTGGACGGGTAGGTATGGGACCAAACTGTCTTGCCCGTGCGTTGGTCGAGACAAAAAACCGACTCATTTCCATCATCGTGCCCCATCGAGAAGAGCCGTCCCTGAGCGATGGATACCGAGCTGAAACCAATGCCAATCTCTCGCTCCCAAATCACCTTCAAACCCTCTTCGGGCCAATCAGCCGACCAACCTTTTTCGAGCGATATTCCATCGTATCGCTTCCCCATCCAGTTGGGCCAAGTGGACGCACCTGCCGGAATAGCCAATGCAACGGAGGCGGGTTCCTCAGCGGTTACCGACTGCGGCGAAGAGACGGTAGCAATGACCCAACCCATCGCGACCATGACCGCAAACCCCGTGGCGATAATCATGAACCTGAGCATCAATACCCTCGTGGTACAAGCAACTTTTTCAATTAATAATAACAAATGAAATAGTACAAAACGTTTTCCTACGACCGCAGGCAACAATGCTGCACTTTCAATCTTTCAAACTTTCAAAACCTGCCTGGGTAGTCTTTCGCGACTGATGGACGCATAGGTCGACGCCATCCAAATCTCCTACAAACTTTGAAACGCTGCTTCTTCAAACACTGCTTCTTTCAAGACGGGGGAGGAAAAACAAACAACATCTCCATCTGTCGACAGAAGCATGTCTCACTGACGATTGCGTAACCCCCTGCACTCTCTCTACACGCTTCAGTATATGCCAAGAACCGCCGACCCCGAAGCTTACGATGACCAAGCTTAGCGAGCAGGGACCTGCCGAACTCCCATTCAGGCGAGGTCTGCTTTCCAAGCATCAGCCAATTCGGCCAAGCTCATCAGTTCAATGACCGCCTTTTGATCTTTTCTTTTTCCGAATAACACGTCATTCGCCTTGGCAATGCTCCACTCAGGATGCGGTCGCTCGAGCAACGACATTTCCTGCCCCGCCTGAATCTGGCCGGGTTCATGCACGCGAATGTACCAACCGGTTCGCCCCGTCTGCGTTACCTGCTTGGTCAAAGTACTGAGCCCCCATCGACGGGCAATTTTCCAGCATGGCTGGCGGGGCTGACTGACTTCGATCCGGCAGGGGCCCAATTGAAACTGATCGCCAATGCAAACTGATTTTTCATCGACACCGCGAATCGTCACGTTTTCTCCGAACGCCCCCGGCCCCATCTTCAAGTCCGGCAGCTCCTCGTTCCAAGCTCGGTAGTGCTCTGCGGCATAGCACAGCACAGCCTTGTCGGGACCACCATGATGCCGGGCATCTGCGACAAAGTCCCCATCTATCCCAAGACACCCCATGTCAACCGCATGATCGACTGATGACTTGTAGAAGCCAGTCGTCCATTGGTGCTCGGCGGGGTCACGACTAGCGGGGTTCCCCTCGGTCAAAACCTTTCCAATCTGGACGCTCTCAATGGTCATCGGCATCGAATGTCTCGGGGGATGTGGAGGTATTCTCGGGAGCGGTTTTGAAGTTCGCGGGGGGACTGTCGCAAGTATTGGTGATTTATAGGTTTGCGGCAACATCCCAAGAGTGTTGGGTCGTTGTTAAGCCGAGTGGAATCCGCTAGAATTTGGGTTCCTTTTCAAGGCCATCATGGCGTCTCCCTGAAACGTGACTTTTCTTAGGAATCTGGGCATTGGCAGAAGACGAAAACGGTAACGAAAACGGTTCGGACATCACTCCCGAAGACCAAGATTCTGGAGGCGGCACGGGCGCTGGCGCGTTGAGGATGGTGGACCTGCCGATCGAAGACGAGCTTCGTGACAGCTATCTAACCTATGCAATGAGCGTGATTGTCAGCCGCGCGCTGCCCGATGTGCGCGACGGCTTGAAACCGAGTCAGCGGCGAATCCTTGTCGCCATGAACGACCTGAACCTAGGCCCAGGAAGCAAACGTGTTAAATGCGCGAAGATTTCCGGCGACACCTCGGGCAACTATCACCCACACGGTGAAAGTGTGATCTATCCGACACTGGTTCGGATGGCTCAAGAGTGGAACATGCGGCGAATGCTGATCGACAAGCAGGGTAACTTTGGCAGCATTGCCGGGCTTCCACCTGCGGCGATGCGATATACCGAGGCGCGTTTGAGCGCCGTCGCTGCAACCATGCTTGATGACATCAAGCTGGACACGGTCGATTACACCCCGACTTATGACGAAGCCCGAAACGAGCCCACTGTTCTTCCCAGTAAGTTCCCCAACCTGCTGATCAACGGTTCGGGCGGCATTGCGGTTGGAATGGCGACGAGCATTCCGCCTCACAATCCGACTGAGGTTTGTGATGCGGTCATCGCTTTGATTGACAACCCGGACCTGACTGTCGATGAACTGTTTGGAATCGTGCCGGGGCCGGACTTCCCGACCGGTGGCATCATCTGCGGACGTTCCGGCATTTGGCGTGGATACCAGACAGGCCGCAGCACGATCGTGCTGCGGGCCAAATGCCAGATAGAGGAAATGAAAGGGAATCGTTCACGGATCATCGTGAACGAACTCCCTTATCAGCAGACGCGTGACGGGGTGGTCAAAAAGATCGCAGAACTCGTCAACGGCGATAAGATCAAAGGCATTTCGGGCATTCGGGACGAAAGTGATCTCAAGGAACCGGTTCGCTTGGTTATCGAACTCAAGCGTGACGCAGACCCTGATGTGGTACTGAATCAGCTGTACCAATTCTCGCCTCTGCAAACCACTTTCTCGATGATCTTCTTGGCGTTGGTCGACGGGAAACCGCGCGAACTGACATTAAAAGAGATGCTAACGGAGTTCATTCGCCACCGCTTGAACGTGATCCGTCGTCGAACGCAGTTCCTTCTCAATCGTGCCAGACGGCGCAAGCACACGGTCGAAGGCCTGCTGCTGGCTTTGGCAGACATCGACAAAATCATCCAGACGATCCGTGAAAGCCGCACTCAAATCGAGGCCAAACAGCGATTGATGGGCATTGAGTGCCCCGCAGCCATGATGCAGCGGGCCTTGGGCGACGAGGGTTTCCAGCAATTCGTACTGGAACGCGGCGAGGCGTCGGGGTACACACTCACCAGTGTGCAGACCGATGAGATCCTGCGTATGCGGCTCGGACAACTGGTCAACCTGGAGCAGGAAAAACTGTCCAAGGAGCATCAAGAGTTGCTAGCTGAGATCTCTGAATACCTCGATATTTTGGGCGATCAGACGCGGATCTACCAGATCATCAAAGATGACTTGGAGGAGATGAAACGCAAATTCGGTGACAACCGCCGAACCGAGATTTCTCAGATGGAACTCGGTAACATCAACATTGAAGACTTGATCACTGAAGAGACGATGGTGGTATCCATCAGTCACTCCGGGTACATCAAACGCACGGCCTCGAGTGTTTACAACACGCAAAAACGTGGTGGTAAAGGACTCAAAGGCGCCAAGACCGATGACGCTGATCCGATCGAACATCTGTTCGTCGCCAGCACGCATGCTTATTTGCTATTCCTGACCACAGCAGGCAAAGTGCGCTGGCAAAAAGTCTACGATCTGCCGCAATTGCCGCGAGACAGCCGCGGTCGTGCCATCGTCAACCTGCTCAACCTTGAAAAAGAAGAGCGTATCGCAGAATGCCTGGCGGTCAGAAATTTTGACCAGGAAGGCTACTACGTCGTGATGGCGACTCGCAGCGGCCTCGTCAAAAAGACACCGCTGGAGCAATACAGTCGCCCGAAACGCGGTGGCATCATTGCCATCAAACTGCGTGAAGGTGACGAACTGGTTGACGCAGCCGTGATCGGCCCAGGAGACGAAGTCGTGCTAGTCACCGCGAAGGGCATGGCCATCCGCTTCCGTGAATCTGACGCCCGACCGATGGGGCGGAACACTTCCGGGGTCAAAGGTATCTCCCTTGTGGGCGATGACCATGTGGTCGGAATGGTCGTTGCAGATCCAAATGATTCATTACTTACCATCTGCGAAAATGGGTACGGGAAACGGACCAAGTTCGGCCCCAATGCATCTGCCGCGGACACCGAAAACGGTGATAGCGAGGAAGACGAGGAACTGTCTTCCAGCGCTCGATACCGCACCCAGAAACGGGGTGGCAAAGGAGTGCGGGACATCCGCACCAGTGACCGTAATGGCCAAGTGATCGGCATCGCACGTGTGAATGACGAAGACGAAATCTTCATGATGACTGCCAAAGGCAAACTGCAACGTATCAAGGCCGCAGACATCAATGTCATCGGACGCAACACACAAGGCGTTCGGATCATGAATGTTGACGAAGGCGATAGCCTGATCGCGGTCGTACGCGTTCCAGCCGAAGAAGTTTCCGATGAGGAAACTGCCGACGCAATGTCACAAAATGATGGCGAGACCGCGGCTGTCGCGGCAGACAGCCAGACTGCTGAAACAGACGGAACCAGTGCGGACCATGCCCAACCAGAAGCGGGCAATGAAGGTCCTGAAAACGTAGATCCTGAGACTGACCAATCCCAGGAATAGTTCCTGACAAACAGTCACCCATCAATTCACCAGCTTGGTCAGCAAGACTGGCTGAAGTGGTGCTGGTGAAGTGGGCTGAAGTTGGCACAGGCATGAACCCGAAGGCCATCAACATGCGGATCAATCGTCGGGGCTAGTTAGAAAATCCGCGACGGCAAGGCCACTCGATGCCGGGCTGCATCCAGCGACTGAAATCGCCACGAGAGCATTCTCCTTCTGCGGCGAACCACTCCAACAACCGGACCTGCTGGAACCGTGGTGAGCGGACAAAAAAACCCGCCGGGAAGGGATCCCGACGGGCTTCATTTCGATAACGCGAGGATTCTGGGTCAGAATCGATCACAACGGATCGACGAACCCCAGCGACTTGCGAACCTTGAATCTCTTGCAAGATGAGTCACTTACGAGATACGGGCGACCAAATCGAGAACTTTGTTCGAGTAACCCCACTCATTGTCGTACCAGGCGACAACTTTGACAAACGTTCCATCAAGCTGAATTCCGGCACCGGCATCGAACACTGAAGTGCAAGACTCACCGCGGAAGTCAGTCGCCACGACCTTATCTTCGGTATAGCCAAGAACGCCTTTCATGCTGCCCTCGGAAGTGTCCTTCATGACCTTGCAGATCTCTTCGTAAGTGGCCTCTTTGTCCAATTCGACAGTGAGGTCAACAGCCGAGACATCGGAAGTTGGCACTCGGAAAGCCATTCCTGTCAACTTGCCGTTAAGCTCAGGAATGACTTTTCCAACAGCTTTGGCAGCACCAGTACTGGAAGGAATGATGTTCTCGAGGATACCACGTCCGCCACGCCAATCTTTCTTGGATGGACCGTCGACGGTTTTCTGAGTCGCCGTTGCTGCATGAACGGTGGTCATCAAACCACGCTTGATACCGAAGTTGTCATTGAGCACCTTGGCGATGGGAGCAAGACAGTTTGTGGTACACGAAGCATTGGAGACAAAGACTTCCCCATCGTAGGAGTCATCGTTGACGCCCATCACGAACATACGAGTGTCGTCCTTGGATGGTGCGGACATGACTACTTTCTTCGCACCAGCATCGACGTGCCCTTGCGCAGATTCGGATGTCAAGAAGATGCCAGTCGACTCAACGACCACATCAGCACCCACATCACCCCATGCCAATTTCGAAGGGTCTGTCTCAGCAGTGACTCGGATCTCCTTACCATTGACGATCAATTTGCCACCTTCGGTGGAAACTTCACCTTGGAAGCGACCGTGAACGGAGTCGTACTTGAGCATGTAAGCCAAGTAATCAACTTCCAACAAGTCGTTGATTGCTACAACTTCCATATCGTCGCGAGCTACTGACGCTCGAAAAACCATGCGGCCGATGCGACCGAAACCATTGATACCGACCTTGATCATGATTGTTGTTTCCTTTTGCTATTAAGGCGTTTGTGTTGAGGGTTACAAGTGGTAAATGAGCAACAAGAAACACTCAGCACGCCGGGTATTTCTTCTAACATTCAGAATGAAACAATTGCTGATGATGTCCGCATAGGTGCTGGATCCGCTGTATCGCGTCATCGTGCAGAGAACGCCCTTGACTTCGCTACAGGTCGATCCTCAGTCGCGTTTGCCAGTGGCGTCAGCCACTCGACACGACTCACCGATGCCTTGCCACAGTGGTGGCACCTCAACAACAATCGTGGTGAAATCAACATCGGTGATTGCACCGCATCGTTGAAATCGTGTTGGAGTAGGAATCATCATTCATCCACTCCGTGAGGCGGATTATAGGAATGCAAACTCGAAATGAACCAGCCCCCGCGTCAACAGCCCGCCAGCAGCCTGGGTCCGAAACAAGTTTCAGAGGCCAAGACCACGTCACCCAGGCCAGCTGAGACGCCAATTCCACAATGGCGAAGGCCCCGAGGCGTTGCTCCGGGAACTTGGGAATATGTCCATCAGCGGTCGATAGCCGACCATTACGACGCTTTTGTGGCAGATACACCGCTATGCGGCCTCGATCAGCAAATCCTGCAGCAGTCGTTTCCTGGGCCAAATCGCCCTCGCTCGGAAGTCATTCTCGACCTCGGATGCGGCAGCGGCCGAACCGCTTTGCCGCTGGCAGAACGTGGCTATGACGTGATCGGAGTAGACCTCAGTCGTGCCATGCTGGAAATCATGAATGGCAAATTCAGGGCCGGTTGCACCGCTGGCACAATATTTCCCGTTCAGGCAAATCTGGTCGAATTGGGCTGCTTTGCCGAACAAAGTGTGGATCATGCCGTCTGCCTGTTCAGCACGATGGGGATGATTCAGGGCAGAGCCAATCGACGCTCCATGCTCAACACCCTTTTCAAACTCGTGCGTCCTGGTGGCATCTTCATCCTGCACGTTCATCATCGTTGGGCTGCCCTGCGAGAGCACCGGGGGCTACGACAACTTATCCAATCGAAGTGGAATGCGATCCGCAACCGAAATAGCGACTTCGGTGATAGCACCTACGCCTACCGAGGACTGCAAAGCATGTTCATGCACCGCTTTTCGAAGCGAGAACTCAAACAGGACCTGCGAGCCACCGGATGGACCATCGACAGGATTGATCCGATCTCCATTGATGGATCACACATCAACCGCAAAACCGTTCTGCCCGGAGGCTTTGTTTTCCATGCCGTTCGAAGCTTCAAATCGGAGTGAATGCCACGACTTGCGTTTGGACCGTGATCCCCCAGCACCCAACGGGAGCGATTCACGGAACCGCCTAAATCGAATGGCCCCCAAGAACCCGATCTTGTTAGACTGCGTGATAATACGACGAAACGCGTTCCATTGACCGACCAGACTTTTGACCAACCCGACGCTGCTCACGTCTTCCAACGGATCTCCCCCAAGCCCCCACACCAGAACCAACGAATGCCCAATGCACTGCAGTCACTGATCGACACAGGAACAAAACTGTATCTCGACTCAGTTGCCCCTGATGAGGTCGACAAAAACTTGCATTGGGGTGCTGTGGGAGCGACCAGCAATCCGGCAATCATCTCGGCGATCGTCGAACAAGGTGGCCTGGATCACAAAATCGAGTCATTGATCGCAACCGGACTTGGCGACGAGTCAGTTGCATGGCAGTTGACTGACAATCTTGTCACTGATGCCGAAAAGAAGTTTGCACCAATCCATGCCTCAAGCGAAGGCAACGCTGGATGGGTCAGTTTTGAGCTTGACCCCTTGCTGGAAGACGCCGAACTTGGTTTAAGCGATCAGGACCGAACAGCTCGCTACATTGAATTAGGTAAACACTACACCCAAGGCCACTCCAACCGAATGATCAAAGTTCCGGCCACACCGGCGGGCATTGGTGCGTTGGAGGAACTGGCGGCAGCAGGCGTGACACTCAACGTGACCTTGATTTTCACCGCCGAGCAATACACGAAGGCTCGTGAGGCGGTATGGCGAGGAGCCCAGCGAAGATCCAGCCTGACCGATTTCAAAAGCGTTTACAGCATTTTCATTTCCCGCATTGATGTTTACACCGAACAGGAAATTCCCCAACTGCCATCAGAGGCTCAAGGCCTCGTCGGTATTTTAAATGCAAAACGCGTTTGGCAAGCGAACCAGGATTTCTGGAATGACAAAGGCCTGAGGCTTCAGCAGGAATTGATTTTTGCCAGTACCGGAACCAAAAACCCGTCTGATCCTGCGTGGAAATATGTGCAAGCTCTGGCGGGCAGTGACATTCAGACCAACCCGCCTGAAACCAATGCCGCGATCGCCTCAAGTGATATCGAATTCTGCCGAACTGTTGATGTCATGCCGACCCTGGAGATCCAACAGCAAATTGACTCAAAAATCGATCTGCAGACGATGCATGATGTGTTGATGAAACAGGGCGTGGACAAATTCGTCAAACCCCAACGGGCCTTGCTGTCGCTGATTGCGAAAAAGCGAAGTGAGCTCACCGGCAACTAGCCCTCTCGATGGTCAAGCAGAGCCCTGAAAACCAGCGTGTTCACTGCAGCTTGCTCATTCAGGCTGGTTCAGGCAAATCACCAGCGCCAAAGGAACGGGGCAACAGCTCAGAAAGGTTGCAGACGGTGCGTGCCCCATCGATCAGGTTGACGAGAATGATGGGCGTATTGAGACCGAACTCAGCGAGAAATTGACGACATGCCCCGCAAGGGGGGACTCCGCCAACGCTTGCAATCGCCACGCCACGCCAGTTGCGATAGCCAGCAGAAACAGCGGCGGCTGCAGCGGCTCTTTCGGCACATAGTGATAACCCGTAGCTGGCGTTTTCCACATTGCACCCGGCAATCACTTGCCCGTCCTGCATCAAGATCGCGGCTCCTACTTCAAATTGACTATAAGGAGCGTATGCTCGTCCGCACACGTCCACGGCAGCAAGAGCAAGCTGTTCGATTCTTCGGTCACTCAATTTGGACATGTAAACATCCGTCAGGGGAACAAGGAGCAAACGGGAAATGTCTGCGTGAATGCTGTGATAACCTTTTAGGCTGATCAAAGGTCAAAATTTGCTTCTACTCTTCAACGCTGCTGATCGAGTTGAATCTACACATCCGCAATTTGTCTGTGCAACACCAGCGGCCTCGCAGCAACGGGCGCATCGACCACATCGACTGCGGCCTGCAGTACCCCAACATACTCGCTGACTCGATGCCGAGCACAGCAAAGCGTTAGTAGGGGGTCTCCTTTTTCAACTGAATCACCGATCCGTCGATGCACTTTCAAGCCAACGGCATGATCAATTTGATCTCCTTTCTTTCGACGTCCACCGCCCATGGAAACAACGGCACGCCCCAAGGCCCGACAGTCATACCGTGCGATCCAACCAGCACTTCCGGCAGTAATGACGTGGGATTCAGCGAGCGGCAACGGACCTTGCCAACTCCCCTTTTGTGCTCGGAGCATCCGTTCAAACCTCTCAAACGCAAATCCCTGATCAATCATTTGCCCAAGCTTCCTTTTCGCTTGCTCCACGTCATCAACCACTGACATTTTGAGCAACAACGTCGCGCCCAATTCAAGTGCAAGATCACGCACAATTCCAGCCTGACCCTGTAAAACCTCAACCGCCTCGTTGACCTCACAAGCGTTGCCCACCGCCTGCCCGAGAGGTTGATCCATATCGGTCAGCAGAACCGAAGTGGGCAATCCGGCATCATGGCCAACTCCCACAAGCGTGTCGGCCAACTCATGCGCAGCGTCCAGTTCTTTCATGAATCCACCTGCACCAACTTTGACATCCATCACCAGCGCATCCAGATCTTCTGCCAACTTTTTACATAGGATGCTCGCCGTGATCAGCGGAATAGATTCCACGGTTCCCGTCACATCTCGCAAGGCATACAGTTTCCGATCAGCGGGGGCAATTCGATCACTTGCTGACTTGATAAACACGCCTGCATCTGCCAACACTTCCGCCGATTTCGAGGGTGACAAATCGATGGTAAATCCGGGAATCGACTCGAGCTTATCGAGCGTGCCTCCGCTGATCCCAAGACCACGGCCGCTGATCCTGGGAACATCAAATCCACAGGCTGCCAAGGTGGGCGCCAACACCATGGATGTCTTATCCCCCAGCCCTCCGGTGCTATGTTTGTCCACCCGCTGACGCTCAGGATTACTCTGGTTCCGAGGAAGGCGGTCTCCACTATCCAACATCGCTTGGGTCAAAGCAGTCGTTTCCCGCCGATTCATACCCCGCAAGCAGACAGCCATTGCGAAAGCAGACATCTGATAATCCTCGACATCCCCATTGCAAAACCCGTCAATTAGGAAGTGAATTTCCTCATCCGTCAGAGCCTGACCCTCTCTTTTTTTGACCAACAGGCTTGGAATGTACATGTGTTCGCCGCGGATTCGAGGAAGACGGACCATACAAGGTCCTGAATGCCCGTTATATTGCATGGGAGAAAAAAAGGCGATTCGATTTAAAGCTTCCCGAACGATGATCTGTCGCAGTCACTGCAAATACACGACCACTGGATTCAGCATGTACAACGTTTGGCACAATAGATGCCGAAAAAATGACACATTTCTCGGTGGCATCTCGTCTGACCGTCTTTGCAAACAGCCACTGCCAAGCTTCACTCAGACGCCAAGTCTGACCTGCCTGTGCGCGTTGATCCTGATGATCGTGGGCAGCATGAGCGTTGTCTCTGCAGATGACCCTGACCTGGGGAGCACGACCGTCAGAGAGGAGACGCCTGCCCGCTCCGATTCCGAGCCAGCGGCATCGCCCGGCGGCAAAAAAAAGATTGACATCACTGACTTGGACATCGCCGAACTGGAGTTATTGGTTGGTCCTCGTGCTTTGTCCCGAGCATTTCGTAATGCAGCTCGAAAAGCAACTCCCGCCACTGTCACGATCCTGTCTTACGGCCAAGTCAACGTGATGGCGAATCAAAATCCGCCTGCTGCGCCAGCCACCCCCCTTCAGGGCGACTCCAAGCCCGAAGAACGCCCCGAACCTGACAAAAACCAACTGACGGGTATCGGCAGTGGTGTCATCGTATCGAAGGATGGCATGATCATCACCAACAACCATGTCATCACCGGCGCAAAAAGAGTGGTAGTAAAATTGGCTGACGAAACCGAGGTGGAAGCAACGGCAGTCCGCGGTGATGTCGATAGCGACGTAGCCACACTCAATATTGCACGCAAAGGCGGCTTTCCTGCAGTCGAACTTGGCAACTCGGACCTCCTCGAAATAGGGGACTGGGTGTTGGCGATCGGAAGTCCGTTTCGTCTGGAAGCGACCGTCAGCGCAGGGATCATCAGTGCGAAGGATCGCGCATTGCGGCGCATCAGCCGAGGCCGTCTGCTGCAAACGGACGCTGCGATCAACCCGGGCAACTCTGGCGGACCGCTAGTCGATCTGGACGGGCGAGCTATTGCAATCAGCACTGCCATTGCATCACGCAACGGTTCGTATCAGGGAATCGGTTTCGCAATCCCGATCAATCAAGCCAAGTGGATTGCCGATGAACTGGCAGAGCACAACAAGGTACGTCGCGCCGCCATTGGGATCCGCATGGCGGAATTGAACCCAAAAATCGCGGGCAAATTCAAACTGCCCGTTGGCTTGGGGGTACTCGCGTACCAAATCACCAAGGACTCAGCCGCCGAGAAAGCTGGGATTGAACCTCTCGATGTGATTCTTGAGTTTGCTGGCGAGAAAGTCAGCGACCCAAGCAGCTTTCAGGAAATCGTTGAACGCAAGCCTGTAGGTTCGATCCAGGACATCAAAGTCTATCGCAAAGGCAAAGAGATCATGCTCAAGGTGGAACTGGCAACCCTTGAAGATCCCACCTTGCAAAAAGAACAATCAACGCCGAAGGACTCGAAAAACAAAAAGGGTCAAAACGGTTCGGAAGCAAAAAAGAGCAAAGCTTCGAAAGCGAAAGCTGACAAGAACAATTCTGACAAGAACAAAGACTGATCACTGCCTGGCTTGGAACACCAAGCTGTCCCGAAGCGGCAGGGCGAGGGCCAAAATTAGAGACAGATGCTGGTGGTGAAACGACATGGCTGAATGACCGACCACGTCATCTGGCTGATCAAACGTCGATGAGTTCTCGAATGAAGTTCGGATACGGGTTGCTATTGCCCTTCTTGTCACACTTGAAGAACTCGCTCACGTAGCGAGTGGTGGTGCGTTTTTCTGGCACCTTGAAGCGATCACCCTTCTGCAGCACGGGCCGGTATTCATCCATCCGCCCGAATTGACGTGTCCCCGCGGCCTGACAAGGGAACCAATGCCCTGACCCGGAAGCATCCTCAAGATAGAACTCGGGATAACAGTGCTCTGGAATCCAGACCATGCGAGCGGGAATTTTTGCATTTCTGCACAAGGCGACGAAAAGACTCGTCATTTCTTCGCAGTCCCCGCGTCCCTCTCGCAGCGACTGAGAAGCGTTCTTCAGATCCCCCTCAACATACTTGACTTTATCACGGACAAAGTCGTAGATCTGCTCAACACGGGCCCATGCGTTAGGGACCTCTTGTGCAGCGAGCCCGCGCCACGCTGCCTTGATACGAGCATTGCTGCTGTCAATGTACGGACTACTGGAAAGAAATAAACGCAAGTCGCGTCCCACCTTTGCCGGGATCACGAGATCATCGGTTTGAGTGGGTCCGATAATACGTGATCGTTCGATGGCGATATTGAAAGTCATTTCCACGGTGGAACCTGCGGGCACGCGTGCCATTTTCAGCATCACCTGCTTCACTCCACCGCCTAGTTCGCGCGTATCCCAGGCCGTCACTTGCGGATCGATGGTACGCCCCGTGACCGTCACCTTTTGCTCGGGCCAATTCATGGGAACTGGAAAAGTTGCGAAGACATCCGTGCAGGTGACGGGCGTCTTTAACACGAGGCCGATTCGCCAGTTCTGCACCTGTGGAGTTTCGTAACTCAGGCGCGTATCCCCGGCTTCCTCTGGTTTTTCATCGGTCTGATCCTGAGCATTCGCCTGAGGCAACGAGCACATCCCAAACGCTGCCAGCCCCCGACACAACGCATGGCGACGATTCAGCAGTCCAGTGGAACCCAAGACACTCATACGAACTCTCATATCCGTGTACCAACGTACGGGGTGAAATTAAAAACCGAACGGTCGGAGCAAAGCATTGCTCAAGGCAGCTTTCCTCCGACCGTCGCTCGCTACGATAAAACCAGTTTAGCTAACCGGCTCTGAACAGGTCCAACAGTAGGCTCAAATCCCAGGAGTCTTACAGCGAGTTGCCGCCAGCGGACTCTTCCCACAAGATCCTGCTTCCATCTGTATCAAATTTACGTGCATTGAAGCTATCGGTTTGCATTGGGACGCCGGTGCCGCCCATGATCTGGCCATTTTGCGGAATCACCTGACCAGATTGGTAGGGATCAGCAACTCCATAAGTACCACAGCCACAGTTATTGGGTACTGTTGACCCGCAACCGCCACAAGGCTGTGCGGAGTAAACTTGACCGTTGCATCCGGCAGCAGGTTGCTGACAGGGTCCCGACGGGTTGGGAGCCTGCATGGTATTTCCAAACTGGGGGCCTGCTGAGCCACCGCTGCAAAGTCCGCATCGTGCACCACGACCGAACAGAAAATTCTTAACTCCGGTGCATCCGGAACTAAAGGTCACGAGCGTCATAACCGCGATGACCGAGCAAATGC
>JBPCVE010000487.1:0-6247 GCA_051010795.1 Rubripirellula sp.
ATGTGGTGGAAACCAAACCAATGCCAAATACACAACTCCAAGGTAAGCCACCGAGCTTCCAAGTCCTTGAAGAAAACGCCCAACCCCCATCAAGACAATGCTGTCGGTCGAAGCAAGCAACAGACAGCCCAGAGCAACAATGATGGCAGCAGGTGCGACCACGACACGCGTTCCAAAACGATCCAGCATCCGACCCACAATCAACTGAGCCGGCGCGTAAGCGAGAAAGTACATTCCCATCGCAAGCCCAAACTCACCTTCACTGGCACCGGTCACACTTCGAATGTCACTCTTGAGAACTCCCGGCGCCACACGGGCGAAAAACTCATAGAAGTAAAAGGCTGAGGCGACAAAAAAGAACAACCAAGGCTGGAAACCCGTGCGTGCTTGCTGAGCTGCCGTGTGAACATCACGATCAAGACCGCTTGAATTCACGTTGTCTGAATTCACGTTGTCTGAATTCCAGCGGTCCGAATTCAAGCTGCACTCGCCAAAGTTCGAGGAAGTCACCTTCTTTTGATTCAGAGGTGACGTCAAGAAAAACCATACGTCAACAAGAGCAAGTTTGCGTAACAACGAGCAAGTGTGCCCTGCGAATCGGCTCACAACGGATTCAGCTCGCGACTCCCGATTCGCTTTCTGCATCCCTTCAGTCTAGCCTTTCACTCTTCAGGTGACAGCATCCTCGCGTTCCCCACAACCTGCCTGCCTATTTGTTGACCAACAATAAGGCCCGCCTCTGCCGCCAATCAGTTTGCGGCAGGAAACCAATTCTTCCCCAAGGGCCGTCATTTTAGGATAAACTGACGCCTGAGCGTACCGTGACAAACCCCCGTGATCTGCCGACCCAGAATCACTCGACCTTCCCCCCCCATTTAAATCACGAATCATGAGAAGACGATCATTCCTGACCACTGCGGCCACTGTTGGAAGCGCAGCCTGTTTGAACCAAAACGCTCTTTTTGCGGCAGAGAAAACAAAGCTGAAGAAGGGAGCGACCATTTTGTTCCAAGGTGACTCGATCACTGATGCTGGAAGAAACAAAAAGAATCCCGTTGCGAATGAAAAACTTGGTCGGGGGTATCCCAATCATGCCGCCAAGTTGCTTCACGCAGCCCACCCGGACCTAGACCTGCAGATTCACAATCGTGGTATTTCCGGAAACAAGGTGCCAGATCTGGATCGACGTTGGCAAAAAGATTGCATCGATCTTCAACCCGACATCCTGAGCATCCTGATTGGTGTCAATGACATTTGGCATCAACTGAACGGACGTTACGACGGTACCGCAGGGACGTACCGCGATGGTTTCACCGCGTTGCTGGAACGCACCCGCAAATCCCTTCCTTCAGTGACAATCGTCATCTGTGAGCCATTTGTTTTGATGAGTGGAACAGTCAAACAAAACAAAGCGAAGTGGTTCCCCGAATTCGACACTCGCCGAGAGTATGCCAAACAGGTCTCAGACAAAGCAGGGGCAACCTGGGTGCCGTTCCAAACCATGTTCGATCAAGCCGTGGCTTCGGG
Source organism: Rubripirellula sp. (assembly GCA_051010795.1). Lineage (GTDB taxonomy): Bacteria > Planctomycetota > Planctomycetia > Pirellulales > Pirellulaceae > Rubripirellula. The sequence continues at coordinate 1,528 of JBPCVE010000487.1, forward strand.
CACAGAACCATCAGCATTAGCGGGAGATGGAGTGCATCCCACCCAGGATGGTCACGCCTTGATGGCCAAAACTTGGCGTGAAGTCGTGGGCGTTTAAGCCCTGACGCCAGGTTTCAAACATGCAAAGCAGGGAAGTCAAATCCCTGCGTGACATGAAATGCCCGAAGCTTCAGGTGACACTTGCCTGTGCTGCCGAAAACGCCCTGCCACGAATGATGGCAGGGGCGATTGCCATCTTACCTGCTCAAAAATCCGCTTGACTTCAACCACGCATGAAGTTGCTCGTTCCACTTCGAGACTGGATTATCGGAGGGGCGCATGCCGTAACCATGTCCCCCCTTGGCATAAGCATGCAACTCGGCTGGAACCCCTTGCTCACGAAGGCGAGCAAACAGTAATGCGGATTGGGCACCCCGCATCGAATCATCCCACGTCACAGCCATGAATGTTGGTGGCGTATCTTTCGTGACGGTGACCAACGGACCAAGTTCGGCAACTCGGTCGTTATATTTATCCCCAAGATAAGCTGCATAAATGGGACAGATGAAATCGGGGCGGCAACTAAGATCGTCTGCTTCATCCACGCGTTCGTAGCACTTTGTCTTGTACTGCACACCCGACATCACGGTAAGATGCCCACCTGCCGAGAAGCCAAGCGTTCCAATTCTCGCCGGATCAATGTTCCACTGTTCGGCGCGATGACGAACGAACCGAATGGCGCGCTGAACATCCTGCATCGGCTCCCAGTGAATTTTGTCTGGATTTCGACGAGGGACACGATACTTCAGAACAAATGCAGTAACGCCAATGGAACTAAACCATTCCCCAACCTCTAAGCCCTCCTTCGGCCAAGCCAGAATGTTGTAACCTCCACCCGGACAAATGATGACGGCACAACCATTGGCAATCTTTTTCGGCGCGGGATAAACGGTCAGGGTTGCCCGATCAACAAACCGTATTCGCTCTTGCGTAAGCTCTGATTTCAATTTGGCGATCACCTTGGGAGCCATCTGCACCGAACCAGCAGGAAGATCGCCGGGCCAGATCTCCAACTCGGCATGGTCTTCTGCTAACCCTGACGAACTGAGAAAAACGCAAAAAATCGCGACACAGGAACAAACGACGTAACGATTCAAAAAGGGCATGAGCAACCTGTAGGGCATTCGCATTTGGAAAATTAATTTCCGGCTATTGTAATCTTCCAACAGACGGCACGGGCATCAAAAAACCAGACCGCTCTGGCTGCTGGCGCCATCATCCGCTTCATCGAATATCGATCTCGAATCGAGATCATGTCATGACCAACTCAATGAGGCCAACAATCTGGCACAACAAAAAAACGCCGAGACTCAACGCACCCTGCATCATCCAACTTCAACTGCACGACCAACGGAGAGCGCTGGCTTTCTGAAAAATGCTGCTCCATTGAATCCGAAAATTCGCGGAAGGACATCAATCCGTCCGTGGCATTATCAGCCTCGACCACCGACAACCAGTGTGGTTTCTTCAAAATCAGATAATAAGCGTTTTGAGCACCCCAAACTGCATCGCTATCCATGAATCGAATCTCTGCATGTCGGAGCCAAATGCCTTCTAAATGTGCACGGGATAGATACGGGTGTTCCTTCTGTCCGTGATGCTGCGTCAGTGCACCCTGCTGCGCCAGTACATCCTGGTGCGCCAATCCGTGCTGCTCCATGAGTGGATAGAAAATCCGTCCCTTCACAAATGCCTGACGCACTTCCACCTTGGGAAACCATTTTTGACTGCGGGGTAATTGATGACCAAAGATGCGATCAATTTTTCGGTCCAGCGTGTCAACTGCATTCGGCCCCAAATACCGGCTTCCCAAAACATTCGACACAGGACTGAACAAGTAAAACTTGACTGCAACCTCCCAGTGAGTCATACGGGCTTGCTCATCAATGAAGATGAAGTCAATCTCACCCACCGTCCGCTTCTGCTCTCGAATCGCGAACGACTCAACCAAAACTTCAACCTTGCGCACATGATGCAACCAGTAGGAAGTCAACGCCTCAAAGTACCTCCCCAACGAGCGGGCATCTTTGCTGGCCATGAACTCAACAAGATGCGTCGCACAAATATCTTGCTCCCGCAACTTCCGCGTCGTCGATTCACAACCATGGTTATCCGTCGTTCTTAAGAGAGCTGGGCTGTTGACCGCCCAAAGCAGATCACGAACAAGCTGCTGGGCAGACATCATTGGGTTGACTGTTTCGTAATTGGGTTGATCACCAGGGAATAGTTCCAACTGGCACCGACACGGCGGTCCACGGTAGGTCAGATCGACTCTTGCAACAACTTTCCGAAATTAGAGCTGGTGTCCGAAGATCACCCAAGAGCCAACCAACCGCAGCAAGACGATCAGCCCTGCAAATCATTCAAATCAAGCAACTCAAATCAAGCAAACCGCGTCCATAAGCCTGACACGACGACCGATTTGCCGTCGCGCTCATTCGACTCCGTTGCAGTCGGGGGGGTAAGTCAGTCATCCACACCACCCGAAGACCTCGGCTTCCGAGACCGTTGATGATTGGCAACCGCCTAATTTACCAACTCACCAGCAGCAAGCAGTTCATGCTAGACAGAGACGCGACGGAGGCATCCCAACAAAAAAACGGTGTTGCCCGAGGGCAACACCGTTTCGTGCGATTCAAGGAGTTGCAGCGAAGAACTACTGGTTTAGCTGTTCTTCAACCACTTCCTTGCTGGCTTTCGTTCCGAGAGCACCCCAAAGCCCGTATGGGCTCTTGGATCCTGCGCGGGCACCCCAATAGTAAACTGATTGAGCGTGAGAGTCACCAGCTTCGATCGAGTCAGTGATAAAGATCACAGCACCATCGCCCATGAGGACGTGAGCACCACCTTGGTGACGACTGCTGGGAGGCATGGTTCCCTCTCCACCCCAAGTCCACCACATACAAACCTCTTTGTTCGGTGGCAGGATGGTGTTCATTTGAGAGTTGAGTGGGAAGCTGTTTGCCCACATGTAACCACGACCTGCGAACGAAGGACCGACAGCAACGCCCGGAGCCCACTTGGTCGGGTACTCTGGGTCCATCTTACCATTGTCACGGCAGAGGGAAGGATTGTCAGCAATTCCGTAATAGGCATCGTCAGCACCGATGGTGCGGATATCGCGGTCACCGAGGTCGGTTGCGATCTCGCCAGCCATGACGGTGTTGGCAAGTCCGTCCAAGATATCTCTGAACTTTGTGACCGAGCGGTGAGCGAAAGTACCACGCTCTGCTGCGCGGCTATAATTCACTTTGAAGGCGCTTGGCCGCGGGTTCAGATTGTAGTGAGGAACTCCGGTATGACTCCAGTTGTGAGAGTCACCCATGCAAGCTGCATAGTTGGTTCGGCCACCAGCAGGCAAGCCTTGACCTGGATCACTTGGGCAGCGGAGAGTCGGAATCTCGGTCATCCACGGGCGGTAACGACGATTCTGGATCGAATCGGAGTTACCACCAGTCCGGTAAAGACTGGGGGTAGGCCCCATCGCTGGCCATGGGCCGCCATTCATTCCAACAAAGGGAGTGTTTGGATTTTCCAGGTCGAACTGGCTGGGGTTGGAAATTTCTTCCCACAGTGCTTGCTGCTCAATGAACGGCAAGATGCCGACAATGAAACTAAGCGACTGGTTGTTGCGAACCGAACTGTTGTGAGCGTAGTGGCCGGGAACGATCAGCTCACCTGTACCAGCACCCTGCGTTGGCAGTTGCTTGTAAGTAGAGTGATAGTTGTGAATCCCAAGTCCAATCTGCTTGAAGTTGTTACTGCAACTCATGCGCCGTGCTGCTTCGCGAGCAGCCTGCACAGCTGGCAGCAACAAGCCGACCAAGACTCCGATGATCGCAATGACCACGAGGAGCTCAACCAGCGTGAAGCCGGAGCGAGAATACTTTCGCATACTAATCCTCATCAATAATGAAACAAAAAACTAAAACAAAAATCGACAAACGGATGCCGAAGAAGGATGTCTATTTATTATTTCGTGGGGGCTGCTGGTGCAGCGCCACCGGCTTCGCCAGGTGCGCTAGGCATTGGTGGAGCCTCGGTGTCTGCTTTCTGCTCAGGCGTGAGCTCACCGCTGACAACAGTGTTTTCCTCATTGCCACCACACCCACTCGTGATACAAGCTGCTGAAACCAGGCTGAGGGACAGAATAAAACCACGCACAAATTTGGAATCAAGCATAAAAAATCCTTAGTGTGATGTGGGCCGCTTTTGCGACCACGCCGAGGATTGGGACTTGGAAGTCCCAAGATAGGGGGGAAATGATGGACTGGCTGGTATAGGCCACCGATCACTGTTCGTCAAGTATTTTTCGGTAAGTTTTTATTAAGGAATTGAGTCGACACTTTAAATTCTCTCGATGCTCGGAAGGACGCGACTGTTCGAACCGTCTTGATCGGGTCGGCAGAGACCCGCCAAAAGAACACCGACGAAATACGCGTTCTGGGAGTGCTGCTGCCATTTTCTGGCAGACCCACGGATGCTTTTTGCACCACCGATTGGCCAGCCGGATCGATTACCGCATTGCGTGCGGTAACGTCACTGAACCGGTTCAAGTTTCGTCCTGCCTCGAAAGCTCTCAAACCGCGTTGACTTGATTATTGATGCAAAACTGCACCCCGAAATAGGCCTAAAGGCGTGCATTCACCGCCTATTCGTTACTCATCGCAAAAGAAAAAGT
>JBPCVE010000488.1:0-14873 GCA_051010795.1 Rubripirellula sp.
TGCCAGCGAATTTGTCGCTGACCTGGAACCGCTTCAGACAGTTTGGACAGGTGACTTGAATCGCCATGAATGAAAAACAAAGCCCGAGTGAAGAGTCTCAATCCGCAGATGATGCAACCAACGCAGCATCGCAGAACAGTTTGTCAGGTAAGGGTATAAAACCGCAACCCGAGGGGCAACATGAACCCGAATTAACCAACGCTCCTTATGATAACCGCGCCACGAAAGAAGCGTGCAGCCCTGACAATAAAGAAAACGAGCCTTCGGCGCACGTGGTACTTTACCAGCCTGAGATTCCCCAGAATACGGGCAACATTGGTAGAACCTGCGTCGCTGTGAATGCAAAACTTTGGATTGTTCGCCCTGCGGCTTTCCAGCTGGACGATGCCAAACTACGACGTGCTGGGCTGGACTACTGGGCCCACTTGGAGCGGGGAGACGCCGTCAATTGGGATGACTTAGTCTCACAACTCCAGCCCCGGCCGATGTACTTTTTGTCGAAATTTGCAAAACGAACGATTTGGGAAGCCGAATTTCGTCGTGGAGACGTCCTGGTCTTCGGGCGGGAAACCTCAGGACTACCAGCCTCCATACTTGACCCCGAAGACCCTCGGGCCCTTCGATTGCCTACTTCGGAACATGTTCGCAGTCTCAACCTCGCCACCACCGCAGGCATTGTGCTTTATGAACACCAGCGGCAAACTGGCGGTTATTGCAAAGATTCATAGCAGGTTTTTCTTGCCTCGTCGTTTCCCGCTACAGTGGTTAAACTGAAATGGCATATCCGCCATCGAGTCTTGTCATGAATCAACCTTCTTCACAACGTCGACTTCCCCAAATCAGCATCGCATTCATGATGATGCTGATATTGATTTTCTCTTTTATCTCGGCCGGACTGTTTTATGCTTCACGCGTGCCTAGGATTCAAAATGAAATCGCGATGTTGGTGACAGGTGAAATTCCCGAAGCAACTGAGGAAGATCCCACGCGTGGGGCGCAAATCACATTCGTGATGTTCACCTATACGTCTCCCCTATTGCTTGCTGGATCCATTGCAACTGGCATGGCTGTCCTGAGATGGTTTCAACGCCCCCGATGAATCGTGCCCAGCCCGCATTTCCACCTGAACAAATCGCATCTGTTCTCGGTCAGATTCATTGCCCAGGTTCACTTAATGAATTCGCCGCAGCCATGGCCCAACCATGGCGTAATGTGATCCGGCATCGTCGTGGTATAGATCCAGCCAACCTGCCTGTGCCCAGTTCTCCGATCGATTGGTACGCGCTGGGACGGAGGCCTGCAAAAGATTCTGGTTCTCCGGCCCGCACCGTGGCGTACGCATGTGGAGACTTTTTCATCCAGGATGCGGGATCACTCCTGGCCTTGGCTGTGGCTGGAGCCGACGGAGACGGATTGCGAGGAAAAGTCGTTTGCGATCTATGTGCCGCCCCGGGTGGCAAAGCTTCCGCACTGCTGGAAGCTGTCTCTGACGATGATGTTGACTCACATGGATTTGTGCTTGCAAATGAAGTTATCCGCAATCGGGTTGCTCCCTTACAACTCAACTTGGCGCGGGCGGGTTCCGACCGTTTTGCCATCTCAAGTCTTGATCCTGAAAAGCTCGCTGATCAGTTACCCCAGGCATTTGACCTGCTGGTAGTAGATGCTCCCTGCAGCGGTCAGGCCATGATGTCACGGGGAAAACAAAATCAGTCAGCCCTGTCAACTCACCAAATCAGCCACAGTGCGTCTCGCCAGCAACGCATCCTTGAAGCAGCTGTCAAATTGGTCCGCGATGGCGGACAACTCGTCTACAGCACCTGTACTTTTGCCGAAGCAGAAAATGAAGCACAAATACGACTGCTGATTCAACAAGGTGTGGCGATACCCAGGCCGATTGCCAGCCTGCAAGGACATGAAACAGATCCCGGTTGCTATCGCTGTTGGCCGCAGGTCCATCAATGTGCTGGCAGCTTTGCAGCCTCCCTTACTATCCAACACTCTCGCTCAGCCAAAACAGGAAAACCGAAAAGACGAAAGAAAGCGATTCGAACACCCATCGCCTTAACGGACTGGTACAAGGGAACCGAATCTGAACCACGTCCTCACACCAGAGATTCGGTCATTCTTGGATTTTCGCCCTCTGCACCCCAATGGGCGGAACAGATTGCCATCGGTGGTCCGGAACTTGCCCACCGTGCTGGGCAAACATGGAAACCAGCGCACGCTGGCGCCCTGCGACGCGAGGCCTCACTCATGCCGATCAACAAGCTCGAAATTAGTCAAAAAGCGTGCCAACAGTTCATGCGAGGTGAACCCATTCAAACTGACGGTTCAGGATGGAATGCCATTCAACTCCACGGCAGACCGCTCGGCTGGGTCAAAGCCAACGGCAAGATAGGAAAAAATCATTTGCCATCTGGAGCACGCATGTCAGGTGAATTGATGACGTGATTCCTGTATTCTCGCACTCCTTTGCCAAGCGGCTGCCATTTTTCTACGGCTATGTCATGATCCCCGTGGCAATGCTGCTGCAGATCGCGACGAGCCCTGGTCAAACTTTTGCAGTCAGTGCCTTCACGCCCTTTCTTCGCGAATCACTGGAACTCAGTGACAGCCAGCTATCGCTAGCCTACATGCTAGGTACGCTGCTTGCTGCACTTCCGCTCATGTTGGTAGGCCCGCTTTCGGATCGGTACGGGTTACGGGGCATCAGCTTGATTGCGATTGGAATGCTAGCCGCTGCCTGTTACTTCGCTGCGAATGTAACCAACTTTTACTCCCTATTAGCAGCATTTTTTTTACTTCGCTTTCTGGGTCAGGGATCACTCTCACTTCTCAGTGGCAATGCAATTTCGATGTGGTTTCGGAATCGCATTGGAAGAGTCTCTGCTGCCATGAGTATTGGTACCGCGATTGCTTTTGCGTGGATTCCTGAGTGGTTACATGGTTCAATTATCGCGATCGGGTGGCGTGGAACCTATGAATGGTTAGCGATCATCGTCGCGGCAAGCATGCTGCCCATTGTTTTCTTTCTGTTTTGCAATCGACCCGAAGATATTGGGCAGACGGTTGATGGGAATGCAGAAATCAGCCCCGACCTTTCGCCTGATGCATGTGATGTAACAGATTCATGCTTGACCTTGCGACAAGCCATTCAAAGCCGGGCCTTCTCAATCCTCGCGGCCAGCAATACCGTCTGGGCAATGGCTGGAACGGGAATCGTGTTTTATCTATTTACTCTCTGCAATGATTTGGGATTTGAAGCAACGGTGCCTGCCAGTCTTTTTAAAACCTTTGGATTGATGATGCTGTTCACCCAACTGCTTGGGGGCGTGCTGGCAGACTTCCTACCACTGAATCGTTTGCTCACCGTTGGAACAATCATGCTCAGTGCGGGCCTGGCGGCAGTTTCCTTCGGACAAACCGAACTCGCCTTGCACACATTTGTGGGACTATTTGGGGCAGGGCAAGGTATGTTACTAGCCGTGGGTAATGTCGTTTGGGTACGGTATTTTGGACGAACTCATATCGGTTCCATTCGTGGCACCGTTTGGTGCTGCACAGTCGCTGGAAGTGGTTGTGGACCACTGCTGATGGGTGTTGCCCGGGACATCTGGGGCAACTTTGACCTCGCCCTTTATCTCTTTACGGGCTTGATGGTCTTACTTTCGCTGGTTGCTATCTTTGCGACGCCACCAACTAGCACCAACACACACTAAAAATTTCTTGATGATTCCATGCGTTTGATTCCCAATCAGCAAGCAGAGGGGTGCCAAAGCTGGCTAGGCTAAACTTTCTTCCAATTACTGTTCGCCAAAGCCACGCATTGTCGCCAGCAAAGGTGGCCGGCGAAATCGCCGCAAACTGTGATTTTGACGATCTCTTCTTCTAACAGAAGTATTGTGATGCCAAACGCAAAGAACTCATCTCGGAGACAGATGCACCGCGTCCCCCCATCAGGAGGTCCAATTCCATACGCGTCGGCCTCCTCAATCATGGTTGTGTTATCTTTCACCTTGGTATTGTTCTTGGCATCTGGATGTTCCAAGGAAGAGATAAATCAAGCTCTTGAAACTGCCAAATCCAAAACCAAATCAATGACCAACTCTGCCGTTGAAGCGGTCGAAGACACGTTACCGGAATCAGGCGAGGTCACGCTCAATCTCAAACCGAATCCCATTGCAATCTCGAACGCGGAACTCGCATTGATGACAATCGGGGATGGCAGACCCAATGTCGTTCAGATCACTACCTATGACCCTGATGCCTCCGCTCGTTCTTATCCGGCACTCTTACTGCACGGCATCACCGCCACGTCCAAAGCATCAAGCTTGGCAGGAGAGAAAGTCCCGTGCGATGTTTACTTTCAGGAGAACGAATCTTCACCTATCGCGATGACACAACCCAGAGAGGCGATGACTGTCACTTTCCGACAATACAATCCAACGGACAAAGCATTAACGGCCACCTTGGGAATGATTTCCTTGCGCGGCTCCGATGGCAGCGTAATTGAGATCGAAGGTGGCGATGTTCTGGCAGTGATTCGTACGGAGACCAACTAGCATGTTCTATTTCTGTCAATTCATCATGGCAACCACTCTGACGCGAAGGATCATTCTTGCGTCGTGCACTGCATTGCTGTTTTTCGGAGGTCACACCCCATCGATTGCTAATCCAACGGGTAAGGATCCGTCCCAACCACTAAAAACCCACGGGACGATCGAGGGTGCTGAGGCTTTGGCAAACGAATTACATCAAACGTATTTGGAAGAACTCGACGTTGTGACACGGATGTTTGAAACACGGAACGATCCAGCAAGTTTTTCTGATCGACAGATCTCGAAATCGGCCGCCCGACTCTGGAAAGCTCGGCGAGATGCAAAACACCTTGAGTTGATGTCCGAGCCAATTGGCGCTGATCTTACCCGAAAACTGTTTTTACTCGCCGTGCAAATTGACCAATTTGGCTTGTCCTACTCGCGAACTCCGCGCGGAAGTCAGATGATGACGACGCTCATTATCAGACTGCGAACTGACTCACCACGATTCCAGAAATTTCTTTCGCAGGCAGCGAGCAGTCTGCAAAAAAGTAGCGACCCCGAAGTCTTCACAAAACAAATGGAAGCCAAGGGAATGCAAATGCGTGAATCCCTGGTTTTCTTTCGACCACTGGAACACAAGAAATATCTCTTCAATTTTGAAGCCCTGCTCACCGCCGGAGATGTGAACCATAAGAAATTGAGACGGACGCGATATCTCGCGCAAGCGAATGACAAAATCAAAAACGAAGTTGCCAGCGCTGCTGCTGCCACAGAAGAGATGAAACGCATTTGTCAGGAACTGGACCAGACAGGCTCTGCAACACTTGATGGCAATGTTAAAGGTGATGGCACCCAAGCCTTCGCACAAGTATGCAAGCTATGGGTTCGGGCTTCGGCAAATTTGACCCGTGCGAATGCGATCGAGTGGATGGTTACCAACCAGACAGGCAATACAAAAACAAACGATATCACCAGGTTAAAGAAAGCGACCTTGATCGCGATGACAGATATCATCAACTCCTTGGCTGAAAAAACTGCCACGGATCAGATCCCGCTCATTTACACCAATTTACTTCGACAAATCAGTCAAGTAGATCGTCGGACGACAGGTCGGAAGCAGGTTTCCGAGGCATGCACAGATGCCTTGAATGAACTGGCCAAAAAAAATCCGGCACTCGCCAAGGACATCGACGCCTACACGCAAGCAACGGCTGAACCACTGAAATGGAGGAATCGCTTTGCCAACGAGCAGGCAGGTTATTTATCCAGCCAACAAGCCTCCGCCGAAGTACTATTAAATTCCAAGGCTCCTATCGACACCAGCAACCGTCCCAATTTCGCCCGCCGTCGCGGCGGTGAAACACTGATGGTTTCGAAAGCACTCAATGAACCTGCTGACTGGATGATCGGTGAAACAGCTAAGCGCCTCGTGGGGCAGTCCATTAAAGAAGATCGCTTGATTCGGCTTGGCCCAAACAGCCGAACAGGCATCATTCCATTCACGAATGGTCACTATGCAAATATTGCATTGAATCTCTCACCTGAAAAGGAGATAGCTGATCTGAAAGTTGCTTTGCTGATTGATGACGAGCACCATGCTCTTTCAATGGCTGGAATGGACGCGATTTCATCTGCTGAGATGCAAGACTATGTTTCTATCGGCGGAACCATCCAGCAGGTCCACCTGGAAGCATTGCTGACTCGGTTCATTGCGTTTCCTAGTGCTGCAATGCCCTTGGTGCTACTAGGAGGGTTGCCCCAAGAGACCACCAATCTTGCTCCGCTGGAGCAGACTTGCTGGCGTCTGGATATCGTTCCCCAATGGGCGCATCACCGTTATTTCACGGTTCACTCAGGCGATTCCAAGCCACAGGAACGCAAAACTGCACAGACTTCCAAGTAAGGCCTCAGCGAGAATCATCACCCGAACTATCTGCTGAGTAATCCCCAACTGCCGAGCGAGCATCACTGGTCGAATCGTATTCCATACGACGGGAACCGGCACGACGCGCATCATCTCCGCGCTCGTCACCAGCAGCTTTTCCCATTGCGTTGACAAGGACCTGCTTCAGTGAAGAGCCACCAGCATCTTCCTCTGAATCATGATCGCCCCACCGTTGGGAACGCCGGATTTTTTGCCATAGCTTGCGTGCGTCCCCTGCATCTTCGGTATAGGAAATCTCTTCATCGATCATGAGCGTATCCAGAAAATGCGAGCGTACCGAATCGAAATGAGCCGCACGAAAACGCTGAATCACTCGCCCCAATTCCTCAATGACATCCTGTTTCTGTTTTTGCAAATTACGACGATCGCGGGTTGCCTCTTGCAGGTCCCCGCGATCAGACTCAACACCGGAAAGGCGAGCCACAATCTGATCATCGGTCAAATCGTCCTTCGTGGCTTCGGCTCGTTTCTTTAAATCACTCGACTTGAATCCAACAAGTGTTTGCCTGAATAGTTCAATTGCCTGTTGGTAGTAAGATCCTCGCGGGTCAGAGAGATCACGAATACGACTTTCTGTTTCATTCATTGATTCAGAAATGAAATTCGCTGTTTGCAGACTTTGCTGTCGATCCTTGGTGAATCGCTCAGTCAAGTTTATTTTCTCTGGCAAGCCCATTGCATTAGCAACGTGATCACGCTTGCGCTCCAATTCCTCCATCACGGTATTCAATGAGCGACGATCTTCCGCAATGATCTTCCGCATTTGATCTGGTGTCTGTTTCAGAAAATCGTAACCCTGCCTTGCCTTTGTGAAATCGATGTAGCGAGCTAGCCAACGATCAACACGACGAGTTAGCCCCCGGCTTCGATATCCTTCTGTGCCGTAGCTACGCTCGTACAAATATTGAAACAATGTACTCGCTTGATATGAGGGAAGCTTTCTGGCAGCGTCTTGATCAATTTCATGGAGATTGGATTCAGCTCTCTCCAGTGCTACTTCGGCGATAGCTGCTCGGTCTGCCAACTCCACAAACTGGGTATCTTCCTGCAAACGTTTCTCAACCACAGTTGAAACCTCGTTCTGTTCCAGAATTGCCGCATCCAAAACATGGGTTGCTTCCACAAGAGCCTTTTCGGTCACTGTTCGATTTTCCTGCAACTGCTTCAGTTCTTGCTGCAAAGATCGGTCCTCATCCTCTTTTTGCAACAAGAGCGTTGAGATCTCTGATTGAACCTCTCGCCATGTTGAAGCGATCGCATCAGCTGTTAATTCAGGCAGATAGTGTTCCGCAAGACTGCGTAGGGCATCATCACGTTCTGCATCAAGTTGCTCATACTCTTTTTGCACATCATGCATGCCCTGCCGGTCTTGCTCCAATTGCTCGGTCAAGCGTTTGATTGCATCCATCAGTTGTTGATGCACGGTGGGACCAGGAATCGTCATCTCGCGAGCAACCTTGAACTTAAATCATCAGGAAAACATAAACCAAAGTCCACCGAGGACTGTGGTGAGAGCTGCTGCTGCTAAAGTCAGGCGACCACGCCAAACCCAGCAATGAGCCAAAAAGGATTTCATGCCAGGCTGAGGGTCTTGGTAGGTGTGGACGGATTCAAAAAACTGCTCAATAGCGAGCTCAATTTCTTCTTCCGTGACATTGTCACCGGACATATGAGCCGTGCGAACCAGCTTGTCACGCAACTGGGTCCTCAGATCATCGCGTCGAAACATCTCTTCAGCTGTTTCCCGCTGATCCCGCATTTCCCGAGCCACATCCATCACTCGAAGGGTCTCCTGAAGCGATAAACTCTCCTCAGGTAACGAACTCGATCTTCTTTGAGTCGAGCCAGTGGATCGATAGGGCGCCTGGGCCTGAGACTGATTAGCCATGAGCCATGATCTTCGCGGAGCGGGGTTGGAGTGTCCTGACCAATGTGTAGTCTATTCAATTGGCTCGTTTTCCGCATTCGGGGAGCGTGAAAACCGCCAGCTGGCCGGAAATTGCACTTCCCCCCTGAGTAGCTGATTGCAGCCGCGAGGTTCAAGCGCTAATCTAATAACGGTTGGGAAGGATCGGAAACGCCGATTCTCCAACAACTTATTCCCTGGAGAATTTGCCGTCATGTCAGATCAAGCACAGCAACCTGCCCCTGAACCGAAAGCTTCTAGCACACAGGGTCAGGAATCGACCTCCATGCGCAAATATCTTGGTCGAGCTGTCAATGTGCTCAAAGACTTCGGCGTTGACAGTTCAAATACAGCCCCACAGGAACTCATCAGCCTGCTCGAAGACGTCAAACACCTTGATGAGGCTAAAGTCCTTGCAATCGCAGATGTGATTCAGCACATGAGTGCCTTCAACGCACTTGTACGCGAAAACGTCGAGGGAATATCGGTGGGTGACCGGTACATGAATATCACTCAGATGTTTGATTCGGTCCGCGAAGACAGCAAACGACTAATCAATCAACTCGATGATGGGAAAATCAGCGGTACTGAGAAAGTGTCGAACTGGTGGATGAAGATGCGACGCGGAACACCGAGTGATCGATTCGAAAAAATTGTCGAGATTTATAGCGAAGTCGCGAAAGATACGAAAGAACAGCTAAAACGCGAAGAAGCGATCATGGAAGGCTACATCGATTTCCGATTCGCGCTGAAGGAAGCAGAAATACTGGCACGTGATCTGTTCGATGCACAAGTGCCCATCCTCGAACAGGCGAAAGTTTCCTTGAGTGAAACCCAAGAGGCACTGGACGCCTACAGTGGTGATGATGAAAGTGAAAAAAGCAGACTTGAATTAACCCGAGATGAAGCTCGTTACAGTTTTGAAAGAGAAGACGCGACCTACCAACTACTCAAAGACATCGCGGAAAACCTCGAAGTTGGCTACGACGTCGGTGAAACGCTGATCACAAAACTCAAGCAAACCCATGACGTCAAAGAACGAGTGTACCGAAGGTCTGTTACATTCTTCACCACCAACGAACATGTGTTCACAATTCTGGGGACGGTCTATACCAGCCAACACGGACTGCACGAAGTCACTCAGGCGACCGAAGCAATGAAGACTGGGGTCAACAAAGGACTGGAAGACATTGCAGACCTCGGCAGAGAACTGGAACGCGCTGCACTGAAAGCCGGTTACGGAAGCACGATCAATCCGGAATCCGTACAGAAACTCGTCGATGCCATCAGCGGTTTTCAGGTTGAATCTCTTGAAATGATTGCTGACTTGAGAAAAGAATCCGAGGACAGTGCCAAAGAAATCCGGAAATCTGTTGAAGAAGGCAAGCAGAAATACCAGGAAACACTTGCTCGACATGCGAGAGGCGAGAACCTGCGACCCTGATCGTTTCTCAATTGAGCCCACAACATGTCACGTCATATTCTGAACGAATGTTGAGTGAAGAAGCAAAGCTTACCTGCAGCGATTCTGGCAGATCCGCTTTGGGAATACACGCTCAGCGCTGCAGCGCTAAGCGAATGGCCAACAGGTCTGATTTCTGAAAGAATCAGCGGCACAGCAAGAGCATGATTGCACCTTGAGGAAAGGCACTCTGATGAAGGTTGGCAGCGGGGGTGGATTTCGAGCCATACACTACACCTGGAAAAAGGGACGGGAAGCAGGTGGATTGTGGAAGCTTTACAAAGCCATGCGCACTCGCAACTCATGCAAAACCTGTGCTTTGGGAATGGGTGGCCAGAAAGGCGGCATGGTCAATGAAACCGGAGCCTTTCCGGAAGTCTGCAAAAAATCACTGCAGGCGATGGTTGCTGATATGCAGCCAGCCATTGAACCAACTTTCTGGAAACAGAACTCGATCAATGATTTGAAAAAACGTTCACCTCGTGAACTGGAGCATCTTGGTCGACTCGTTCATCCGATCAGATACCGCAAAGGTGCATCACACTTTGAAACAGTAACGTGGCAGGAAGCCTACACTGCGATTACCGAAAAACTCCGCCAAACAGACGCTGATCGCTCGTTCTGGTATTTCAGTGGACGCAGCAGCAATGAAGCAGGATTTCTGCTGCAGTTGATGGCTCGAATTTACGGCACCAATAACATCAACAATTGCAGTTACTACTGTCATCAAGCCAGTGGCGTGGGACTTCAAACTGCAGTCGGAAGCGGCACAGCTACCGTGGTGCTTGAAGATGTGGATCAAGCTGACTGTGTGTTTGTGATTGGTGGAAACCCTGCCAGTAATCATCCTCGGCTGATGACCAGTCTGATGCATCTGCGACGTCGGGGCGGCAAGGTTGTTGTGATCAACCCTGTTCGCGAAACAGGAATGCTGAAGTTTCGGGTCCCAAGTGACCCTGTTTCCCTTTTCAAAGGTTCCAAGATTGCAAGCCACTATGTGCAACCACACATTGGAGGCGACTTGGCCCTGCTTTGGGGCCTTGCAAAAGCGGTCAATCAACTCGGCGCAGTGGACGTCGAATACCTTCAAAGTCATTGCAATGATGTCGAAAAATGGCAACAAGCGATCAACGCAATTACTTGGGAAGAGATCGAAACAAAATCAGGTGTTCCGCGTAGCGAAATTGAAAATATTGCCAAGCTCTACGCCGAATCCAAACGGTGCATTTTTGCATGGACAATGGGAATCACTCACCATGCACATGGTGTTCAGAATGTACAGGCCGTAGCCAACCTTGCACTCTCTCGTGGGATGGTTGGTAAACCCGGCTGCGGGCTGATGCCGATTCGAGGGCACAGCAATGTGCAAGGTATTGGCAGTGTTGGCGTGACTCCGAAACTCAAGACACAGATCTTTGATGCTCTTCAGTCAAAGTATCAAGTCAAGCTGCCAACAACCGTAGGAAAGGACACGCTGGAGTGCATGGAAGCAGCGAGCAGGTTCGAGCTGTCGTTTGGATTTTCGCTAGGTGGAAATCTGTTCGGTTCGAACCCGGATTCCAAATTTGCAGCAGAAGCACTTTCACGTTTAGACATGAATGTGATGCTTAGCACTACCATGAATACTGGCCACGTGAATGGCTTGGCTGCAGAGACCTACATTCTGCCGGTGCTGGCCCGTGATGAAGAATCGACACCCACTACTCAGGAATCAATGTTCAACTATGTGCGTCTGAGCGATGGGGGTCCACGACGCCTACCGGGACCACGAAGTGAAGTCGAAGTGATCGCCGAGCTTGGCAAACGTCTGCTCCCCGATGCAAGTGGAGTTGACTGGAACGCCATGCAGCAAACCAGCACCATTCGACAATGGATTGCCGATGTAGTTCCAGGATACGACCAAATTGCTGACATCGAACAAACAGGAAAAGAATTTCAGATTGGTGGACGAACATTCCACAAACCACAGTTTGCGACCGCCGATGGCCGGGCGAATCTGCACACACACCCCATCCCCGAGCTCAAAGGTCGCCAGGATCAGGAATTACGGCTCATGACGGTGCGGAGCGAAGGCCAATTCAATACCGTTGTTTACGAAGAAGAAGACCTCTATCGAAATCAAACCCGCCGAGACATCATCTTGATGCACCCCGATGATCTCAAACGCCTCGGGTTAGAACACGAAGATCGCGTGGATGTAACTAGTGATACAGGCACCTTGCCAAATATTTTAGCGCGATGCTACGAGTCTATTCGACCAGGTAATGCCCTGATGTACTTTCCGGAGGCAAACGTCCTTGTCTCTCGGCGTGCCGACCCGAAAAGCAAAACGCCTGCTTTCAAGGGAGTCGTCATTCGGGTCGCTCCTTCGCCACAGCAATCTGGTTGAACAAGTTGAACCCATAACCCGTGTTTCACGGGAACTTGGTGAAACAATCTCCTGAGATTCACCGTCGACGCGGCAGTGCAATTCATGCTATCAGCCTGCATTAACACTCTGGCTCTCGCTGCGCGCAGGACGCGCTCTCGCGAACATGGAAAGTTCAATGATCGACCTGCTTGGTAATTCCATCCAACTTTTGGGCATGCCCCTGTCATCTGCCGCATTATTTTTGCTGGCAGGGACGTTGTTCGGACACTTGCTCTGGTATCGAGATCGTGGAAAAGACTCCGCCAACGATCCCGATCTTGAGACACGCTACTTGAAAGTTCGAAGTTCGCTCAAACAACGCAAAACGCAAGTCAAAGAACTCCAAAAACAAAACGAGTCCATCGATGAGGATTTAACAAATCTGCGGCAGGCGCATTCCACTCTTCGGGCAAAAAACAAACGTCTGGAACAGATTTCACAAAGCTCACAAGAAGAAATCAACCAATTTCGCCACTCTCTCAACGAAGCCGAAATTCAACTTGGGGATGAGGAAAAGCGGAACCAGACAGTCATTGATCAACTTCAGGAATTGATTGCTAAGAATGCTACACTGACGACCCGAAATCAAGCCCACCAAGACAGCTTCGAACAATTAGATCAGCAATATCGCCAATGTGTCTCCGAGCTTGAAACTGCTCAATATGAACTCGATAAATCCCAGGCACAGGCACGGATCCAACAAACTGACCACAAGCAACAGCAGGACACGATAAGAGATCTCGAACACCGGATTGAATCAACAGATCAGGCGTTGGAGCAAGTGAATGAGTCTCTCCTTCAAACTCAACGGGACTTGGTCGCAAGGTGCAAAGATCTCGACGCGCTTCGGAGCGAAAAAGAACAACTTGACCAACAGTCACAGGCTCACGCGCAAACCCTGACACAACTTGAAACTGACCTTACCTTATCGAAGCAGATTCAGACAGAACGTGACGAATTTGCCACCGACCTGGCCGCTGCAGCGAGTTCGCTTTCCGAGCAACGGCAAGCACTGGAGCAGTGTGAGGCCGCGATGGAACTTAAAAATGCGAACCTTGCGGAACAAGAACAACAACTAAGCGATCTCCATCTGCAGCTTATAGATGAGCGTGAAAATCGTGCTCAACTAGAACAGTTCAATGCCGCCTGCCAATTACAACTTGCTGAATTAGAGTCGCAACTCAACGACAAAACTTCGGCATGTGCACAATCTGATCTTGCACTGGACATTGCTCAAAAAACCAATGCTGAAACACAAGCAACAATCTCGGCTTTAACAGCTGAGCTTGCACAGTCCAACGCCAAGGAAATCGCTTTCCGCTCGAAGGTGGCCGAGCTGCAACAACTCGTCGAACAACAACAGCAACAGGTCACGGAACTGTGTGTTATCCGTGAGGAAAATGCAATTCACTCTTTAGATTTGGCTGAAACGCGAGCACAACTGGCCTTGAAAGTCGCTGCCATGGCAGACCTGAAACAGCAAGCAAACGAATGGAGCACAACTCGAGCTGAATTGGGAATTGCACAACAGACAATCCGGCAATACCACGAGCGCAACGCGGCTTTAGAAAGTTTATTTGTTCAACAAGCAGCGCAAATTTCGGAGCTGTCCCGACAAGCTGACTGCGTCCCCGAACTCGAGCTTGCACTGAAACATAGGCAAAATGAGACCGCACTCGCGTGTGATCAAATCGAACAGCATGAACACACCATTCTTACTGCCGAGCGAGTCTGCGATGAAATCAAAGGTGAACTCACGGTGACCATTGCCGAAATTCACGCGATGGAAAATCGCATCCTTTCCATGTCCGATGATATTGCCTCTTTAACGACTGACAATGCTCTTCTTACCACCACCCACCAACAGGCTGTTGAGCAGGCACAGCACCTGCAAATGCAGTTGAAGCAAGCCGGCCTTAGCCAGCAGCAGCTCGATGAGCGGACCGCTGAACTGAATGTCGTCAAACACGAGCGTGAGCAACTGCTCAGCACACGCGACGATCTTGAAGCCACCATTAGTCGCCTCGGAAATCAAATCACCAGCCATCTGACAGAAGCCAAACAAATCAGCGAGGTTCTGTCACAGACAGCTGTTGAACATGAGCAGCTGGAAATTGTATTGCGAGCCGAAGTGGAGGCACGAGACACCACTATCACCGAGTTAAAAACACAACTGACTGCCAGATCGAAGCAACACGATGCGGTTGTCGATGATCTGGCGGCAAAAACGAGCACACTTGATCAGCGACAAATTGAGATCAAAGAACTGTCGAGTCAACTTGAAATAGCGAAAACCACACACGATGAGAATACACAGCTAACGACAAAAATAGATGAGTTGGAAAAGCAGCTTCAATCCAAGTCGGAACAGCATGCGGTGCTAGTCAACGATCTCAACCAAAAGAGTAATGAAGTCGCACATCAGCCCCGTGAAATTGAACGCTTATCCAGCGCACTGAAAGATGCTGAATGTGATCGGAGAGAGCGGGATCAGTTGAAACAAGAAGTGACAGAATTGAGAACCCATCTCAACAGCGTACGAGATGAACTCGAAGACAGCTTGGATACCAATGCCAAGGGTCAGGACCGAATCCGTGACATGGAGA
>JBPCVE010000489.1:0-2992 GCA_051010795.1 Rubripirellula sp.
GGCGATTAACGGCGGCCCGAAAGTGGCTTGGCACGGTGGATTTGTCCCGCACCGTGCACAGATGGTGCTCAATCAACGGGTGCTGAATCTCAGTAACGTGTCCCACAGCAACACCGTCCTGCAAAAAAGGGTTTCAGCAAAAAGCAGCGGATGGAGTGGGATTCGAACCCACGGTACGCGCAAACGTACGCCAGTTTTCAAGACTGGTGCCTTCGACCACTCGGCCACCCATCCAAAAACGGCAAAACTGCCGTTCCCTGAGCTGATGTTTTAAATGTTTTCCAGCCATTCGTCGACCGCACTTCAGCCCAACGCCTCGGAAATCAAATGAAGCGGTTTTCTCAGGGCAGACCTGGAACTGCAGGCGACGACTCTCACAAAATGAATCGAAGTCAAATGGGCGGGCATCTAATCAAAAATACCAATGCGACCCGGAACGCCACCGATCCTCACCCGCGAACATACGAGCCCGAACGCGAGAACCAGCGGCCACAAACTATGACTTTCGGGCTCTCCGCTGAGCCAATTCGTCTCGCTGATTCAAAGTTGCCAACGAATCTTTCTCCAGACCAGCCAAGTCCGAGGACTCACTCTGCCGCTGGGAATCGATCTTTCCGAGCAATTCAAAGAAATCATCGTTTGAATCTTCTGATTGATCAAAGCCACCTACGAGAGCCTTTTCAGTCTCAGCAGCCAGCACCGACGCAGGATTCAAGTCCTTCGAAATCGGGTGAAGAATCGATTCATCATGCCAAATCGACCGCAAATCGCTGTCGCCTGTGGATACGATTTCAGCATCGACTGTTCCAGAAACTGCGGCCCTCATATCATGCGCACCGTCATCTCCATGGAAAGAACCAGCTGTCGCTGAATTCCCACTCTGACCACCTGACGTAGAAGATGAACCGCCGCTGGTCGCGAGCGTCCACCCCATGTCTTTCATCATGCCCAGCTCGAATGCATTGGGCGTGTGAATCGCGACCCCGTTGAGGAGAGCAGGCGTCATCACAGCAACGCCTGCGTAAGTCGCCTGATTAACGTGACTAACACTCGATCCCGGCTCATAGGGGTTAGGGGCATAAATACGAACCCGGTTATCCGAATTCGCGGCCGTTGCATTCGCACCTCCCCAATAAACATCATCACTGATAATAGCGGCAGCTCGCTCAGCATCAGTCGCCATGTTGATCAGATTCGTGCCGTCACCAAGCTCGAGATAGGACTCATAAATACCCCAGACACCTGAATCCCAGCCAGTGCTACCATCCGTCTGAATTCCTGAAAAGAAGTTCAAACCATGACCCACTTCATGAATCACCACAGTCATGAAGTCCCATGAACTGGATGGTGTTGCCGCATCGGTCCCGTAATACCAACTGGCGAAGTTCGAGTTGAGTGTAATCTCTATCTCAGCCTCACTGCCTCTGAGATCTTCACCGACCAGATGATTGGCAAGTGGAGCACCCGCACCACCAACTCCGGTAACATTCCAGTAGGACAACGGACTGGCTCCACCAAGAATGCCAGAAGCCTGAGGATCCATTTTGGCGTCAACATAAACGGTCTCACCCGCATAGGAAGCAACCAGCACATCTTCCCAAACATCCAAAGCAGCTTCCAAAGCGTCGCGTCTCTGCTGCCCCAGTGCTGGATCATAGAAGCCTTCGTTTTCACCATCCTGATAATTGGCTACAAAGTTGATGCCATCGTTATCAAGAACGGTCACCACAAGGTCATCGACTTCAAGTGAAGTCGGGAAGTTTACAGGATCGTCGCTCGAAGTAATCGCATGCGTAATGGTGCTGCTGTGAGCGCCTTCAACGACGGTGTCATCAATAGCCCGAACGGTAATTTCCTGAGGAGTCGTCCCATTCGTCTCATCAAAAGTCACAGTAACCGAAGAAGCAAAATTCACCCCATCAACACTCAACTCAGATTGATCGTCGGCAGTAGCCGTTACCGCAACTTCACCTCCAGCGTCCGAGGCCAAGTACAAAAAATATCCCCGCCCCGCACCACCTTCTGAGACAGGAGATTCACTTAGAGCATCTGCCACCAGCACACTCGACATAAGGCTCCGCACCTCCAATCCTTGAATTGAAACGTTTCTCGTTGCTGCCTGAAGAGACAGACTCAACTGCCCATCGACGATGGAAACTTCATAAGACGTCGTTGCCGAGGCCCCAAATGCTGTCGTAACAGTATCTACCTGAACGCCCTCCAAAGAAACAGCGACCGATTTATTGGAAGTATTAGGGCCACCAAGCACCACTGTGACTTCATAATCCCCAGAAGGAACATCCAATAGAAAAGTTCGATTACCAGGAAAGTTTGCATAATCACGCAGCAGGTCATCTGCACCACCTGCGTCTGTGAGATACACACTGCGATTGCTCAACCAACCAGCGCCAGTGGTGGCATCATAAAGATCACGACCAAACGCGACATAGCCTGAAGCAACTGGGGAAGCACCAGGACCAAAGTCGAGTCTCACTGACCTATCGATTGTCAATTCATCAACAGTCGCGTCCAGACCAACATTCCCAAAAGCGTCAGTCGCTGCAGCAATCACATCATAAGTCCCATCAGGAAATGGCAACAAAGAGTCATCCACAAGCGTCCAAGTACCATCACCCTGATTTACACCAGAACGATTCTGGGCACCTATCACCAACGAGATCGATGCTGTCGGATCATCCACTGTGCCACTTAGGGCGGGACTCGGATCATCTGTCGTCAGGGGGTCCACTGTGATTAAAGGAGCCGTTGCATCAATCTCCAACTCTCCAGTTGTAGAGTCCAAACCGGTATTCCCCGCAGCATCAACCGCAGTTACTGCTACGTCGTAAGTACCATCAGGTATGGAAACAAGCAAACCATCTGCGAGTAACCAAGTCCCATCACCATTATTGGTCGCGGAAAGTGCCTGACCAGCAACGCTCACCGACACCACGGCACTGCTATCATCCACAGTTCCTGTCAACTCAGGAGT
>JBPCVE010000490.1:0-7348 GCA_051010795.1 Rubripirellula sp.
AGTCACGAAAGGCCGATGCGAGATTTCGCATCGGCCTTTTTTATTCCACGTGTGTTTCACCTTGGCATTGGGTATGTCGGTGAAAGCAACAGTGTGATGTGTCAAATTCAGCCGCGTGACGAGTCCGCTGCAACTGGTAGCAGGTGCTGTCTCTGCGCGTTTCTTTGGAAGTGCCTGCTGTGAATGTCGCCCGCCTGGTCATGGCCAGTAATCGTGTGTGGCTCGGTGGCTTGCGAATGATCTCAGTTCGCAAATGAAGCATGGAGAAACTCAGCTACGCGAGATAGTTGTGCTGCTGTGAAGAATTTTTTGCCACCATGCACGCCACCATGCACAACATCGAATTCGACCGGGCAGTCGACTTTCCGATACGCACCTTCGAGTTCGTGGGACTGGTTGATCGGCATTTGTGGGTCCTGATCACCGTGAAGTAGAAGCAACGGGGGATCGTTGGAGTCAACATGAAAGACGGGGCTCGCGAGTTGAGCAAGTTTTGGGTGCTGGTCCGGTTGGCCGCGTAGCAGGAGTTGCAGAGCTGGAACGCGTACGCTCAGGCCATGAGGTGTTGACTGCTGTAAAATCGTTTGCAGGTTGGACGCACCAAAAAACGAGACAATTGCTTTCAGCTTCGGAGACTTAGGTGTTTGTCGCTCGGAACTCGTGGGCAGCTTTTGTGATGTTGGTGCTGATAACGCAGTCACGCCATGAGAGACTCCTACCAGGGCTGCTAAGTGTCCGCCGGCAGATGAACCTGCAATCGCGAATCGTTCGGTATCGAGTCCCAATTCGTCGGCATGGTGATGAAGGTAGTTAATCGCTTGATTGATGTCGTGGGCCTGCGCTGGAAATGCAGCATCGCCGCTCAGCCGATAGTCAACGCTGGCGATCGCCAGGCCGTGCTCAAGGAGTCGTGTGATTGGAACTCGTGTTCTCGAACCAGCCCTCCACGCACCGCCGTGCACCCAGACCACCAGCGGCGCAGGGTCGCTTTGGCCTTGGGGAAGATAAAGATCTAGCAACTGTGGCTCTTGATCTGGCTTCGCGTAGGCGATGCCAGACTTGGTGGGGCTGACCTCTTGTGCGTTTGTGATGGATTCTTGTTCCATGGCGGGCAGTACCGCAAATAAAGAGATGAACGCGAAATGGAAACCATTCCATGATGGAAGTGCAGGGCTTTTTTTGATCATTGCGACACGAGTCCTGGGGAAAAACAGTCGGCTGGTTCCCAGGTTCCGGGCAGGTGGCTGGAAAGCTTGAGGAGGAACCGGGTACGAGATACGCAACGCTGCCAAGTCCCCGTCGCTCGGACATGCTGCGGTGTGAGCCACAAGCCAAGTCGGGCGTCTGCCGCAGGCTGCCGAGAGAATTCAAGCGTGAGCTCAATCCGCAACGCGGTCGCAGCTAGCGTCCGCCCACGGGTCGGATCATCGAAGCAAGATCAACCAGGTTCCGCAGTCCATTGCAATGCGCAGTATACCTGAGTTTCGGACGGAGTTCGGCATGCAGGGCACGACCGCCGACCAACAAAGAAACGTCATCGCTGATGTGTTCAGCAAGCCGATTTTCCTCAGAAATGAACGAGGGGATATCGGAGATCGTAGAAACACTGAGCCATACCAGTTGGGGCTGGTAGTCGACGATGGCTTGTACAAAGCTGTCTGTAGGCAGATTGCTGCCGAGGCTAACGGCGTTCCAGCCCGCTTCACGCAACGACAGTTCGACGAGCGCGGTTGGAAGTTGGTAGGGGTCGCCCTCCGGTGCACCGCCGATGGCCACGGCCGCATTGTCGGCGATGGGAGGCAGGTCCCCACGCAATTCATTGATCAGGCGGATGCAGATATCACAACCGCGTCGCTCTTGGTAGGCATCCAGTTGGTCGCAATCCCAAGCTTGCCCGAAACCGTGCATCGCATCGGTGACCAAATAACCAGCGACCTCACTTCGAAGTTCGCCGCTGCGAACACGCTTCGAAATCACACGGCGACAAGTGTCTTCGTCGCCGGTGGCTAATGCATTTCTAAACAACTGCTGATCGGGGTCGTCGCCGCCCGGGACAAGGCCAGCGGTCCGCCCTTGCAGTGAGGGGAGTCCTAAAGCTTGGGGCGATTCGAGCCCACGATTCGTCCTTCGGAGAAAATCCTGAAGACCCTCGAGGGTAATCTTCCGGTGTCCGCCCACGGTACGAATCGTTGGGATTGCCCCCTGATCGCACCATCGTTTCACCGAAGACTCACTGGCGCTCAACGCGACAGCGACTTGCTTTGGTGAGTATTGGGGTTGCTGAGCAGGCATGGAGCTGGCCGAGGGATCGTTTTGAACGTTTTGCGAGACAGTGAAGTATACAGCCCCAGTCAATCTTTTCGGAGAGGAACTGGCCTGAAATGCCGTGTTTTTCGAAAAAATGGATTATTTTTTCCTGTTTTGGGTAAAAACCCGTTGCCGAGCGATCCAACCGGCGATATATCTAAATGAACGTTTTGGATGTTTAAACCGTTCAAAACGTTCAAACGCGGTCTGGAAACGTTCAGTCGCGCTTGCCCCGCCGAGAAATCAACACGGAGACGAAGGTCTTATGTCGAGTCGAACAAAGCAAGCTACAACGCAGGCACAAGTCAGCACTCAAAGTACTCAACTCACCGCGAGTGCCGTTCCTCCCCGCGTCGGAGCATGGATTTCGTCCAAGGAACTGGCTGAGGCCAACACGGAAATTCAAGAGGAGCTTGTCGTCGCGAGTTCTGACCCGGTCGCTCTGAAAGCTCACACGAAGAAATGGCTCCGCCGGGAGTTAGGTTTCATCGGCAACGCGGATTTCTCCAAGCCGCGAGCTGGGCGGGCAATCTTTGCTGCCGAGTTGGGTTTGGCACCCCGCCGCAGTGAGTTGGGCATCGCGGCTCTACGAAAGAGCGGCGTCGACCTACCCATCCACCTCAGCCGACTCTGCGAGGCTCCCTTGCTGAGTCAGGAGCAGGAGCAGCTTCTGTTTCAGCGGATGAATTTTCTTATGCACCAGGCTTCAGTACACCGCAGTCTGCTCAACGCCGACCGTCCTTCACGCGTACGGCTCGATCTGATTGAGAAGCTGGTCGCCCTCGCCGAGTGGCACCGCGATCGGATCGTTGAGGCGAATCTTCGGCTCGTATTCTCGATCGTGAAAAAGTTTGTGAATCCGAACAACACTTTCGACGACCTCTTGAGCGATGGTATTGTCGGATTGATCAGAGCAGTGGAGAAGTTTGATTTCGATCGAGGTTTTAGGTTCAGTACCTACGCCACTCAAGTCGTTCGCCGGAATTCATACCGAACTGTGGTCGTCAATCAACAGGATCGGCAGAAGGTTGCAAGTGGTCTGCAGGACATGGACCTCGAAATCAGCGACGAAGGTAGAAGTTCTGCGATCAGCGAGAAAAGATGGCACGAGCTTCGTAGTCGGTTAGCCGTGATGCTGGACGATCTTGACCGTCGTGAGAAATTCATCGTTCGAGCCCGTTTCTCACTCGGTTCCCATCGGAAGGTACACACGTTGCAATCGCTCGCTGATCGGTTGGGGATTTCGAAAGAGCGTGTCCGCCAACTCGAGCGTCGTGCGATGGACAAACTCCGTGCCATGGCAGGTGAAGTGCAACTGGTAGAACTTGACGCTTCCTGAGCTTGGATCATTCAGTGCAGGTCTCGCGTAGTGATTTGCTGTCGCGGGAACTGGATAGTTGGTGGCCGAGTCAGGCTTGCCACCGCTGGCGGTTTGCCAAAGTTGAAAAGCCGCTTACGCGAATGAGTTGGTACGCAAATAAGATCGTACGCAAATGTATTCGTGAGCTTTCTCCGATGAGCTCCCTTGGTAACACGGCTCTGGTAACAAAACGGGCTCCGGTGATGGATCACCGTCGGGAGAGATGAATTTCAAAATGTCGCACCTAGTTTCCCATGACGCTAGCTTTTCTTGATCCATTAGGATCTCGTGACGCCTGCGGCAATCACTTGCCGGCGTTGAATGCGAAATTTCTGGATCGCTGCTTGATTCTCGCTGCCACATCGAAAACGTAGGGCTTGAAGCTTAAAATTGCGTGCAGGGACCATCTGTAGGCGTGCTAACCGACGGCGGAACTGTGGGCATTCGGTAACTTTATGAATGCTTGGGTTGGTCGATACGGTTCGTGGATGAGGTGGGTATCCTCTCTTTTACGCGAACGCCCAATGGCTTTTCGCAGGCCTCGTCAGGAGGCTGCGTGGCTGAGAGCAGCTGTCGGTGCAGCTGTCGCCCGAGACGCGGTGTTGCTGATCCGTGACTTTGCGACGGAATCCGAGCGGAAGCGGAAGCGGATGGGAATCGAACCCACCAAGCGCCTTTTCAGACGCTTCACCAGTTTTGAAGACTAGGGCGGTCACCAGACCAGCAAACGCTTCCGGGTAGCCTGCCCGCAAATTGTGCTAGCGGCTAAACTGCTATCAGCTTAGCGATCTGAATGCCTGCTTGGCAATGAGTTGTGGCAGGAGTGGCTTTCACACCATCGATCGCAAGTGACGTGATTTGCGGCATTTGAGTGGAAAAAAGGAGCATCCCATGGGACCATGGATCAGGCGAAATAGTTGGTTGTTCGGAGTGTTTCTCAGTGCAATGTTGATGCTGGAAGGGCGAGGACAGGGCGGGGATGAAACGGCTCAGCAGCCAGGAAAGGCTAATGTCAGGCCAGCCGGCCAGTCTCCGGCTCCAGCCAGCCATTCTCCCGTTGAGGAGTTGGCCGAGGGTGATCCTGCTCCTGACGCCTCCTTTGTCGGATTGAATGCGAAGGTTTTACGGCTATCTGAGTTGACCGGTCGGGGCAAGAATGTTGTGCTGATTTTCAGTCGTGCTCATTGGTGACCGTTTTGCATGCAGCAACTGGTCGAGTATGCAGAAGCATACGGAAACCTTTCAGCGTCTGAATACCGAGGTCGTCTTCGTCTTTCGTGAAGAATCACTGGGCATTGACGGTTTGAAAAAGATCAAATCGAAACACAAGACGACCTACACGCTGGCGTTGGATAACCGGAAAAAAACTCTGCCTCCTTCAGCCCCCAATCAATGACTTTCGATAACTACGTGATCCGTTCAGACGGTGTGATTGGGAAAATTATTCTTGGAAGTCTGCGGAAACGAGCTGATCCTGATGTGTTGATCGATGCACTCAAGGCAATGCAGTCAGCAGACAAATAATCGCGACAATACTGGATGGGAAACGGAGATGGATGCGAAGGACAAAACTCGCGGTGGTCTGGGCGATTGGCTGGGATTGATCCGTTTCAGTCACACGATTTTCGCGTTACCGTTTGCCGCGTTGGCGACAGCAATGGCTTTTTGCGGTCCGTTACCTGATGGCGGCTACCCTACTTTTCGCTGGCGGGATCTGGTGGGAATTTTGCTGTGCATGGTGTTTGCTCGCAGCGCGGCAATGGCGTTCAATCGTCTCGTTGACGCCGATATTGATGCCGATAACCCTCGTACCGCCAAGAGGCATGTGCCGGCGGGCATTCTTAGCCGACGAGCGGTCTGGGGCTTCACGCTCGTTTGCAGTGTGGCATTCATCGCGTCTACGGCTTTTTTCCTGCCCAATGTTGTGCCTCTGCTGGCGTCTTTGCCGGTGCTTGTTTTTCTTTGCGGATACAGCCTTGCCAAACGATTCACCTCGGCAGCTCATCTTTGGCTCGGGATTGCGTTGAGTCTCTCGCCGCTCTGCGCTTGGGTGGCAATTCGTGGGCCCGAGTCGATCTTGAACCCCGCTGACTTGGTTGCTCCGCTGATTCTTGCTGCTGCGGTGGCAGCATGGGTCACCGGCTTTGACATCATTTACGCCTGTCAGGATGCCGAGTACGACACGAATGTGGGTTTGAACAGTATTCCGGCTAAGTTCGGTGTCGCTGGGGCACTGAAAATTTCAGCTGGTTGCCATGGGGTCATGCTGGTTTTGCTTGCTTGCCTGCCACTTTTCGCCAAGTCTGTCGGTTTCGGGTGGTTGTTTTGGGCTGCGCTGGGGCTCATTGCCGTGCTGGTGATTCGCCAGCATTCTCTCGTCAAACCGGGTGATTTAGATCGTGTGAATCAAGCCTTTTTTGATATGAACGCCGCGATTAGTGTGGCACTATTGGTGGTCGGTGTAATCGACTGTTATTGGGTCAATTGACTGTTTTGCCGAAGACAATCGCCTGATTTGGTCGATTTGTGGTGCTAGCCCTCGATCTAACGACCCAAGATCACCGGTTTTCCCATCGCTCGTGACCTCTTACAGTTGTGGGGCAGAGTGGTTACCGGTTCGTTGAGGGAGTAATGGGTTACCACACTATCGCCCGTTTTTACCTCCGCAACATAATCGCTGATCATGAACGTGACTGAACGTGATGCCCGTTTCCGACAGATTCGTGACAAGGTTGAGGCTCAGGAGCGCTTGAGTTTGGACGACGGGATTTTCCTGTATGATCCCGAGGTACCGCTTCAGGCCGTTGGCGAACTCGCCAACTTTGTGCGGGAGCGAATGAATGGGAACGTGGCTTATTTCAATATCAACACGCACCTGAATCCGACCAACGTCTGCGTTTACCGTTGTCGATTCTGTGCGTTCCGGAGCGATTTGCGGGACCCCAAGGGTTACGCGATGAGCGATGAACAGATTCTCGCCAGGGGTCAGGAAGCAACCGACAATGGCTGCACTGAAATGCACATTGTTGGCGGCTTGCACCACCAACGTCCCTACGAGTGGTACCGGCACATCATCGAGCTGCTGAGCGAGAATTATCCGAAGATTCACTTGAAGGGATGGACCGCGGTCGAAATCAACTGGTTTGAGTTTCAAACGAAAAAGTCAATCCGCTGGGTTCTGGAGGATTTGCGAGAAGCTGGACTGGGAAGCATGCCTGGCGGTGGCGCCGAGATTTTTCACCCCGAGGTGCGAGATCAACTGTGCGAGCACAAAGCCAACACCCACGCATGGCTGGACATGCACCGCACGGCACACGAGATCGGGCTGCGGACCAACTGCACCATGCTCTACGGGCACGTCGAAAACGCCTTTCATCGGGTAGACCATTTACTGCGTCTGCGAGAGTTGCAGGATCAAACCGGGGGATTTCAAGTATTCATCCCACTGGCATTCCACCCCGAGAACACCAAACTGTCCGACCTGAAGAAACCTTCGGCACTGATGGATCTTCGCACCATGGCGATCAGTCGCTTGATGCTTGACAACGTTCAGCACATCAAGGCTTACTGGATCATGCTGGGAATCGAGACTGCTCAGACCGCACTTGCATATGGGGCGGACGACATCGATGGTACGGTCCGACACGAGTTGATCTACCACGACGCGGGTGCGACCACGCC
>JBPCVE010000491.1:0-4212 GCA_051010795.1 Rubripirellula sp.
GGTCACCAGATGCCCCATCTTAGGGTGGCTGGGTTCCATATCGACATGTATCTCGCACTCCTCCAGCATTTGCGTGGTGGTCGGTCCGATCGAAGCGATTACGGTGCCATGCAGTCCCTGCCTTAACTCCTCAACCAAGTTCAGTTGCTCTGCCATTCTCAGCATATTGACAACCTGATGAGCACTGGTCAGCAACAGCATATCTCTTTGGCCCGCAGCCAACGCACGGATATTCTCTTCCAGTGGTGTCGTATCTTCGGGGAATTCCCAGCCGTAAACCCGAACCGGTTCAACAGTGGCTCCACGTGCTTCCAGACCGGCAATCAACGACGCATTGGTAACACCATATTCCTGAAGCCCTACCACCTGATTCGCAACAGCAACCTCCGAATCAATTGTCTGCAACAGTTCTCGCCACGTATTTGGCTCCGGAACACGATAAGTTGCCTTGATGCCAACCTCCTTCAAGGCGGCGGCTGGCTTAGGACCACGGCAAATCGTGACGACATCGGAAAGTGAATCGAGAAATCGCTGCCGATCGACATGTTTTTCTACCGAACGCAGCAGATAACGAAACCCAACCCCTGTCATCAGAATCACAACGCTCACTTGCCCGGTCATCAGCCGGTACGCAAAATCAATCGCACCACGATTGGGCTCGATCGCGACCTCTCGCATGGAGGGGCTGACATGAGAAATACCACCAACTCTCGTGATCAGACGAGCCATATCATCGGCACGCCTGCTCTCTAGAGCAGCTATTTGCAATCCGTTAAAACTGGCTTTCGCGTTCGCCATTGTCGCCATGAACATCTTATTTGGGGAGTTGATTCAGCCCGATCGAGTCATTGTAGGGAAATCTCCGCGGGTTACGATGTGCTTGGTTGGACATTCCGATATTGCCCGAGTTGATCGGTAGCCCACACCCAAGGATCGAAACCACAGGCTCTCTTTGACACAATCCCATGCCACGCAGCCCTATCAAACGCCCCCCCGCCAGCCTCGACCTCTCCAAAGTGCTGCGTAATGTCGATGACCTGCCCGAAAAGCTGAACAGTGCAAGCCTGTTTGGTAACAATGCTCCGCTGGAAATTGAAATTGGTTCTGGCAAAGGTCTCTTCATGACCACAGCCTCTGCCGCCAATCCAGAACACAATTTTCTTGGTATCGAAATCATGGCGAAGTACGCAGCCCATTCTGCTGGTCGGCTGCTCAGATCTCGAGCGGAGGCACCAGAGTCAAACCTCAACGCCATCATGGTCAGCGGAAACGCGGAACCTTTATTCAACGATCGCATTGAGGAGACCAGCATCGAAGCGGTTCATGTCTACTTTCCAGACCCCTGGTGGAAGAAGCGTCATCGCAAACGGAGAGTCGTGAATGAGGCCAGCATCCGCAATATTTCCAAGGCATTACGACCTGGTGGACGTTTCCACTTTTGGACGGATGTACTGGACTATTTTGAAAACACCGTTGAGATGATTGCCGAACTTGCACCTGAATTTGGGGTCCCGATTCCGGAAGAGGAGACTACCGCAGATCACGACTTGGACTATCGAACCCACTTTGAACGTCGCAGCAGACAACACCAAATCCCAGTCTATCGCGTGCGCTATGAACGGCACTGAACCTGAATCCTGATTGTGAAGGCGTGATCACACCATCGCCAACTCACTTCGTTGATGCTGGCAATTCGGGCAGGCGGCCCTCTGCTGCCGCTGAAGAGTTAGCCGCTCCGCCTACACCTGAAGCACTGGGAACGACCTTAGTGGAGGACGCTTGCGGTACACTGCCGGCCTGCTCGCCCGCTTTTGGCTTTGCAGCCTGAGGCTTCTCCGCATCTTGAGCGTCTATCGGCAACTGCTCAGAGCGTGATGCAGAGTCCAGATCGGTCGGCAGTGGCATTTCCAGAAGCTCTTCTGTGGCGAGACTGATTGGAGCAGACGTGTTTTGCCTTGCAGATGGATTGAAGGGACCGCTGGTCAAAGGAGCAGGACTGTTTTTCATGCCAGGTAAAATGCTCGGCCGCAGGAACCGTCCAGTGCGGTAGGCATCATACTTAGCCCCCTTAGCCCACGGACCCTCAGCGAGTTGCACGTTGTTGTAGGCAAGAAGCGACCCCTTCTCGCGATGAAAATCTCGAATCGCCAGGTTATATCTTGAGAGTGAGCCGTAGAATTCAGTTGCACTGTTGACCAACTGCCTCTGAGCAAGAAGCAAATCACGTATGTTGTCTGAACCGATCCGGTAACGGGTATCCAGCACGTCAACCTGATTTAAATCAGCGATCAATCGATCGTAATTCGTTTCCAGTAATTCGTGGGTCGTCGATACCTGTCTCGCCGCATTTGACAGGTTGTGACTGATCAGAAATTCTGTTTCGGCAAGAATAGCTCGCTCACGCTTCACGTTAAGTTTGGCATTTGCAATCGCGAGACCTGCGGCTCGAAGCCCAACCGGAAACCGCAAGTCCACACCTGCCTGCCATTCCTGATAGTTACCACCCGTAATCTCCCCGTACATATTATCGAGCGTAGCATCTTTGTTGCCAATCAAATGATTGCCCAGACCGTACCAACGATACTGGCTGACAAAATCAAACCTCGGTTTATAGTTCAGCCTCGCAGCCACCAATTCCATGTCTCGGCGTTTCACCTGGAATTTCTGCTTGCGAATTTCTGCCCGACGCTCCAAGGCTTGAGCAAGTGCGCTCTCCCAATCAAATATCACGCGTACATCGATCGGTTCGGTGATCGGCTTTAACAGACGCCCATCGGTGGCGACCATCCCCACCATGTACCGCAAGCTCTGCTCAGATTCATAAAGCCCATTTGGACCGGCTAACGCTGTCTGTACCTGCGCTTCAAAATTATAATATTGTGACCTCGCCTGTGCTTCATCATCCAAACGGCCAGCGCCGACTTCAAGCCGCTTCTTATTGTACTCCCAGGTTCTACGTGCCAACTCGCGTCCACGTACAGCGGTATCGAGTCTTCGGTAAGCAGTCACGAGATCCCAATATTTCTGCTCAACGTCAGTGACCACCTGGATGACAGAAGCTTCGAAGTCAACCAGTGAAATATCCTCATTGACACGTGCAATCAGGACTCCGTTGTATTGCCCAGGCACAGACCCAGGTCCCGCAATACGGTTGTAAGTCGAGCCAGCTCCCTGCGCCAAAGGTTGACGCCACTCCGCTTCCACCCAGCCGTCGAATGCACTTGGAAACGCCCGAAACGGCTGGTTGTTCCGCGAATAGTTGACGATGTGCCGTAATGCATAACTACCACCGGTTGCGGTTGTTTTCGACAACTCGGCATTAAATGCAGCATTCTTGCCCAATGAAACCGAAGGGGTAAACGCAGAAGTAACGCCACCCGGTGCAACATTGTTAGGACGGTCAACCGATGACCAAAAAAGTTGCTGTGCGTATTGCGCATCAAACGCAGACAACGCTGCTTCCGAACCAAACTGCAGTGACGAAGCGGTGATTGCTGGGTCATAGACGGTCACCGTACCCTGAGCAGCAACCCGTACATCCTGAGACCCACCCACCGTACGTAATACAAGACTCTGCGTCACAGCCAAATTGACGGCGTCCTGCAAAGACAACTCCACAGTCGGCAAGTCAGCCGGATCCTGCATCGTCAATGGCAGCGTCGTCTGCTGAGCCTTCAGCAGAGGAGGCGTTTCACACTGCTTCACCTCGGGGTACTGAATGCTTAACCCGTGGTCCGCATGATATGACTTTTTTGTGTCGTGTTTTCCGTCCGGAATGAGTTGGGCGATGGAACACCCTGCGACCATTGAAACCACCATCAAACCTAAAAAAACAATCGCAGTACAACGCACCGGTGAATGCAACGGAGCAGCAGAGGCGGCATGAAAGTCACCGTTCTGGTGATGATCGTGTTGCTGCCTGCAGAATGTTTTAGATATGCGGAATCGCATGGAATAAAGCCTTGATTTACCACGCTTTCCGCTATGCCAGACAATCTGGATAACCGGACCGTTCGAACGGCGCGCCATGTTCGTTATCGGCGATTCATGCAGCACAACTGGAACTACCGAATAGCGAAACAGAACGGTAGATTCCGACAAAACGTTACAGCCCGCAGACTCGGCACCGACTTTGCCGATTACACAAAGTGTAGGGTTCCGTCCTGTTGCTGTGACGCTTGCCAGCTCAATCAAAAGCATTGGCTTCATTAA
>JBPCVE010000492.1:0-2713 GCA_051010795.1 Rubripirellula sp.
ACCTGATGCATTTGCAGCGTGACGATATAACGTCACACTTCCCCAATTCAGGCCAAGTAACATATCGAGTTGACGGTCGCCATCAAAATCCAAAAGCCGAGGATGTGAGTTGTAGGCGATTCGGATGCCACAAAATGGTTCACCCTTCGAGAACTCGAGTTTGTTTCGAGAACTCGTATTGCGATGCCATTGCACGATTCCGTCAAAGGAACCAGTGACAAGATCCAGTTTTCCATCTTCGTCCCAATCGGCCACGTCGAAACGTCCATCGCAACCGGCTTGGACCTCAATGGTGCTGCCGTCCTCTTCAAAAATTGGTTGCTGAATTGAACCAATATTTCTGTGGACCGTTATGAGTTGCTTGGAGTGACCTACAACAAGGTCTGGTAATTCTGAGCCAATCAATTGGGCCAAGGTGATGCCTGTGTATCGCTTTCCCCACTGCGATTTTTGGCCAGCTGAAAGCATTTCTTTCGCTTCCAGTCTTGGGCGAGTCGGGGTCCCACTGTTTTTGAATAACCAAATTCTGCCAACGCCATCACCGGCAAGCAAATCGAGGTCACCGTCCTGATCCCAGTCGTAGCAACGCACCGCTGAGTGATTTTCCAGCTCGATCTTGGTACCGCTGCACTCGAGCGGTGTAGCGTCGCTGTACGTCATCGTTGACGTTGTGGTGTCTTCCGCAGCCGTAACCAGTCCTGTAAGCCAAGGAATGAAGAGCAGGCACCGGAAAGCCACGTTGAAAATGACCAGACGCGGATTGGTGGAGGTTTGCATGCGAAGGAGGAGCTGTTGATCGGAGGTGGTGGCGATGTAGAGGAGCGAATCGCCCCCGTCCCGTCCGATTATAAACTACTACGCAGTGACACTGATGCTTGTGTTTTAGCGTGGTTCGAAAGGGTGCCATGATCTTGTCCGTCGGATCCTAAGAGGGCTCAATGATTTGGGTTGCGCCTCTGGTGGGTTGCTCCTCTGGGCGATGGATGGTCAATCGAAGGCTAAAGCATGACCTTAAATGAAAGATTGCCTCTTGGCTATAATCAGTTGGATGGCCCGTCGGGGTGGTTGTTGGCCTGCCACCGCCTGCGGCGATTGGTCACGCATTACCGTCGAGACTTTCAGGGGCGGCTGTCGTTGTGGCGGCGAGTCTTGCTGTGTTGTCGAATTCGGCTCTTCTGCGGTTAAGATAGGGCCGGGAGAGGATATATGACGCTCCTTGGCCGCCTCTCTTTTCCAGTGAGCGGAAGAATATGAGCGACCCGAAAGTTGCATCGTCGTTGCTGCGAGTGTTCGGCCATGTTATTGCGACAGGGTTCAAGCGATACTGAGCGACGAGAAGGCTGTTCGGCTCGTAGGGGGGTATGCCCTTTCCGAACGGCGTCGCAGGACTAATATACGACGGTAACATCACCGTTAGTTGGCAGGCGTGAAAAATCAGCTCTTTCGGTCTGAGTGAGACCCCGCTTCGGCGGATCTCATTTGATCGCCGAGGATGGCCGAGCTGGAAATAATCACCTACACCGAGATTGAGTTGAGATGAGACAAAGCGACAAGATTCAAGAAAGCATCGCTCCGCTAACCGTTCGCTTGCGTTCTCATCCTCTCTATGACGCGATGCGTACGGTCGAGGACGTTCAGATATTCATGGAGAACCACGTCTTTGCTGTTTGGGACTTCATGACGGTTCTGAAATCACTGCAGCGGGTCCTGACGTGCGTGGACACCGTCTGGGTTCCATCAAGCAACCCGCAGGCAAGGCGGTTGATCAATGAGATCGTGCTGTGCGAGGAGAGTGATGACGACGGTGAAGGTGGCTACGCCTCGCACTTTGAAATGTATTTGAGAGCGATGGAGCGATGCGAGGCTAACACGAGCCAGATTGAAGAGTTTGTTGCTGGCTTGAGGAATGGAACCGGACCGTTGATCGCTCTGGAAAATGCCTGCATTCCGGATTGCACTCGTCAATTCGTGTATCGAACCCTGTCGACCGCGACCCACTCACAAAGCTGTGAACTCGCAGCTTCATTCGCCTACGGACGAGAGCATTTGTTGCCGGAGGTTTTTGAACGCGTGATCGAGGAAGTTGGAGACATAGGTAGCCAGCGGCTCGGTTACTTTGTTCATTACTTGCGGAGGCACATTGATGTGGATGGAGACTCACACGGTCCGATGGCAGAACAGATGATCAGTCAACTGTGTGGCGACAGTCCTCTTCGCTGGCAACTCGCCGAGCAGGCGGCGGTTAGGGCTTTAGAAGCAAGGATCAGGTTGTGGGACGGTGTTCTTATACAGATCGAAACGTGTCGTTCAGAACGCCCTGTGGAGCAGGTTTTGGAAAGGCCAAATGACCGCTTTCTCGAAGCGGCTATCCGACTGGGTTGGATCGATGGGCTCAGCACTGACGAGATTGGCAAGCAACTGCAGATGTCAACAGAGCAAGTCGAGGCAATCGTAACTGGCGGTGGAGAGATCGCCGGATAGTTCGTTGTATCCCAGCTTGCTCGGCCGGTACGCCCACGCGGGCTTGGTCACGCGGTTTCCGCCGCTGAGCGATAAGCTCAGTGGCTGAAGTTGCGTGTGAATGCTCAACGGCCTGTTGAAACTAGAAGTCCGTATTCGCTTCGGTCAGGTCGAGTTCTTCAATCCAAATGTTGCGATAGCGAACATCGTGGCCCTCGTTTTGCAGTTTCAATCCACCTGGCACATCTGTGAT
>JBPCVE010000493.1:0-3524 GCA_051010795.1 Rubripirellula sp.
GCATTTTCCTGTTGCACATTGTCACGGTTCAGTTCCGTACTGTGCCCCCCGCTGAATGGGTTACATTTGGCGACATCACCGCTAAACTCGTGGGCGTTACCTTCGCAACCAAGCAACTCCAACTTCGCACTGCGGACGATATTCTTTGCGAACTGCGTCCACTGATTGTGGATGTTCTTGGTGTTGACGGTGAGAAGGTAGTTCCCGACGCGCGCTTCGTGGAGGAACTTGGCGGCGGATAGCAACTAACAATCGCGTGCACCTGAGAACGCGAGCTGAGCGATTTGGCAGTTAGAAACTTTTCCGCCCGTTCCAGGTGACGCGTGGCGTTATCCGGGTCTGGCAAACTTCGCCGAGCTTCGCAACATCAAGGCACCACCAAAATGAATATAGCGACACACGATGACAGAGCGGCATGGCATTTTCCGGCATTTCTCGCATTAACATTCGGGGCAATGGTCGTGTGGCCTATGCTCGGCATAGCTGCGAGTTTTTCAATGTTCGACAAGATTTCAGAGGCGGTGCTGTTGTTTGGTGGACTTACTGCACTGCTTCTCTTGCCCGTCTATGTGATTCTTCCCCTAAGCGAGACTGTATTTGGAATTGCCATCATCGCAATCTGGCTTCTTATCTGGATTGGCGGTTCATTATGGTTCATGCCTGGCTCGCGTACAGGGCGTTCACAGATCACCGTCTTGGCTGTACTGTCCGGAATCTCGCTGGCTCAGTCGGCCCTTGCATTTCTGATGATTCTCGGCAAACACGTATAGACCGTTTGGATCGATTGCAGGTTAAAAAGACAATGCACCCGAGCGGCGAAGTCGGGCGTATACAAGTGGATCATCGCTCGTCGCCACCCGGTGACCCTCGTCGTTATCACGCAGAGAACTGGTAGATGATTACAGCATCTGAATTAGCAGGCATGTTCGCAGCCCACGCCGTTTGGTGCGTTTCGGATGGCGACACTCTGATTCCTATGCTCGTCTACACAAACGAAGACGATGAACATCAGATGGAACGCCTCGCCCACGATGATCTTGGTGCGGCTGTCGAGCACGGGAAAAAGAAGCTTGCATCAAACGAGATGGACGCCAACGATGCGGCACTAATCTACGACGGACACATTCCTGTCGATGACGAAAAACGGGATGCGTTAATTATTGAAATGCGAGCATATTTCTCCCCGGATTCCGAGGCAGTTATTGCGATCCCTTACACACCGAAAGTATCAGGGCATTTCCGCGTTCATAAGCCAAAACTCCTCGCATGGGAAAACTGCGAAGACTTCGATATGAATCAAGCGTTCAAGTCATTCTTCAAGGGCGTTTCCGGGCACGAAAAGGGCTCTGCGATCTGGGAACAATGCCTCGACGAATCGAAATAGCTGGATAACAATGAGATGCACGCGAAGCCGGACTTGCGCGTGTTTTAAAATGGAGAATCACTTTCTCTCGGCTCGGTGATCTTGGTCGTTATCCGGCAAAACGCTCTGGCGTTACCAACGTTCATTTGGAGCAGCTAGTTGAAGCCGAATCGCGTGATTTACGTCGATGTTGACGATACTTTGATTCGTACAGTCGGCAGGAAGCAGATTCCGATGCCTGCTTCCGCTGACTACGTTCGGCGAATGCACTCCGAAGAACATGAACTATATTGCTGGAGTCGCGGCGGGAGCGAGTATTCTCGGCGTGTTTGTGAATCTCTGGGCATTGCTGATTGCTTCGTTGCCTTCTTGCCCAAACCGGACGTGGTGCTTGACGATCGTGGATTGGAACTGCTTGACTACTGCGAGGTGATTCTTCCGGGAAACGCTTCTAATCACTGATGGAGATTGGGATGGAGTCTGAGCTGCTAGACAATTGACTGGCAATGGTGATGTTCGCACAGACGTAGAACAAAAACGGGTAACCAACGAATGCACACGAAGCGGCAGTGGTAAGATTGTTCACATAGCGGGCGACCTGCCGTCGCTTGGTGATTCTCGACGTTATCCGGCTTGAACAATGACATCAGAATTCAGTGACAAGTCGTTTTCCGATGCAATTGAGATTGGTGACTTGGCCACCATCAAAAAATTGATTGATCGCCAACCCGATGTCGTTAACCATCCCACATGGACTCCGCCGCCACTTCACTGTGCGATATTGTGGAATCAACCAGGCGCCGCTGAAATCCTACTGGACAATGGCGCTGACATCGAGATGCTCGATCCAGGTCGTCAGACCACGCCTTTGCGTTACGCGATTATGTACTGCAAAACGGATCTGATTCCCATGTTATTATCGCGCGGCGCCAATACTGGACCGATTGTCGATGGGGGAATGACAGCCCTACAACTTGCTAGAGCGGCTGCTAATGGCAAATACGAACAATATGAAGATTTGCCGGCCAAACAGAATTACGAAAATGTGGTTACGATGCTGGTGGAATCCGGGCTCAACCAATAACAGAACTAACCTTTGGCCAATGCCGGATAACAATGCGATGCACGCGAAGCCGGACTTGCGTGTGCTTTTCAAGGTTTAGATTACTGTTCCGGCTCGGCAGTCGTGGACGTTATCCCGCTCAAACATGCCCAAAGACAATTATGCACACGAAAAGAAATGGAAGCATGTTTACACTCGGTCCAACAAACTTCATCGGGAAAAACAACTTGGTTTTGAATATCCTCGTGTTAGGCAGTCTGAGATGCTCAATCAAGAATCAGTGAAGATCTTGTTTATTTGCTCTATGAACCGGTGGCGCAGTCCGACAGGGGAGAAAGTTTACGCTGACAAACCGCTGGTTCATGCACGGTCATGCGGTACAAACAGGAATGCTCAAAAAAGGGTAAGCGCGAATGACCTAAAATGGGCCGACATCGT
Organism: Rubripirellula sp.; assembly: GCA_051010795.1. Lineage (GTDB taxonomy): Bacteria > Planctomycetota > Planctomycetia > Pirellulales > Pirellulaceae > Rubripirellula. The sequence goes on from JBPCVE010000493.1 coordinate 2,865, forward strand.
GTTGGTGATGGAGCAAAAGCACAAGCAACGCCTGATGGCCGAGTTTCCCGGTGAAATGAGGTTTAAGGAACTGCACGTTCTCGATATTCCAGACAATTACAGATTCATGGATCCGGAACTGATTAACGAACTCGTTGCTGCAGTTGATCCCATACTCACGCAAAACGCGGGATAACAAATCGGTGAACCGGAGCCGAGTTGGCCGAGTCGTTTGTTCACTGATACACTTGTGCTACAGGCTGAACTGTCGGCCCGGTTACCTCGAACATTATGTGGTAAGAATCCCATGCCTTCAATTACTCGTCGTAACGCAATCCGCTCAGGAATCGCACTCGCGATTCCGCCCGGGATGGTTGCATTGCTCACCGGATGCGATCAATCCGGCACCAATACATCTCAGCAGGTGGAATCCAACAATGAGTCGCCCCGTGAAACTCAAGGGTCAAATCCGCCTGCGACAGGAGAGTCGATGAAAGTCCAATACCTTGAGATTGTGACACCGGAAGTTGATGCCTTGTGTCGTCAATACTCAGCAATCCATGGCATTATCTTCAGTGAACCTGATGCCAACTTTGGTGGTGCTCGCACTGCGAAACTGAATGGCGGCGGCAAGATTGGCATTCGAGGACCACTGCGTGAGACAGAGTCACCAGTCGTGCG